>JBPCOQ010000014.1:0-18085 GCA_051000095.1 Bryobacteraceae bacterium | reverse complement strand
AGATTAGTAATACAGGCAGGCATGCCCAATGCCACTTACTTTGTGGTAAGGTCCGATTTATCAGCGGCTTACGTTCGGTTTGCCAGCGTGGAGCAGGTCCCCGACCTGCTCGCCGAAGGCGGTGTTTCAGGGATTCGCCACTGGAACGCGAGCCGGTCGGAGACCTGCTCCACATTTTTGCAAAGACGTAAGTTATTGAAAATGTTTTGGCTCCACTTAAGTAAGTGGCATTGGGCATTCTTGCCTGTGTTGCACTTAGACGAAGACACTGATGTTTTCAAGCCGGTCTTTGCCCGGCCGCCGGGCAGGGGAACACCCAAGCGTGTGCCACGTCGCAGAATCCACCACTTAGCGATCAGCCATT
The DNA here is from genome assembly GCA_051000095.1 of Bryobacteraceae bacterium. GTDB lineage: Bacteria > Acidobacteriota > Terriglobia > Bryobacterales > Bryobacteraceae > JBBSHP01. The sequence continues at coordinate 17,721 of JBPCOQ010000014.1, read as the reverse complement.
TCAGCGCCGGGAGATAATCAAGTTGCTCGGGTTTTCAATTATAGAAGGAGCGCGCCGATGCAATCGATGCTGAGAACCAAGCTTTGGTCTGCCGCGATCTGCGTGCTGTACCTTATCCCGTCCACTCAATCGCAAACGGCGCCCGCTCCTGGTCCGGTCGTTCTCAAATCCACCACGCGCCTGGTCCAGATCAACGTGATCGCTCAAGACAAAAAGGGTCAGCCCATTCCGGATCTGACAAAGCAGGAGTTCCACATCAAGGTGAATGGCAAGCCCCAGCCGGTCAGTGTGTTCTCCGTTGAATCCACCGGCGCGCTGCCGCAATCCGCTCCCGTGAAGTTGCCGCCGAACACCTTCACCAATCGTTTGGAGGAGCGCGAAGGCACGCCCTCCAGCGTCACGCTTTTGCTGCTGGATGCGCTGAACACTAAATTTGAGGACCAAGCTTACGCGAAGCAGCAGGTAATTCAGTTTCTGCGGCAGATCCAGCCGAGCGACCGCATCGCCATCTACGCGCTCGGCCGCAATCTGCGGGTTCTGCACGATTACACTACCGACGCGTCCGATCTGGTGCGCAGACTTTCCAAATACGGGCCCCAGAATATTCCGGACCTCGCGGCTTCCGAGCCGTCCGGCGCGCTCGGCGACGATTCATTCAATCTCGATAGCTGGATGCGCGGCGGAGGCGTGAGCGGCGCCGAGGCCGATTTCTACACCGTAAACCGCGTGCAAGGCACCTTGCGCGCAATCGAGTTTATCGCCGATCATGTCGCGCGCATTCCGGGCCGCAAGAACCTGATCTGGGTCTCAGGCGGCTTCCCGCTGACCATCGGGTTCGACGATCTATCCGCGCGAGCCGATCCGTCTCGCGAGCAAAGGACTTTCACGCCGGAGATGGACCGTACCGTCCGCGCCGTCAACAATGCGAACCTGGCAATCTACCCGGTAGACGCGCGCGGTCTCATTGTGGACCCGAGATTCAGCGCCGAGAACCGCATGGCCGATCTCCGCCCGAACACCCGTCCGAGCCTCCGTCCACCACCCGGCGTTCGGAATCAGGAATCGATGCGTGAACTCGCCAGCCGCACCGGCGGGCGCGCGTATTACAACACCAACGATCTGAAGAATGCGATTCGCGAGGCTGTCGAGGATGCCCGGCTTACCTATACCCTCGGCTTCTATCCGTCGGATGAAAAATTCGACGGCAAGTTTCATGAGATCAAGCTTCAAGTGGATCGGCCGGGCGTCAATCTCCGCTACCGCAAAGGATACTTCGATTTTGGCGAGCGGCCCCAGGATGATAGGACCCGCAAAGCTGAACTACAGGACGCGGTGTGGAGCCCGATCGACGCGAGCGCCATCGGATTAGTCGTCAAGGCGCGGCGGACTGGCCCTCCCGACGCCTTCGAGGTGTATGTGACCGTGGAGAGCAGCGGCATCAGCCTGGAGCAACAGGGGAATCGTTGGGCCGGCCGGCTGGACATTATTATGGTTCAGAAGGACGATGGGGGCAGCCAATACAATGCAGCCACCGATGTGATCGAGCTTCGGCTGTTGCAACCCAATTACCAGCGCGTGTTGCGGGAGGGTCTCACCTACCGGAAACTGGTCGCCCGCGCGTCGCAAGCCAAGAGCCTGCGGGTGGTGGTGCGCGACGCCGCGTCCGGCTCGATCGGCTCGGTGACAATCCCGCTGAACCAGATTATTGGCTGAGTGCTGCCGGTTGCCTCGTGAGCGACTATCGCGAATCGGTAGAATGTAAACAAGTGGCGACCGCAACCTCAGTCCTATATCATCTGTGGAGTGCTCGTTATTATCAAGCCGCTGCTATGGTCGAGAACGCTTATGCTTCTTGGCATCCGGGGTTGTCCCGATCGAGATTGTAAATGAGATCGAGGTCGCTACCATGGCGGCAATCGCCTTGTATGAGACGGCGGAGAACCTATCCACGGATGAACTTAAGAGATTAGCAGCTCAGGGGCTCACTGTGGCGGAGTCACTTCGCGAGTTTGTAGCGCATGCGGGGTTTTCCGCGAACAACGCGTTAAGACAGCTCCATGAGGAGCTCGCAGATCAGGCAGAGTGCCTCGCACTAACTAAGCGCCCAGGGCGGTTGCGATGAGAGGGCAAAGGCAATTATTGGCCGAGCAGCCGCTGGCCCGTATCTGAATCTGAGGGGCGGCGCAACTAAGGTGCTGCTGCCGCCAGATTACGATTGCTGGAATTGAGCGCAGTTCTTCGACCTCGGTATGCGGACAAGCTGAAGCATGTCCCACAAGCTATCAGCCGATTCCCAACTCATCCACGCGCTCCAGCGCCGTTCCGCATTTCCTGCAGATGATCGCCGTGCAGTCGCCGCACACCAGCGGATCGTCCACCGCGCGGTTGCACTTCGGGCAATACCATTCGCATTCAGCCATTATTGATAAACTAGCAGTAGATCCGTGCGCGCGTGCGATTTAGGCTGCTAGCTCTCTCCATAACTATACTTTTCCTGATCTCCTGCGGTGCCCAACAGAACCGGACACCCGCTATTGGCCAGGCCTATGTTGGCCCCTCCACGCTGATTCTTCATCAAGACGTCAACCCGAAATCGCCGGTGTCGGCTACTGTGCATCACGCCGAACGCCTGGACATCGTCGGATATAAACGGCGCTTTATCAAAGTCAGAACGGCGGGGGGAATCGAGGGCTGGACCGATACGCGCCAACTCCTCAGCCCCGGGCAGATGACCGAGCTGCAGCGGATGGCGCAGCAAGCGGCGCAGTTTCCATCGCAAGGCACGGCGAGCGCATCCGAGGTGGTGAATCTTCACACCGACCCAAGCCGGACCTCGCCCAGCTTTTTGCAGATCCCCGAGGGAGGCAAGCTCGAAGTCATCGGCCACAAGGTCACGCCGCGCACTCAGGCCGTGGCCGCGATTTCATTTCCGCCAATTAAGCCGAGGATTTCGCGTCGCAAAAAGGCGCGGCCCGGCTCCGCCAAGATTCCACCGCCTCCCATGCCGCTGGCGCCGAGACTGCCGTCCAACTGGCAAAGCCTTTCGAAGACGCATCTGCCAAGCGCTCCCGAGCCAGTCGTAAAGCCACCGGCCAAACAGATCGCTCCTATCGCTCCGCCCGTGCCCCAGGATGATTGGACCCTGGTACGGGCGAATGATGGCAAAGTCGGTTGGGTGCTGTCGCGAATGCTGAGCATGGCCATTCCAGACGAGGTCGCGCAGTATTCGGAAGGTCACCGCATCACGTCGTATTTTGCAATGGGTAACGTGCGGGATGAGGGGCAGGTGAAACATAACTGGCTATGGACGACGGTCCGCAAAGGTGGCACGCCGTTTGAGTTCGACAACTTCCGCTTCTTCATCTGGAGCCTCCGGCACCACCGCTATGAGACCGTCTACATCGATCGCGACGTGATCGGTCACTATCCCGTGGAAGTGAACACCTCGGGCGCCAACCCCGCTTTCTGGCTAATCCTGCAGGACGACAACGGCAACTTATGGCGCAAGAAATATGTCTTCAATGGCTACCGCGTGAACAACGTGGATACCGCTCCTTACACAGTTCCAAAGAAAGAAGAGGCCCCGGCGCTGACGGAGAATAAGCCGGCGGCCGCGCACCCGCAGTCCTGGTACGCGAGCATGAAACAGAAGTTATCACAGCTTCTTCGCAGGTGAAAAGTGGCCCTCGAGATCAACGGTGAACGTGTGGAGGACGCGGCGATCCGAGCGGAAGCGCGGATTCTTCGGCCCCGCTGTGCGCAGATGTTCGCCGGCTCCGATCCGCTCACCGCGGAAATGCAGTTACGGGAGCTGGCCCAGGAACGAATCATCGAGCGGGTGATGCTGCGCCAGCAGGCCGAACAGGATACATCGCCTATCCAGACGGAAGCGCTAGATCAAGCCCACGGGCAGATCCAGGAAAACTGCGTCACTCCGATGAACGAGAGCATCTTAATTGAGGACACCAGAGCGCAGCTTCGACTCGACCGGCTGATCGGCAAGGTTATCGGAAAGGTCGCAAAACCCAAACGCAAAGAGGTGATCGACTATTACCGCAAGCATCCCGATGAGTTCCACAGCCCGGAGCTGATCCGGGTAGCCCACATCGTAAAGAATGTGGATGAGAGCACGCCCGAATTGGCGGCGCGGTCCGCCATCGAGGAGCTTCGCCGGCAACTCGACAGCGGAGCAGATTTTGTCGAGCTTGCCGACGCTCATTCCGATTGCCCCGGAGGGGGAGGTGATTTAGGCTGGTTCCCGCGAGGTCAGATGGTCGCGGAGTTCGACGATGCAGTGTTTAGCCTCGGTATTGGCCAGATCAGCCCGGTATTCCGAACGGCGTTTGGCTTTCACATTGCGAAAGCGCTCAATCGTCAGCCCGGCGGAATGCGCGCATTCGATGAAGTGCAATCCGCGCTCCAGGATCAACTGCACAAGCGTAAGCAGCACCGCGCGCTCGGTGATTACATTGCGAATCTAAGAACCCGGGTGGAGGTTCGGCGAGTGAAATGAGCGAATCCGCGCATCCGCATCCTTGTTGCGTCCCGAGTAAGGAACGCGCGTTCTACCTTGCCGTATCTCGTAAAACGTCGGACGAGCGGCCGCGCATGACAACGGGATCTACCAACGGCATGATCCGGCTCGACGGCGGCGGATTTCTGATGGGCTCCGAATCGGAGGAAGGCTTCCCCGCCGATGGGGAAGGGCCGGTACGTGAAGTCACGCTGGACCCGTTCTTTCTCGACGCCGAGCCTGTCACGAACCAGCGTTTTCGCGAGTTTATCCGGGCGACCGAATACAAGACTGAGGCCGAGCGCTTCGGCTGGTCATTCGTGTTCTATCAACAGATCGCGCCGGAAGAATACGCGCGGCTGAAACCGGACACGGTTCGTGGAGTGGAGTGGTGGTGCAAGGTGGACGGCGCCGATTGGGCGCATCCCGAAGGTCCCGATTCCAGTAGCGCGGAGCGGTTGAACCATCCAGTAGCTCATGTGTCATGGAACGACGCCGCGGCGTTTTCGAAATGGGCCGGCAAGCGTCTTCCAACCGAAGCCGAGTGGGAGTACGCAGCGCGCGGAGGCCTGGAACAGAAACTCTATCCCTGGGGCGACCAGTTGACTCCCGATGGGCGGCATCTCTGCAACATCTGGCAGGGCGAGTTCCCCACAATCAATACGGCTGAAGATGGATATGCATTTGCCGCACCCGTGGACGCGTTCCCTCCGAACGGCTTTGGATTCCAGACGATTACCGGCAATGTGTGGGAATGGTGCGCGGACTGGTTTCATCCGGCGTATCACGTGACTACGACTCGCGTGAACCCGGTGGGACCGCCCATAGGCCAAGCGAGGGTAATTAAGGGTGGGTCGTTTTTGTGTCACAAATCGTATTGCAACCGGTATCGTGTGGCGGCGCGGACAAGCAATACGCCGGATACAGGAACGGCGCACACCGGGTTTCGGTGCGCGCGTGATATCTAATACTCCACACCCATCAGGAACAGCCCTTGTGCGGGCGCCGAGGGCCCGGCGGCAATCCCGCAAGCCGGCTTCAATCGCCGCTCGATATCGGCTGGCGTGAGATTGCCTTTCCCCACCTCCAAAAGCACCCCCACGATATTGCGCACCATGTGCTTCAAGAATCCGCTGCCACGCACTCGATAATAAAAGCGCTCCCCCTCCAGCCTCGCCTGCGACGACCAGATGGTACGCACTTTCGAACCGTCACGATCATCGGAGCTTGCAAAGGCGGTGAAATCGTGCTCGCCTTCGAGTAGCGGCGCTGCCTGGATCATGCCTTCGATTCGGAGCGGATAGGGGTAATGATAAACGCAGCGCCGCTCGAAGGGCGAGCAGACCTCGCCTCGAAAGATCCGGTATTCATAGGTCTTCGCTGGGGTATCGAACCGAGGATGAAAATCCAGTGGCGCTTCCTGCGCGCGGTTTACGCGGATGTCGCGCGGCAGCAGGCGGTTCATCGCCTTCTGAAGGTTCACCACCGGGATCGGGTTGTCGATCGAAAAAGCCGCAACTTGCGCCAGCGCGTGCACACCGGCATCCGTGCGTCCCGAGCCCGCAACATGCACCGGCTTGCCTTCGATCTCGGAGGCGATCTGCTCGAGAGTGCCTTGAATGGTGGGCAGACCGGGCTGCACCTGCCAGCCGTGGTACCCGGTGCCGTCATAGGCAACCTCGATTCGAATGCGCCGCGACACGCTACTGCCGGACGGCCACTGGCCGCGATCCGGGCTTTACCACCGGCACGCCTTCGCGGCACAACGGACAGTGCTCCGGCTCGTAGGTCGATACGTCGAGCGTCTTGAGCGCCACCCGCGGCGCGCCCAGATCGGCCTTGCCGGCGCTCCTGTCGATGATGGAACCCGCTCCCAAGACGCGCGCGCCAGCCTGTTTCAACACCGACACGACTTCCCGCGTGCTGCCGCCCGTTGTGATCACATCTTCGACGACCACCGCCGCTTCGCCGAATTCCACCGAGAAGCCCCGCCGCAGAGCCATGTGCCCTTGCGCATCTCTTTCAGTGAAGATGAAGCGAGCGCCCAGCGATCGCGCAACCTCGTGGCCGATGATTAACCCGCCAATAGCCGGCGATGCCACCACGCCTACATTGAGAGTTGGCTCCAGCCGCCGGAATTCGGTGGCCAGCAGCTTTCCGAAATATTCGGCGTGCCTGGGATGTTGCAGCACCAGCGCACATTGCAGATACTCCACACTGTGCAAGCCACTGGTCAGCCGGAAATGGCCTCGCAGGTAAGCGCCGGCGCCATAGAACGCGGCGAGTATTGAGTCTTCCGATGCCGTCGCCACTGGCTCACTATAACATCCGGCTGGTTGACATTGACGACCAACACAGACACGAATGCGGAACGCACGCAGCGTGTCTGTGCCACTTGCTACGATGAAAAGACTCTCCGATTCATGCCTTTGCGTCTTTACAACACCCTGAGCCAGCAGGTTGAGCCATTCTCTCCGGCGGAGTCCAACACCGTGAGAATGTACACCTGCGGACCCACGGTTTACAACAACGTGCACGTCGGCAACCTGCGAACATTCACGTTCCAGGATGTTTTGCGACGGTGGCTCCGGGCGCGCGGTTATCAGCTCAATCACGTCATGAACATCACGGACGTGGATGACAAAATCATTCGGAATGCGTCAGCGGCCAACCAGAGTCTCGCGGAATACACGGCGAAGTTTGCGGAGGCGTTTCTCGAAGACACCGCGGCGCTGCGGCTGGAACGGCCGGAGCACCTGGTGCGGGCTACAGACCACATTCCCGAGATGGTCTCCGCTGTGGAGGCACTCACTTCCAAAGGGTTTACCTATGAAAGCGACGGATCGATTTATTACCGGATCTCTCACTTTCCGCAATATGGCAAGCTTTCGCACAACGATTTCAGCGGAATTCGCGCCGGCGCGCGCGTTGACGTCGACGAGTACGACAAGGCCGACGCTCGCGACTTCGTGCTGTGGAAAGCGCCAAAGAACGGGGAGCCGTTCTGGGAGACCTCGATTGGAAACGGCCGTCCTGGCTGGCACATCGAATGCTCCGCCATGGCGATGAAGTACTTGGGCGAGACGCTCGACATCCATGCCGGTGGCGTCGATCTGATTTTCCCGCATCACGAAAACGAGATCGCGCAATCCGAGGCGATCACTGGAAAGCCATTCGCGCGGTTCTGGCTACACTGCGAGTTTTTGAATATCGACTCGCAGAAAATGTCGAAGTCCATTGGCAACATACATACTCTGCGCGAGCTGCTCGAGATGGGCTATGCGCCGGAAGCGGTCCGTTACCTGCTCATCTCGGTCCCGTACCGGAAGAAGCTGAACTTTACGATGGAGGGTCTGAAGGCCGCGGCCACGTCGATCGAACGGCTGCGAAACTTCCGGCTGCGGCTCGAGACGGACAAGTTCCCTGAAGGATCGAATCCAATGATGGTCGAACGCACCGGGCAAGCCCTGGAGCGCTTCGATCAAAGTCTGGATGACGATCTGAACACGGCAGAAGCCCTGGCCGCCGTATTCGAGTTTGTGCGCGATGCAAATACAGCCATGGACGCCGGTGAGTTTCGCGCGGGCGACGCCCCGGCGGCACTGCGGCTCCTGGAGAGATTCGACAGCGTGGTGGATGTACTGCGGCCAAGTGAAAAGCAGCTTGGAATGGCTGATGCAGAGATAGAGGCGCGCGTCCAGGAGCGCAATCAAGCCAAGAAGGCAAAAGATTTCAAGCGGGCGGATGAGATTCGCCAGCAATTACTCGAAGCGGGAATAATCCTCGAAGACACCAAGGAAGGCATTCGCTGGAAACGAAAATGAAGATCGAAACCAAAGCAGTTCACGCCGGCGATCGGAAGCGGGATCCGGCCCGGCCCGGCGCTCCCATCCCGGCTACGACACCAATATTCGGGGCATCGACTTATCTGTACGAAGACACCGCCCAACTCGATCGCGTGCTGGGCCGCGAGGAGCCTGGCTATTGCTACTCCCGCTATGACAATCCAACCAACGCCGCGCTCGAGGAGTTGGTTGCGGAGCTTGAAAATGGCGCGGGCGCGCTGGCCTGTTCGTCAGGCATGGCTGCGATGCATATCGCGCTGATCACCGCGCTGGTCGATCGGCGCAAATCGATTCTCGCCGCGGACGCCCTCTACGGCGCGACCACAAGTCTGCTCACTAAGGTGCTCGAGCCGCTCGGAGTGGAAGTCCACTTCATTGATGTATGCGATCTGGACGCTGTGAAGAGCGCTCTGGACCAGTACAAACCTGGCTGCGTCGTGCTGGAAACAATGTCGAATCCGCTGCTGCGTGTCGCCGAGATCGACCGCATTGCCGAACTGGCCCAGGCGTCCGGAGCCGCGACTGTGGTGGACAACACCTTCGCCACCCCGCTACTGGTGCGTCCCCTGGAATTGGGAGCCAACCTGGTTGTTCACAGCGCGACTAAATTTCTAGCCGGTCACGGAGACGTGCTCGGTGGCATCATTGTGTCCGATAAAGAGCACCTGGCTAGCTTGCGATCCATTTCACGCACGGCGGGACCGGTGCTTGGTTCGTTCGAGAGTTACCTGACCATGCGCGGCATTAAGACCCTGGCTTTGCGGATGGCACGGCAATGCGCGAATGCGTGCCGCGTGGCAAGCTGGCTCGCCACGCACCCGGGCGTGAGCCGCGTGCATTATCTAGCGGACCCCAAGCATCCCGACGCGCCAGCGATTCGCCGCTTACTTGCGGAAGGCCAATACGGCGCGATCGTTAGCTTTGAACTGAAGGACGCGAAACGCGAGGACGTTTTCCGCTTCATGGATCGCCTGAAGATCGTGGTTCGCGGAACCTCGCTCGGTGATGTACACAGCCTGGTGCTCTATCCGGTGATTGCATCCCACCGCGACATCTCCCCCAAGCAGCGCGAGCGCATGGGCATTCACGACGGACTGGTACGGCTTTGCGTAGGTATCGAAGCAGTGGAGGATATTATCGCGGATCTCGACCAGGCGCTGCGGTGATGAGCTAACGATACTCTGCGCCGCTTTCGCGGCATTGGCCGCCCCTCACTTGCATCTCAAAGAGGAAGCCACACCAGCCTGTCTACCCATTCTGATGCTTCCGATGCCAACCAGATGAGCAGCAGTTCGTCGATCGCAGTCGCCACATGAACGCTCTGCGGTACCAGAAATACACCAGCGCTACGCTTTCCAGCGCTTCTGTACGAGCGGAAGTGGCTTGGCATTGTGCCGACATCGTGTGAAACGAGCACTCGCTGCTGTTCGCCGCCAGCGCCAGGACCTCGGGATCGTTCATGCCACGTAATCCAGCCGCCGCAGCAGTCAGGAAATCCAGCGATGATTCCCGGCGCAGGACCCCACTTACAATGGCTTTGTTGAGATCGGCGTCCGCCAAAAATCGAACCGTCACAACATGCTAGTGATGTGCAGCTCGTCCCGAGCTTGCATCAGTCTCTGGCGCAGATTGGTTGGTAACGGTTCGGCATTGCGCTTTCCTGCCGCCCACTTCTCGTCCTGGCGGATCAGGTAGGCGCTCATGTCAGCCTGGTTTGCAAGATAGTACGCAATGGCGCCGTAGACCTCTTCCAGCCGAAGAAGCTCAAAATTCAGGCAGATCGTTTCAGGAGATTCGCCGAGGCGGAATGCATGGACGATCGAATCCAGAGAGATTCGAGTACCGGCAACATAGTAGTTGCCGTCCCGCTCTTCAATGTACTCCTTTGTCATGGCTCTTTTAATTGTACTGTCCCGCGTTCCTGCAGCTCTCGAATATTCCCGACATCGCCCCCAAGCAGCGTGAGCGCATGGGCTACGGCTTTGCGTAGTATCGAAGCGGTGGACGATATTATCGCGGATCTCGACCAGGCGCCGCGGTGATATTTCCATAATCGCTCAACCGATTCCCGCGATCGCACAGAGCCAACGCTCAACTATATTGGCGCTTTGCATACTTATCTATGGCCCCTCTCGTGCGATCCATTGCAGCCTGGAGGTTTACATGCAAACGGCAGTAACAGCAGTAACGTTGGTTCTTGGGACGGCAGCCGCGTTCGGACAGGAACCGGGGGTGCGGCGTTCGACTATCTGGATGGATGCGGCAAAGCGGGGCAGCATGCCGGTGATGGCGCGCGGCAAGGGGGTGCTTACGGCGAATAAAACCGTGGAGTTGAAGATCCCGGAGTCGCAGGTGAAGCATGTCGCGCTTGGCCAGACCGTCTCGATCGATACCCGGCAGAGTAGCATCTTGAACGGCACAGTCTCGCACATTGACTCATCCGTGGTGGATGGCAATGTCACCGTGGAAGCGAAGCTTGATGGCGATCTACCGCCCGCGACACATCCGGGGCTCGCAGTGGATGGAACAATTCAGATCACGACGCTGCAGGACGTAGTCTACGTCGGCCGCCCGGTGGTTGGCGTGGCGGAAAGCGAGGGCACTCTATTCAAACTGGAGCCGGACGGCCAGCACGCCGCGCGGGTGCGAGTCCAATATGGCCAGAGCTCTGTGAATCTGATGGAAGTCCGCAGCGGCTTGCTTCCAGGGGATCGCGTGATTCTTTCCGACATGTCCGCGTTCGCTGGGCAAGACCGTCTACGCTTGCAGTAACCGCTCGCCGGCTACTCGATCCGGTAGTTGGGCGCTTCTTTCGTGATGATGACGTCGTGCACGTGACTTTCGCGAAGACCGGCGGACGTCACGCGCAGGAAGCGGGCGCGTTCCTGCAGCTCTCGAATATTGCCACACCCGCAATAGCCCATGCCTGCGCGCAGGCCACCAACCAATTGGTACACCAGCTCGGCCAGCGGACCTTTGGAGGGGACGCGCCCCTCGATCCCTTCGGGCACCAGCTTGCCGCTTCCATCTTGCGCGTAGCGGTCGGATCCTTGCGACATGGCGCCCATCGAACCCATCCCGCGGTAGCTCTTGAACGTACGGCCCTGGAACAGGATCGTCTCGCCGGGGCTTTCATCGGTCCCGGCGAGGAGACTCCCGATCATCACCGAGTCCGCTCCCGCGGCGATGGCCTTGGTCACGTCACCCGAATACTTGATGCCGCCATCGGAGATCAACGGAACGCCAGCTTCGCGGGTCGCTCTGGAACATTCGGCGATCGCCGTAATCTGCGGGACGCCCGCTCCGCTCACCACGCGCGTCGTACAAATGGAGCCTGGTCCAATTCCCACTTTAATTCCGTCGGCCCCCAATTCGATGAGGTCGCGCGCGGCTTCATACGTAGCGACATTCCCCGCGATCAGCTCGACGTTGGACAGATTCTTCTTAATCCGCTCAACAGCGTCTAATACGCCCTGACTGTGGCCGTGCGCGGAGTCGACCACCAGCACGTCCACCTTTCGGCGGACCAGCTCTTGCGCGCGTTCGAGGTAATCGCCCACCGATCCAAGCGCGGCGCCGGCGCGCAGGCGGCCCTGATCGTCTTTCGCCGCATTCGGGTATTTCAGCTTCTTCTGAATGTCCTTTACGGTGATCAGACCTTTCAGGACATAGTTGTCGTCCACGACAAGAAGCTTCTCGACACGGTGGCGGTGCAGGATTTTCCCGGCATCTTCAAGGGTGGTGCCGACCGGAACGGTAATCAGATTTTCCCTGGTCATCACCTGTGAAATTGGCAAATCGAAGCGCGTTTCAAAGCGCAAGTCCCGATTGGTAAGGATGCCGACGAGCTTTCCCTCTTTCGTAACCGGAATGCCCGAGATCCGGTAGCGTTTCATGACCGCGAGCGCATCTGAAATCTTTTTTTCAGGGTCGATCGTGATGGGGTCCACGATCATGCCGCTTTCACTGCGCTTGACGCGATCGACTTCTTCCGCCTGGCGCTCGATGGGCATGTTGCGGTGAATGATCCCGATCCCACCCTGCTGCGCGAGCGCGATTGCAAGGTGGGACTCGGTTACCGTATCCATGGCCGAACTGACTACAGGAATTTGCAGCGCGATGTTGCGCGTTAAGCAGGTGCGGGTGTCGGTGTTAGCGGGCAGGACATTGCTGCGCGCGGGCTGCAGCAACACGTCATCGAACGTGAGGCCCTCGGGAATTGTATCCGGAATCATGGAGTACTACCATTATGTCCGACCGCGCGGGACCAAATCCGCTCAAGCTCGTCTACGATTAGACAGGAGACAATGCAGGGCATGAATCGAACGATTGCAGCTTTCTTTCTCAGTAGCTGTCTTGTGCTGGCGCAGCGCGATCACAACTCCATGCTGAACCAGCATAGCGCCATGCTGAACCAGCACGGCGACCACGAGATGGGATTTTCACATGAAAAGACCACCCACCACTTTGAGCTTCACTATGACGGCGGGGTCATTGATGTTCGCGCCAATGATGTGAAAGATACCGAAAGCCGCGACCAAATCCGGAATCACTTCCACCACATCTCGCAGATGTTCGCGGCGGGAAATTTCAAAGTCCCTATGCTGGTTCATAGCCAGAACGTTCCAGGTACAGCGACGATGACGAAGTTGAAAGATCAGATCCATTGGGATCTTCAGGAAACGCCACGCGGCGCCAGAATCAATATCGTGGCGGACAACCAGGCGTCACTGGCCGCTGTGCATGAATTTCTACGCTTCCAGATCGCCGATCACAAAACTGGCGATTGCTTGGCGATCCGGTAGCAATAAAAAAGCCCGGCCCTTTCGGGCCGGGCTTTCCGCTTCCTTGCGGTCGCGGCTCAGTTTTGGATGCTTCTTAGTAGTCCATCTCGGGACCGTGGCCGCCGCCTGGGCCGCCGGACGGGGCGCCCTTTTTCTCGGGAATCTCGCAGATCATTGCTTCCGTGGTCAGCATCAGCGCGCTGATGGAAGAAGCGTTCTGCAGAGCCGAACGCGTCACCTTGGTCGGATCGATCACGCCCGCCTGCACCAGGTCTTCAAACTTACCCGTGGCAGCATTGAAGCCGTGGTTATTTTCCCCGTGTGACTTGATGGTCCCGATCACGATCGCGCCTTCATGTCCGGCGTTGCCAACGATCTGGCGAACCGGCTCTTCGCAAGCCCGATGCACGATTTTGACACCGATTTGCTCGTCTTCGTCGAGTTTCAGGTTTTCCAGCGCCTTCGACGCGCGCAGTAGCGCCACGCCGCCGCCCGGAACGATCCCTTCCTCAACCGCGGCGCGCGTAGCGTGCAGAGCATCCTCGACGCGGGCCTTCTTCTCTTTCATTTCGGTCTCGGTAGCGGCACCGACCTTGATCACCGCCACGCCGCCGGCCAACTTCGCCAAGCGCTCCTGGAGTTTCTCACGGTCGTAGTCACTGGTGGTTTCATCGATCTGAGCGCGCAACTGTTTGATGCGGCCTTCGATCGCCTTTTGCTGACCACCGCCGTCCACGATGGTGGTGTTGTCCTTGTCCACCGTGACACGCTTGGCGCGGCCGAGATCCTCGAGACGCACGCCTTCGAGTTTGATACCGGTCTCTTCCATAATCGACTTGCCACCGGTCAGGACAGCAATGTCATCGAGCATGGCCTTGCGGCGATCGCCAAAGCCGGGAGCCTTTACGGCGCAGGCGTTCAGGGTCCCGCGCAGCTTGTTCACAACCAGGGTTGCGAGCGCTTCGCCTTCCACTTCTTCCGCGATGATCAGAAGCGGCTTGCCGGCGCGGGCAATCTGCTCGAGCAGCGGCAGCAGGTCTTTCATGTTGCTGATCTTCTTCTCATGGATCAGGATGTACGGATCTTCGAGAACCACTTCCATCCGGTCCGGATCGCTGATGAAGTACGGCGACAGATAGCCGCGGTCGAACTGCATCCCGTCCACGGTGCTCAGCTCGGTCACCATAGTCTTGGATTCTTCCACCGTGATGACGCCGTCTTTGCCGACCTTTTTCATCGCTTCCGCGATAATGTTGCCAATCGTGGTGTCGCCGTTGGCGGAGATCGTCCCGACCTGGGCGATCATATCGCCGGAAACGGGCTTGGAGAGCTTCTTTACTTCCTCGACAACCGCTTCGACGGCCTTTTCAATACCGCGCTTGAGGGCCATGGGGTTCGCGCCCGCGGCAACCGATTTCACGCCTTCGCGAAAGATTGCCTGCGCCAGAATGGTCGCGGTAGTGGTGCCGTCGCCAGCGGTATCGGAGGTCTTCGAAGCAACCTCACGAACCATCTGGGCGCCCATGTTCTCGAGCGGATCTTTCAGCTCGATCTCTTTCGCCACGGTGACGCCGTCTTTGGTAATCGTCGGACCGCCGAACTTCTTCTCGAGAACGACGTTGCGGCCCTTAGGGCCAAGCGTGACTTTCACGGCATCGGCCAACTGGTTGACGCCGCGCAGGATCGCCTGGCGGGAATTTTCGCTATAGATAATCTGTTTTGCTGCCATTGATTTTTCTCCTGTTTACCGTGCCTTAAGCAACCTTGGCGGGTTTCGCGGCGCCTTCCAAAATCCCGAGGATCTCATCTTCCCGCAGGATCAAATAATCATTACCGTCCAGCTTGATCTCGCTGCCGGAATATTTTCCGAACAAGATGCGGTCCCCAGCCTTTACATCGAGCGTGGCCAACTTGCCGTTCTCAAGGCGTTTGCCTTGTCCGACTGCCACTACTTCCCCTTCCTGCGGCTTTTCCTTAGCCGAATCCGGGATGTAAAGGCCGCCCTTCATGTTTTCTGTTTCTTCAATTCGCTTGATCACGACGCGATCATAGAGCGGTCGAATGTTCATACTGTCTGAACCTCCCTGTGCTGCTAATTTTGTCAATTTGAACTACTGATTGCGAGCCGGTTAAGCTCAGTTCATATATTAGCAGACTAAGGAGAGGAGTGCCAGTTTTAGGCCGTAAGCGATTGACAGAAAAGAGAATAAAGATATTGACCAGAATAGGGCTATTTCCGCAGGTTCTTACAAATGTCCTTGACGGCTACGCGTCCACCCATGGATTCCGGGAGAGAAATGACCTGTCCGGGCCGGTATTCTTTCTTTCCGGCGGCGGTGTACACGTATACGAGGTCCGGATTGTATTTGACATACCAAGCCGCTTCGGCTCCATGCGTCAGGCAATCGACAGCGTCTCTATCAATCTGTATATCTCGATTGGAGCGTGATTTCACGAAGACGACCAATTCCGGCGAGACCGTCAGGTATCCATCTGGTGGCACTTTGTCGAATCTGTCGCGAGACACGACCGCGACATCGGCCGCCCGGGCATCGTAGCCCTCCGTGAGGTTGTAGGCCATCTCGATTTCGGCCAACCATTTTTTGGAATCTATCTGCTGCTTCAGTAAATCTCGTATCAGGCACTGAAGCACATAATGGGCTTTTTTGGCGCGTCCCACTTTCACCAGCTTTCCAAAATGCAATTCATAGGTGAAGTTCCCTCTGGGCTCGGGCAGCGCCTCGAATTCCTCAAACGTCATCAGCGGAAACGTGGTTGCGGCTGACATCTTTCTAAATTATAAATCAGGCGACCTTCCGGTCGCTTGGCAGGTGACGAGATCACCTGCCCCACTCTGCTGACGGCATTTGGCGTATTTTTGCACTGCGTATTTTTCATATGCGCGCTGTTTTGTATTCAACAGGTTGGATGGATTGCGGGTAGGATGCTGACGGCATTGTGTGCACCGAGCCGTCAGTCTTGGCGAGGGTGATCTTCCTCTCGCCCTTTCTCCCGGCACGTCCATATTCGATGGTGAATCCGACGGGGTCGAGCGCGTGGAGGCGGCGGGTGAGAGTGGAGGCGCTGTTTGCAATTCCCGGAAGCGCGGCGAGTAGCGCGGTTGGCGTGCCGGTCCAATGGCCGCTATCGGCCAGCAGATTTTGAATTGCATCCAGAAGCGGGTCCTGCATGCCGATAGCTTGCAATATTTGGCGCGATGACGCGCCGAGAACGGAAGCGGCGGACTCAATCCACGACGTTTGTTCGGCGAAGCGCCGGGCCGCCGGAAATGGCTCGGTGG
The DNA here is from genome assembly GCA_051000095.1 of Bryobacteraceae bacterium. Classification (GTDB taxonomy): domain Bacteria; phylum Acidobacteriota; class Terriglobia; order Bryobacterales; family Bryobacteraceae; genus JBBSHP01. The sequence goes on along the minus strand of JBPCOQ010000014.1, from coordinate 1,278 downwards.
CGGGCCGCGCGAGCGCGGCACCGATCGCATCGCAGAGCGCAGCGAGAATAAACGGATGCGCGGATTCGAATTCGGCAAGCAGCTCCTGTTGAGGCCGGAGCAGGGCGGCTGGAATGGGCGGCAGCTCGATCCGGATGGAGCGGGCCGCGACGGCGGAGCGGCTCGTCCAGGCGACAGCGTGCTCGTCGGCAGGGGTTGTCAAAATCACAGGGCGTTGCAAGAAGACGTGCATCGGATCGAGATCACCGGACGTTTCGCGCATGGCAAGAACAGCGCCGGACGAGAGGCGGACCAGGGCATCCGAGAGTGTGAGCGGGAGGCGGCGGACATGGTCGAAGGCCAGCACCCAGTGCGAATGGGCGAGGTGAAGCAACTCACGCTCGGAGCGAGGCATGGGCTGGAAAGGAACGATGTTGGGGTCGAGCAGGCCACGCAAAAGCCGCGCGAGGGTGGACTTGCCGCTGCTCGCGGGACCCTGGAGAATCAGGATTGGGTAGGGACCGAAGGGACGCAGCGCAGCGAGGATCCAGGCGAGCACGGCGGCCCAGTGGTCCGCCTGTCCAAGATTGAGAAGAGCGCGGAACTGTTGGATAGCGGCGGAAGGATGGCGGGCGGATTCGGCGGGGTTGGGTATGGGCCGGGCGTTGCGCGCGTTGGCGAAACAGAAGCCGAGGCTCGAGGTGGTGCGCCATCCGGCGGCGGTGATTTCGACGACCTGGCCGGATTCGTTATAGAGATCGAGGACGACGCTGGCTCCGCGGGCGGCGATGCGGCGCGCGACCACGGGGCGGGCGCCATCGTTGAACCAAGCCGCGGCTTCGAGCTGGCGAACCGCGCCGCGGAGAGCCGAGTCGAGTGGCGGCGTGGCGAACTGCCGGTAATAGTTGTCAGCAAGCCAGGCCTGGAAACGAGAGGAGCGGACCGGGACGACCTGTTGGACTTCCGGACCAAGCGGAATACTGACGAAGGCTTGGCCGAGTATGGACGCAAAAGGCAAGGCGGTACGGGCGCAGTCGAGTACCTGTCCGGCGGTAGAGAGTTTGGTTGTGTGAGTTTGCATTCTGATATGTAGATAGCAGCCGGGTGGGCGGCTGGAGGGTGGCGGAACGTGGATGTTGTTGAGGGGGTGGGAAATGGAGGTGCAAGATTTTTGTGACTGCTTAGGTTTGCTCGGCGGCGCCCCCGTACTCCTGAGGGATCGAGCACCCCGTGGTGTGCGCCGGTGAGTAAACCGTGCGGTGAGCTAAACCGCTACTGGAAAGCTTGTGTTATGGGTTT
>JBPCOQ010000203.1:0-37361 GCA_051000095.1 Bryobacteraceae bacterium | reverse complement strand
ATACGGGCTCCTTGAGTGAAGTGTGCCGTTGCGCGAACAACGGCCTTCTCCAGTGTTCTTCAGGAGCCCGGCCCGAGTACAGGACAGCTGTGGAACGGTTCAGATCACGAGCGCAGAAATTACCGCGCAGCGGTTTAGTTCACCGCCCGGTATCTCTATGCCACAATAGGTCACAATCCAGGAGGAGATGGCAACATGAACTTACGAAACATCGCATTGGCCGTTATGGTAACGGCCGCGGGCGTAGCGCAGACTCCGGCCGTTTTCTCGTCCGGTCTACAGTTCCCGTCGAAAATCATTGCGATTCCCGGCAGCAATCTGTTGGTAACCGAGGCGGGCAAGCCGCCGAACGCGGGACGTATCTCCGTGATTGACGCAAGCGGAACCCGGCGGACCTTGCTGGATGGACTGCCTTCGGGACTCGCGGCGCCGAATAACGATCCCGACGGACCGAACGGCCTGGCGCTGAGTGGCCGCACGCTGTATATCGCGAACGGCGAAGGAGACACGCATGTCAACGGACCCCGCCCAGGGAGCATCCTGCCCAACCCGGCAGCACCGTCGTCGCCACTCTATGCGTCCATTTTGCAAGCGACCTTCAGCAACGATCTGGACAAAATAACTACCGGATTCTCGCTGAAGCTGCAGGATCATTACACCCTGCTGGACGGCAAAACAGTGACTCTGACTAACTCCGCCGGTGACACCGCCGCTGTTCAGCTTGTCGCTGCGTTCCGGATCGACGTGCCGGATCCCGCGGCGATTTATAGAAACTCGCACCCGTACGGGCTAACCATGCTGCCGTCGCAGCCGGATATCCTCTATGTCGCGGACGCCGGCATGAACACCGTGGTGCAGGTGAATGTTAGAACCGGCCGCTCGCAAGTGTTGACACGATTTCCAAACACGCCCAATCCGCCCGGAACCATGGGGCCGCCCGCCAGCGAAGCGGTACCCAACAGTGTTCAGCCGTATGGCGACCAGCTCCTGGTCAGCTTGCTCTCGGGCGCTCCGTTCTTGCCGGGCACTTCACGAATTATGCAAGTGGACCCAGCTACGGGCGGGGCCACTACGTTTATCGCGGCGCTTTCGTCGGCGATCGATGTGCTGTACCGGCAGAAGGCGGACGGGAGCTATCAGTTCTTTGTCCTGGAATATAGCGCCGCGCTCGGGGCGCAGGCGCCTGGAAGATTGCGCGTGTACACTTCTCCCGCCGGACAGGTGCTAGTGAATGGGCTGACCACGCCGACCAGCATGGCCCTGGATCCAGCAACGGGAAACCTGTACATTGTCGATCGATCGGAGGGCACCGTGCTGCAGGTGAATGCCGGGAAATAGATGTACGGCAAGGCAGAGGCATGCCTTACAAGCTGCGCAGGTGGAATCCGCCGTCGACGTTGAGCACCTGGCCGGTTGAGTAGTCGAGCAGTCCATCGGCGATGGCGCGGATGGCCCGGGCGACATCGCTTCCCTCGCCCATGCGTCTCTGAGGGAGCAACCCGTCCGCGATCCGCTGTGCATAGGTCTTCTCGACCGCCGCAATCATGTCCGTGCGGATGATTCCGGGGCGGATTTCGAACACGCCGATACGATCGTGGGCCAAGCGCTGCGCGAACAGGGCGGCGCTCATGCTGAGTCCGGCTTTCGAGATGCAGTAGTCCGCGCGATTGACGGAAACGGCGTAGCTGGAAATGGACGTGATAAAGACGATGCGGCCGCGGCCTTGTTGCAACATCCAGCGCGCGACTTCCTGGGTAAGGAAATGAGCGCCTTTCAGATTCGCGCCGATTAGCTCATCGAAGCTCTCTTCGGAAGCTTCGAGCATGTCGCGGCGCTCCCTGGGCCCCATCCCAGCGTTGTTGACGAGCAGGTCGAGCCGGCCGAATCGCCGCTTGATTGAGGCTACCAGCGCGTGGCGATCGGTTGAGGACGCAGCGTCGCTTTCGATCATGTGAGCACCCGTCTCGGCGGCGAGAGAGTCCGCGGCATCCTTCCGCCTGCGGTAGGTTCCAACGATCTGATGGGTTCGGGCGAGTTCAAGGGCGATGGCCCGGCCTATTCCCCGGCTTGCTCCAGTGATCAGCGCAATTGGTTTCGGATCCGCCATGGCGCAAGTATGTTTAACAATGTATCAGGCACACTGATTTTATCGTCGATAAGATAGAAGGTCGTAACGTGGAAAGTCTGCTGGAAGAGAAAGAAATCCGAGCCGATTCTTTAAAACAACCGGCAAAACAGCCGGATATCGAAGAAACCGGCCGTCTGTTCGAGAGTTCGAAGAGCGTGCGCTCGATCGCGCTGACAGGCCTGTTTATCCTGGCGTGTTTTTACACACTCTACTTCGGCCGCGAATTCTTCCTGCCCATCATTCTGGCATTTGTATTCACGTTCTTACTGAGTCCGATTGTCCGGGCGCTGAAGAGCATGCATATCCCGGAATTTGCCGGGGCGGCGCTGGTCATCATCGGGTCTTTCACGGTAGCCGGATTTATCGGATATGAACTTTCGGGTCCCCTTTCCGAATGGATGGGGAAGGTGCCCGCGGTCGGCAAGAAGCTGGACGCCGGGCTCCGCAACCTGAAGAAGCCCGTGGAGCAGGTCACCAAGGCAGGCGAGCAGGTTCAGCAATTGACCAAAATCGGGCCGGAAGAGAAAAGGCCTTCACAAAAGGTGGAGTTGAAGCAGCCCGGGCTGATGGATGGATTCTTCAGTTGGACCTGGAGCTTCCTGTTCGGGCTGATGGTGATGGTGATTCTGCTGTATTTCCTGCTCGGCTCCGGCGACCTGTTTTTACGCAAACTGATTCACGTGCTGCCCCGCTTCGAAGATAAGAAGAAAGCCGTCTCGATCGCGCGCCAGATTGAGGAGCATGTGTCGAAATACCTCCTGACTGTCGCATTGATCAACGCCGGTCTTGGCACCGCGGGCGGCCTCGCCTTTTGGGCTCTGGGGATGCCAAACCCAATGCTGTGGGGCGCGATGGGCGCGCTGCTGAACTTTATCCCGTACTTAGGCGCTCTCACTGTGATCGCGACATTGACGATCGTCGCGACGTCCACCTTCAGCTCGATCGGCCATGCACTCGCGGTCCCCGCTATCTACTTCGTGTTAGCTACCCTGGAGGGCAATTTCATCACTCCATGGATTATCGGCCGGCGCATGACCTTGAACCCGGTGGTCATCTTCATTGGGTTGACGTTTTGGGGCTGGTTATGGGGCATCGCGGGAGTGCTGCTGGCGGTGCCAATGCTGGTGATGTTCAAAATTTTCTGCGATCACGTCGAGCCGCTCGCGCCCATAGGCGAATTCCTGGGGCATTAGCGGGGCGCGCGGCACAAAGTGGACGAATCGATGGAGCCCAGGGCCAGGCCGAATGCCCAATGTCACTTACTTTGGGAGATCCGAATTATTTTCAGCAACTTGCCAGGCAGTTCACCCGTCCGTTTTTTGGGAGAACAGGCGAAAGCGCCTGTTCCACTCTGCCTTTAGCGAAGCGGCTGGTACGAAGTAGTATGATCTTCCTTCTCCCGGCGATCGCTGGTGTACATCATTTCGCGCGAGAGCCGGCCGGCCGCTACGCAAAATTGGAAGGAATTCCAAGACGACCCTGAGTGGAAGAAGGTCCGAGCCGCACCGGAAGCCAATGGCAAGATCGTCGAGGCGGTGGATTCCACCTTTCTCGAACCGACGGATTTTTCACCACTAAAATAAAGGGGTCCCTCAGCGCTCCCGGCCGGCATCGCTGAGGTTAAGCGAAGCCGGGATCGGGTAAATCTTGTGGTCAACCCAGTGGAGTTGTTTCCGCCAGACAATCGCGGAAACCCCAACGCTGAGGCCGCACGCCGCGCCCAAAATGAAGGTAAACCAAAAGGGGCCTGCCGCTTTCCAGTTCGCCAGGATCAGCAGAACCGTAAGGGCTGTAGACAAGATGCGAAGCGCGAATGCGTCATTCTTTTCCATACGCTCGATTTTATCCGAAACCGCGCATCCGATAATAGAAGCAGATGTACGCCGTGTTCCTGGTTATCGCGGGCATTGCCATTGTAATCCAGAGCTTGCTGCTGTACCTGGCATTCTTCGGCCCCGATTTGCCGTATCGCATCCGCAAGCCGATAACGGAGCCGCTTGATTCCGAGCATTTTTTGCGCGAGTTGGCCGCGCTCGCCGACGCCCAGATCCAGCCAAACAATCGCGTAGAAGTTCTCACCAACGGCGGCTGTTTCTATGAAGCGGAGCTGGCCGCCGTTCGCGCTGCACGGGACACCATCCACCTGGAGGCCTATATCTTCATGCGCGGGGAAATTGCCGCGCGTTTCCGGGATGCTTTGACGGAGCGGGCCCGGGCGGGAGTGAGCGTTAAATTAATTCTCGATTACCTCGGCAGCCTGAGCACGTTCCGGTCGTACTTCCGCGATCTTCTGGATGCCGGGGGCCTGCTGGCCTGGTATCATCCGCTCCGCCCCAGCCTGCTGCCGCAATTCAACAATCGAACGCACCGAGAGCTGATGGTGATCGACGGGCGTGTCGGATTTATTGGCGGGGCTGGCATCGCCGACCAATGGTACAAGGGCGTGGGCGGCAACCCTCGTTGGCGCGACACGATGTTCCGCGTCGAGGGACCAGCCGTCGCGAACCTGCAATCCGTATTCGCGGAGAACTGGTTGCGCTCTTCCGGCGAGATCCTTGTGGACGCGGGTTATTTCGATTTCCACAAAACGGAGGGGACGGTACGCGCCATGGTGGTGAACAGCACTCCGGCTGCCGGCTCCACGCGCGCCCGAATTCTGTACCAGGTGCTAATTGCAGCGGCACGGCGCAGCATCTCGATCACAACGCCCTATTTCCTGCCGGATCGAAGCGCGCGCGAAGAGGTGATCCGCGCAATCCGGGACCGCGGCGTGGAAGTGCGTATTCTCACTCCCGGCAAACACTCCGATCACCTGCTGACGCGCAGCTCGAGCCGGAGGCTTTACGGCGATCTCCTCAAAGCGGGGGCCCGCATTTATGAATACCAGCCCGCCATGATTCACGCCAAGATCATGCTGGTGGACGAACTGTGGAGCGTGGTCGGATCCACCAATTTCGATCACCGCTCTTTCGGGATCAACGACGAAGTGAACCTCGCCGCATTCGACCCGGGGCTGGCCGCGCGCCTGATGCAGGATTTCGAGCTAGACCTGGCTGACAGCATCGAAGTGACTTACCAGCATTGGCGGAACCGCCCGTTTTTCCGAGTCTATGAATGGGCCGGCGGCCTGCTCGAAAATCAGGAATGACAGCGATGAGAGTAGTCACTTACAACATCCATCGATCCCGTGGCTTGGACTGGAAAGTTCGCCCGGAGCGCATTGTCCAGGTCCTAAAAGAAATCAAGCCGGATATCATCGCGCTGCAGGAAGTGGTCGCCGACCAGATCGACTATCTGGCTGGACAGCTCGGCTTCGCATTCGTTTTCGGGAGCAATGACAAGCTAAGAGGGCACGATTACGGCAATCTCACGTTTAGCCGCTACCCGATTCAGCGCACCGAAAATTACGATGTCAGCTTCCGGGCTCGGGAGAAACGGGGCTGCCTCCGCACGGATCTCGAAGTGCCTGGTACCGGAGTGGTACACCTGTTTCATGTTCACCTTGGCACCTCCTATTTCGAGCGCCGGCACCAGGCCATTCGTCTGGTTTCCCGCGAAGTGATTCATAATCCGGAGCTGACCGGGCCGCGTCTGCTGCTCGGCGATTTCAATGAGTGGACGCGCGGCTTAGTTACCCGCCTGCTTTCGGCCAACCTCCAAGGCGCCCACATCCAGGAACATATGCGGCGGAAGAAAACCTATCCGGGCGTGCTGCCATTTCTGCATTTAGATAACGTGTATTTCGACCCGGCGCTACACCTGAAATCGCTGAGCCTGCATCGCACTCCCCGGGCGCTGATTGCTTCGGACCATTTGCCGTTGGTGGCCGAGTTCGAGCCGGGGGGCGCCCGGCGCAATGACGGCGGCAACGGGATGCAGTTTTGAAGGTCTTGGGCATTCGCGTGTTTAGGAGGAATCGGAGGCGACCAAAATCGGGTCGCCTTGGCAGACGGCAAAAAGCGACCGTCTGCCCCACGCGTGCTCCCGTGAGAAAATAGCGATTCATGTCTCAACTTCTGGCCGGCAAGACAGCGCTAATCCTGGGGGTGGCTAACAAGTGGAGTATCGCGTATGCTATCGCTCAGGCTTTCACTCGTGAAGGCGCTGAACTGATTTTGACTTACCAGGGCGATCGGCAAAAGCAAACCGTTGAGGAACTCGCGAGTAGTCTCAACGCCCGTCAACTGTTTCCCTGCGACGTCAGTCAGGATGATCAGCTTGCGGCCCTGACCAGCGAAGTAAAGGCATCCGGCGCCGTTCTGAGCGCCGTCGTGCATAGCATTGCCTTCGCCAATCGCGAGGACCTCAGCCGTCCCTTTGTCGAAACCTCGCGTGAGGGATTCAAGCTGGCTCACGACGTGAGCGCTTATTCTCTGGTCGCAGTCGCCCGGGCGGCTGTGCCGATTATGGCTCCCAAGGACCAGGGGGGCGGATCGCTGATGACTCTCAGTTTCCTTGGCTCCCAGCGGGTGGTTCAAAACTATAACGTGATGGGCGTGGCGAAAGCCGCACTGGAATCCACTGTGCGGTACCTGGCAAGCGATCTCGGGCCGTCTAATATTCGGGTGAATGCAATTTCAGCCGGCCCGGTAAAGACCACGTCCGCCCGAGGCATTCGCGATTTTTCGAAAATGTTGGATGGCGTGGCCGCGATCTCGCCCTTGCGGCGGATGACCGATCCCGCGGAGGTGGCCGATACGGCCGTTTTCCTTGCGAGCGATCTGGGCCGCGGAGTCACGGGAAACGTCATCTATGTGGATGCCGGATTTCAGATTATGGCGCTGGCGGCGATGTAGGCGGTCTACAAGCAACACAGGCAAGAATGCGCTTGCGCACGATGCGTGCCTGTGCTACTCGAAATGTTCTATCATGTATTTTCATTACATGTTCTGAGCCGAAGCCTCTCAGCAGTAACTCCGAGCTAACTATGATCACGGTCAAAGGTCTTACCAAGAGATACGCCCGCACGGTGGCAGTCGATAATATCTCTTTTGAAGTTCCCAAAGGACAGATTGTTGGCTTTCTTGGCCCTAATGGCGCCGGAAAGACCACCACAATGCGCGTCCTTACCTGTTTTCTCCCGCCCACTACGGGAACGGCCAACGTGGCCGGTTTCGATGTACTGGAACAGCCCATGGAAGTGAAGAAGCGCATCGGCTATCTTCCCGAAACACCTCCACTTTACCCCGAGATGGAGGTGGTCGATTACCTGGCGTTTGTGGGAAAGCTGAAGGGTCTCAAAGGGGCCGATCTCAATCGGCGCGTAAACGAAGTAACGGAGCGCTGCGCCGTTGCGGACGTGAGACACAAACTGATCGCCAAGCTGTCCAAGGGCTATCGCCAGCGGGTCGGGCTCGCTCAAGCGATCATCCACAATCCCGACGTGCTGATCCTGGACGAGCCTACCGCCGGTCTCGATCCGAAGCAGATCAACGAGACTCGCGAGTTGATCAAAGGGCTCGCCGGCGACCACACCATTATCCTCAGCACTCACATCCTGCCGGAAGTGGAACAGACCTGCGAGCAGGTGTTGATCATCAGCAAGGGCCGTTTGGTGGCGACCGATTCGGTGTCGAACCTGCAGAACCGGGCGAGCGGCGCTCAATCCGTGCTGCTTGAAGTGGAAGGCCCGGACGGCGCTCTCGATTCCGTGACGATCCAGCATCGCTTGGAGCAGGTGGCGGGAGTCAGCCGGGTGCTCTTCCGGGAGAATCGCGGCAAGGCTTCTTTGTTTGAAGTGGAAAGCTTGAAGGACCGATCGATCCGCGGCGATCTGGCCAGATCGGTAGTCCAATCCGGTTGGAACTTGAATGAGATGCGGCCCTCCGCCGTGACTCTGGAAGAAGTCTTCCTGCAGCTCACGGGCTCGGATCGGGCGGAGCTGGCGGCCCCTCCCGCACAAGAAGTGAACGCCGAAGAGGTGAAGCAATGAGAAACATCTGGATTATCTGCGAGAAAGAAATCCGCAGCTATTTTGTCTCGCCGATCGCCTATCTGCTGCTGGCGATGTATTCGCTGATTTTCGGATTCTTTTTTTGGAACATGCTCGGCTACTTCGTGTTGATGGGGCTGGAATCGCAGATGCGCGGCCAGAGCTTTCCGATGAACGTGAATGAGCAGGTCATCCGGCCGCTACTCTCCAACGTAGGCGTGATCGGGCTGTTCCTGATTCCCATTATCACGATGCGGCTGTTTGCGGAAGAGAAGCGCACCGGCACGATTGAGTTACTCGCCACTTCGCCGATTCGGGATATCGAGATCATCCTCGGGAAATGGCTGGCCGCTTTGCTGATGTACTGTTCCATGCTGGCATTTACCGCCCTCAACCTGATTTTCATCTTCCGGTACGGTAATCCCGACTGGAAACCGGTGGCGATCGGCTATCTGGGCATGATCCTGCAAGCGGGGGCTTTGCTCGCGATCGGAACGTTCATTTCGACACTTACAAAAAATCAGATCATCGCGGCGGCGGTAACGTTCGCGGTTTGCCTGATTCTATGGGTGCTCGATTGGTCGGTCGGTTTTGAAACCGCGAGATGGGCGCAGATCTTGAGTTATCTCTCAATTACGCGGCACGCCGAGTCCTTCTCAAAGGGGCTTCTCGACTCGAAGGACGCGGTTTTCTATATTTCGGCTATTGTTCTCGGACTGTTCCTGACTTCCCGGTCCATGGAAGCTCTGCGATGGAGGTCATAACACATCATGCGATCTGACTGGATGAAAGCAAGACAAACCAAGTATGCTGCCTATGCGGCCATTTACATTATTATCTTTATCGCCGTCCTGGTGGTGGTCAATATCCTGGCCGACCGCTACAACAAATCATTCGATGCGACTTCCAATAAGCGCTTCAGTCTCTCCGATCAGACTAAGAAGATTGTCAAAGATTTGAAACACGACGTAAATATCAGTTACTTTGACAAGCCTTCCGGCTTCCAGGGCGCGCGCGATCTGTTGGACCGGTATTCCAACCTGTCATCCAAGGTCCACGTTAAGTTTGTGGACTTGTATAAAAACCCGCAACTGGCCCGCGCCGCCGGAGTGAATCGCGAGGGTGAAGCCATTGTTGAGGCCGGGCCGAAGAAGGAAGAGGCCAAGACCATGGACGAGCAAGGGGTCACTGGCGCCTTGATTCGCGATCTGAAGGGCGGCACCCGAACGGTTTGCGAAGTAGAAGGCAGCGGCGAACACCGGCTCGACGATACGGAAAAGAATGGTTACTCTCGCCTGAAAGACTTGGCCGGGCGCGACAATTACCAGACCAAGAGTATCAACCTTCTTCAAAAAGCCGAGGTTCCTGCCGACTGTACTGTGTTGATCATAGGCGGAGCCACGTCCGATTACGTCGAGCCGGAAGTGAATGCGATCAAGAGTTATGTCGAAAATGGAGGGCGTGCGCTGATCATGCTGGACCCGCCGCTAAAGCTGGGCCGCACCGATATCGCCGAGAACACGCCTTTGACTAACCTGTTGGCGTCCTGGGGCGTAACTGTGAATAAGGATCTGATTTTGGATCTGAACCCAGTCGGGCAAATCATGGGATTAGGCCCGCAGTACTCACTCGTAAGCACTTATGAATCTCATCCGATCGTAAACGAGCTGAAAGGAACCATGACCGGGTTTCCTCTGGCTCGCTCTCTCGATATCAAAAACGGCGACAAGACCACCGTTGAGAAGTTATTGAGTTCATCCACGAGCAGCTTTGCAACCAAGAATCTTTCGTCTCCGGAGATATCGATCGATGAAAAGAACGACAAAAAGGGACCGATGACGATTGCAGCGGCGGGATCTTACAATACCGGTAAGCCAAACAGCCAGGGCCGCTTCGTTGTCGTGGGCAGCTCGAACTGGGTTGCCAATTCGTTCATCGCTTTTAATGGCAATCGCGATCTGTTTCTGAACATGATGAATTGGCTCTCATCCGATGAGGACTTGATCTCTATACGTCCGAAAGAGCAGGATGACCGCCGCATCACTCTTTCGCGCTCGCAGATGACCTGGGTCCGGTTAGTGAGCCAGTTTGGGCTACCGCTGGTGATCGTAGTGGCGGGCGTTTTCGTCTGGTGGAAGAGGAGATAAGGGCAACATGCAAGGCCTTCGTCTGCTGATTGCCGTTGTCGTCCTTGCCGCGTTGGGCGGAACGCTGTATTGGTCGAATAAGGAGAAGGCCAAGGAAGCCACTAAGACTCCGGCCGATACTCCTCCAAAGATTCTTTCGATGACCGACGCGGATATCCAAAAGCTGGAGATCAAGAGGAAGGGCGGCGGAGATACTATTGTTCAACGTGGAAATGGCGGTAAGTGGCAACTGACCGCGCCTCAAGCAAACGGCGTGGATCAAGAGGCGGCGAATTCGCTTGCGTCGGCGGCAGCCACAGTCGCTTCGGACCGGTTAGTCGAAGATAAAGGCATCGATTTGAAGCAGTACGGGTTGGATGCCCCCAGCCTGGAGTTGGACCTGACCAAGAAAGATGGTAAAACGCAAAGATTATTGGTCGGAGATGATGCTCCCGGTGGCAGCAGCACTTATGCCAAGCTCGCCAGCGATCCTCGTATCTTCACCATTGCCAGTTACACCAAAACCAGCCTCGACAAATCGGCTAAGGATTTGCGCGACAAGCGTCTGCTGACCTTCGATCAGGATAAGTTGAGCCGCATCGAGATCCAGGCCAAGAAGCAGGATATCGAGTTCGGCCGCAGCAAGGACGAGTGGCAGATTCTGAAACCGAAGCCGTTACGGGCTGACGGGTTGCAAGTGGAGGAGCTGGTCCGGAAATTGAAGGACGCCAAGATGGACCTGGCCGTCTCGGAAGAGGACGCGAAGAAAGCCGCCACGGCATTTGCGTCCGGCACGCCGGTAGCTACTGTCAAGGTAACGGACCCGTCCGGCACGCAGGAGATGCAGCTTCGCAAGAAAGAGACCGACTACTACGCCAAATCAAGCGCAGCCGACGGCGTGTTTAAAGTGGCAAGTGATTTGGGGACGGGGTTGGATAAGTCCGTCGACGACTTCCGGAATAAGAAGCTGTTCGATTTCGGATTCACCGAGCCGAACAAGATCGAGATGCATGACGGCGCGAAGACCTATAGCTTCCAAAAGTCCGGCGAGAAGTGGCAATCGAACGGCAAGGACATGGACAGCACCAGCGTGCAATCGTTGCTCGACAAGTTGCGCGATCTGTCCGCGGCGAGGTTCGTGGACACCGGATTGGGTACGCCTACAATCGATGTGACGGTGACGTCGAACGACGGGAAGCGGGTGGAAAAAGTGCTGATCTCAAAAGGCGCAACGAACGTCGCGAAGCGCGAGAACGAGCCCGCGTTGTACGAGCTGGACAGCAAGACTGTGGATGAGTTGGAAAAGGCGGCCGGGGATGTGAAGCCGGCACAGGCGGCGGCGAAAAAGAAGTAGGAGATGCTTCAGCCGGAAACTTGGGGAGTGGGGTGGGCTTCAGCCCGCCCTCAGAAGGCGGCCTTCGGTCGCCTGGCAGGCGAAACCGCCCACCCCACTCGCCCCCGGTCCCAGAGGAACAAGCTTCTCAGAAACCCAGGGGCTACGTGGTTGATTCGAGTGGCGCAGGCCTTCAGCCTGCGCTCCAGAAGGCGGGCTGAAGCCCACCCCACTCACAAGTTTCCGATACTTGTGACGGCCCCCGTCGATCTCCCGCTAAAGCATGTTCTACGGTGTACTAAGTGATTGGACTTCAAACGGATCTCTATCAGCTCACGATGGCGGCCGGTTATTACGAGTCCCGCAAAGCTGAGGAAATCGCTACCTTCGAGTTGTTTTTCCGGCACCTTCCCCGCTACCGGAATTACGTAGTCGCTGCCGGTCTCGAGCAGGTTGTCGATTACCTGCTCAATTTGCGATTCGGCGATGACGAGATCCGGTATCTGCGCGAGTTGCCCCACTTCGCCAAGGTCGCGCCCGGGTTCTTCGATCTGTTGCGCGATCTGCATTTCACCGGCGATCTGTTTGCGATGCCGGAGGGCACTCCCATTTTCGCGGGCGAGCCGTTTCTGACCTTGCGTGCGCCGCTGATCGAGGCGCAGATTCCTGAGACCTATCTGCTCGCGACCATCGGTTTCCAGTCCCTGATCGCCACCAAGGCGGCGCGCATCAACGATGTTGCCAGCGGCCGCGCGGTGGTCGATTTCGGCACGCGCCGCGCGCACTCGCCCGAAGCTGGCGTTCTCGCGGGCCGCGCTTCCTATATCGGGGGGTGCATTGGTACCAGCAACACCGAGACCGGATTTCGCTACGGCGTTCCGGTCTTCGGAACGGCGGCGCACTCCTGGGTACAATCGTTCGCTACCGAGCGCCAGGCCTACGAGCGCCTGCAGCAGATGCTTGGTCCGGCGACGGTGTACCTGATCGATACTTACGATACGCTCGAAGGCGCCAAGCTCGCCGCCTCCCTCGGCCGGCCGCTGTGGGGCGTGCGGCTGGATAGCGGTAATCTGGTGGAACTGTCGCGCAGCGTGCGCCGTATTCTCGACGACGCTGGTTTGCAAGACGCTAAAATCATGGCGACCAGCGATCTCAACGAATACAAGATCCTGGAATTCGCCGCGGCGGATGCCCCGATTGATGCATTTGGCGTCGGTACGGACCTGGCCACCTCCACCGATTCGCCCAACCTCGGCGTCGTGTACAAACTGGTTGAGCTCGACGGCCGCTCCACCGCGAAATTCAGCGAAGATAAGCACACGATGCCCGGCGCAAAACAGGTGTTCCGCTTTACATCGCACGACCAGATCGCCTGTTCGTGGGAGTGCGCGGGCTGCGGAGTAGAAGGGCCTCCTCCCAAAGCGCTGCTGCGTCCCGTCATTCTCGGTGGCCGTTTGCTTGAGCCCTTGCCGGATGCCTCCGCCGCCCGGAGCTACGCGTCCGAATGCCTGAAGCGGCTGCCAACCGCCTGCCGCAGCCTCTTCGATTCAGACAAAAAGTACCCAATCGAATTCAGCCAGGAACTGCAAGCATTGTTGATGAGAGTGCGAGATGAAAACGGTTTTCTTCGACATCGATACACAGATTGATTTCATGTATCCGGCGGGAGCGCTGTATGTACCCGGCGCGGAGTCGATTGTGCCGCTCATCACGGCGCTCAACCATGCGGCGCCGCTAGTGATCTCCACGATGGATGCGCACGCCGAGGATGATGCAGAATTCCAAATCTATCCTCATCACTGCGTCGCCGGCACGCTCGGACAGCACAAAGCCCCGGCAACGCTGCTCGAGAATCGCGCGATCTTAGATGCGCGCTCCGATCCCGCCCGGCAACTGATCCTTGAAAAGCAGAAGCTGGATTGCTTCACGAACCTTCACCTGCGCCCGCGGCTGCATGAATGGAACGCGGACCGCTACGTGGTCTACGGCGTGGTCACCGAGATCTGCGTTCGTTGCGCCGCGTTTGGACTGCTGAAGACGGGCAAGCGAGTGGAAATTGTGACGGACGCAATCCGGCCGCTGAACGATGTCGATTCGCAAAACATGCTCGGCGCCTTCACCGCGGCCGGAGGTTATCTGACCACCGCGGCGGATGTGTTGAGCTCAATCTAGAAAGCAGGTGACAAGATCACCTGCTCCACCTCACGAACCTACCCTCTATAATTCCAGACAGGACTCCATGCGCAAACGGCTCTTGTTCGGCTCGGGCTTGGTCCTGCTCGCGATACTCGTCACGCTGGTCGTCTGGCAGGGCTCGTTCACCTTCGGCACATTTGCGCCGTCCAGTCTGGAGCAGACCTATCTGTTCTGGGCAGTGTCGACGATCATCTTTATTCTGACCGTCACCCTCGGGTTCATGTTGTTCCGGACCGCGATCAAGCTGTACGTTGAGCGCCAAAGCAACAAGGCCGGATCTCATATCAAGAGCAGGCTGGTTGCGGGCGCCCTCGCGCTGAGTTTTCTGCCGGTATTTTTTCTGGTGCTGTGGAGCGTATCGGTCCTCAACTTCAATCTCGATAAGTGGTTCAGCCGGCCGGGAGGCAAAATCAAGGACGATCTGGTCGACGTTGGGACCATGATTCAGAACCAGATGGAGGACAAGCTCCGCGCGCAAGGGCACTGGATGGCTCTGCTGCCCGGGTCCGACAACCCCGGCGTGTACACGCGATTTTGCCGCGAGAACCATCTTGACCAGGTCGTTTTCGAGAACGCCGCCCATTTTCGAAGAACGCTTTGCGCACCAAGCGTCAACGATCCCCGAAACAATTCGCCGACCTATACCGAAAGTGTCAAGGTGGCGGACGGCGCTCTGATTCTGACCTCCAGACTTCCACTTGACTTGGCAGCGAAGAAAAACGACATCGATCGTTCGGTGAGCGATTACAACAAGCTCGCGACCGACAAAAACAGCTTCCGCCATCTGTATTTGTTGTTGTTGTCGCTGATTACGCTATTCATCCTGTTCTTCGCAACCTGGCTTGCGAGATACCTGGCCGGCCAAATCAGCATGCCAATTACGGCGCTGCTCTCGGCTGCCCAGCAGATCCGCTCCGGCAATCTCGCTTACCGGGTGGAAGTGAGCGCCATCGACGAGCTGGCTACTTTGGTGCGAGCGTTCAATGAGATGACTGAATCGCTCGAAACCAATAGCAAGGAACTCGAGATCCGCCGCCGTTTCACCGAAGCAATCCTCGAGAGTATCCCGACAGGTGTCATATCGCTGGCCGGCGACGGGCGCATCGAGCGAGTGAATCGCGCGTTGATGCGAATCTTTCCGGACGAGGAGGTAAGAGGGGCGTCGCAACTGGAGGATCTGTTCTCCCGTGAAGATGCGGCCGAAATCCGTTACCTGATGAGCCGGGCGCGGCGCACGGGTGTGGCGGGTACCCAGCTCGAGTTTAAGTCTGAGCAGCGTATCCTGCATCTGGCCCTCACGGTGGCCGCGCTGGACGATCGGCGCAGCTCGGGATTCGTGCTGGTGGTGGAAGACACGAGCGAACTCTTGCGTGCCCAAAAAGCCGCAGCCTGGAACGAGGTGGCCCGGCGTATCGCCCACGAAATCAAGAATCCACTCACGCCTATCGCCTTATGCGCGGACCGGATTGCCCGGCAGCTCGACCGGAATCCCAATCCCGAGACGCAGCGGATTTTGCGGGAATGCTCGGCTACCATTTCGCGCGAAGTGGAATCCGTGCAGACATTAGTAAACGAATTCTCGCAGTTCACGCGTTTCCCGGCGGCCAAGCCCCTCCCCGCGGACTTGAACGAGGTGGTGGAGAATGCTCTGGCGATTTTCGCCGGACGTCTCGACGGAGTGGAGTTGCGCAAGGAGCTGAGACCAGACCTGCCGCAGGTGTGCATCGACCGCGATCAATTCAAGCGCGTAGTAGTCAATCTGGTCGACAATGCCGCCGAAGCCATGCAGGGGAGCCTGGTAAAACGGCTGTACGTATCCACCCGCGAGACCGAAGCAGATTTCGTCGAGCTGACGATTGCCGACACAGGCTGCGGTATCTCGCCCGAGGATAAAGAGAAGCTGTTTCTGCCGTACTTTTCAACAAAGGGCCGGGGCACGGGCCTTGGATTGGCAATTGTGAACCGAATACTCGCGGATCACAATGCCGCAATTCGCGTCGAAGATAACGTGCCGTCCGGGGCCAGGTTCACGCTTGAGATTCCGACGATCGCACGCCAGAGAATGGAAACGGCGGTACAAGCGGAGGTATCAGTTTGAAGCATCCGCGCGTTCTCATCGTGGACGACGAACCGCTCATTCGTCAGTCGCTTTCGGGCGTGCTCGAAGACGAGGAGTATGTCACGCACGCAGTCGAGAGCGGGGAAGATTGTCTGGCAGAGCTCGCCCGAAACAGCTACGATCTCCTGCTACTGGATGTCTGGCTGCCCGGCATGGATGGTCTGGAGACGCTCTCGCGCATTCAGGAGATTCCGTTTATTGACCGGCCCGCAGTGGTTATCATCTCCGGGCACGGGACCATCGAGACAGCGGTTAAGGCAACGAAGTTGGGCGCTTTCGATTTTCTGGAGAAGCCTCTGACCATCGAGAAGGTAATGGTGGTGGCAAAGAAC
Organism: Bryobacteraceae bacterium; assembly: GCA_051000095.1. Classification (GTDB taxonomy): domain Bacteria; phylum Acidobacteriota; class Terriglobia; order Bryobacterales; family Bryobacteraceae; genus JBBSHP01. The sequence goes on along the minus strand of JBPCOQ010000203.1, from coordinate 21,195 downwards.
GCCCTCCAGCAGCGGCGGCTGGAGCTCGAGCTGCAGCGCTTCAAAGAGGATGGCAAGGGCCGCTACACGATCATTGGCGATAGCGTCCCCATGAAGGCCTTGCGCCAGCAGCTTGGGTTGATGGCGGCTACCAACGGCCGGGTATTGATTTTCGGCGAGAGCGGTACAGGCAAGGAGCTGGTGGCTCACGCCATTCACGACATCAGCGCGCGCTCTTCCGAGCCGTTCGTTGAGGTCAACTGCGCCGCCATTCCCGAGGATCTGATTGAGAGCGAGCTGTTCGGTTATCGCAAAGGCGCCTTCGCAGGGGCGCATGAGGATAAGATCGGCAAACTGCAGAAGGCGGACGGAGGCACCCTGTTCCTGGATGAAGTGGGGGACATGAGCCTGAAGACGCAGGCCAAGGTGCTGCGCTCGCTCGAGGAGCAACGATTTGAGCCGGTGGGAGCGGAGACGTCCATTCAGGTGGATGCGCGAGTGGTGGCGGCCACCAACAAAAATCTGGAAGATGAGATCGAGCGCGGAAACTTCCGCGAAGATTTGTTCTACCGTCTGAACGTGATCCCGTTTTGCGTTCCCCCGCTGCGGGAGCGCATTGAAGACGTACCGTTACTGGCCAGCCATTTCGTGAAGGAGTTCACCACCGCATACGGCCGCAAGCCGAAAGAGCTAACGCCGGAGGCAATTCGCGTCCTGCTGGATTATCAATGGCCTGGAAATGTCAGAGAGCTCCGCAACCTGATGGAGCGAATCGTCATCATGAATCCGCAAACCCGGGTGGATGCCCGTCACATCCCGCTGAATCCGGCCAAACGCGCCGTCTTCGACCGTCCCGCGGAGCGATTTGGCAGTCTTCATGAAGTGCGCGCCGCGGCGGAGCGCGAGTACATTCTCAAGAAGCTGGAAGAAACGAAAGGGAACGTTACCCGAACCGCGGAGGTTTTGGGTCTAGAGCGTAGCAATCTCTACCGCAAAATGAAAGCGCTCGGCATCGCTCCGAAAGAATAAGCGGTATATAATAACCACACCGGTAAATGTCTAGATAAAAGAGGTTTATGAAACGGATTTTCGCAATCGCTGTGTTTCTCTGTCTTGCCCCAGGCGCGTTCGCGCAATTGTCGCAAAGCCAGAAAGTCTCGGATTTTACGCAGTTGGCGGCGCTGTACGCCAAGAACTACGCGCCCTATGAGTGGAAGCGCGACGTCATCGGGTTTGACATGCTCAACCTCAAACCTTGGCTGGACCAGATACAAAAGTCCACGGACGACCTGTCCTTTTATGATATTTGCGTCCGTTATGTCGCAAGCTTGCAAGATAGCCACGATGAATTCACATTGCCGTCCGATTTCGAAGCTTATCTACATTTGGGCGTCGATATCTATGACGGGAAAGTGCTGATCGACGGCATTGACCGGACGTATCTTCCCTCCAAGACCTATCCATTCCGGGTCGGAGACGAATTGGTTTCAGTGGACGGCAAGAGTCTGCAGGATTGGATAACGGCGCTGGCTCCTTATGCGGTCAACGGATCGGCCAATCCTACCAGCCGGCAGCGTCTGGCCGCCAACATCGCCGTGGACCGGGTTCAGTCGTGGTATCCGGGCGCTGTGCCAAGTGGCGATAACGCCACGATTGTGATCCGCCGGCAAGATGGAACCATGGAAACCGATATGATTCCCTGGGACAAATTAGGAACTCCTTTGGTCACCGATGGCTTGGTCCCCAGCCCGAAGACAACGGCCGACCGGCAGAGGGCTGCGCTTGCGAATCGAAGCCGAGCGAGCCAGAAGCTGGCTCACAGAGGAATCTATGCCGAGCCCGATCCTGAGGCTCCGGAGGACACGCCAACGAACCCATGGGGCATCTGGCAAGGACCTCCCGCCGGCCCTGAAGCGGCAGTTGTGCCGGAGTACATGCAGCCGCTCGCCGAACTGCAGGTGATGCAGGCTGTGGATGGCGGCTCTGTCAGTCCATTTGGCGCCACCTTTCCGGTTTTTAACCCTCCCGCGGGCTTCAAGCTTCGCCTCGGCGCGGCAAGGACCGACCAGTTCCTGTCGGGCACATATCAGGCCGGAGCAGACACGATCGGTCTCATCCGGATTCCCACCATGAGCCCATCAAATACCACCATGGCGCTTTCGCAGTTCCAGACGGAAATCAACTTTTTCCAACAGAATACCAATGGCCTGGTGATCGATGTCATGGGCAACGGAGGAGGCAGCCTGTGCTACGTGGAATCGCTGGAGCGCTCGCTGATCCCGGTTCCGTTTCGCAGTATCGCTTATGAAATTCGCGCCACGCGGTTTTGGGTCAATGCTTTCTCGTTCTCACTGACTGTGGCGAAGCTTAACAATGCCGACCAGTGGGTTATCGATCTGTACACCGCGTACCTGCAGGAAATTCAGCAAGCGCTTGCGGAGAACCGGGGGCGTACGGGCAATGTGCCAATTTGCGGTACAGGGTTTGAAAGTATTCCGTCGGCGATGGACGCAAAAGGCAACAACATCGCTTATACCAAGCCGATTCTGGTGTTGACGGACAATTTCACGCTTTCGGCGGCCGAAGCATTCACCATGATTCTGCAGGATGCGCAACGTGCGACTGTTTTTGGCACGCGGACCGACGGAGGCGGCGGTAATCCGGGCAGCTACAACGCGACTACCTACTCTGAGGGATCGACGCGCGTATCGCGAACTTTCGTAACTCGTGCACACCCCGTACAAACGCCCGGATTCCCGGCCAGCACGTATTTGGAAAACACGGGTGTTTATCCGGACATCGTTCTAGACTACATGACGCAGGATAATCTGCTGAATGGCGGAAAGAGTTTTGTGAGCGCGTTCTCTGCCGCCATTTCGGATCTGATCGCGAAATCGCAGTAGCTCGAGTCCATGCGGGCAGACAGCTAAGACTGTCTGGGCGACCTTTCGGTCGCCGGCAGGTGACGAGATCACCTGCCCCACGGAGCCGCTGGCTGACTTTGGTATTCTGGTTTTTACCCCTCTCATGTACATAAAGAAACAACGTTTGCTCACACCGGGCCCAACCCCTCTTTTGCCTCAGGCGCTGCACGCCATGATGGGTTCGGATATTCATCATCGCACCGAAGATTTTCGTAAGATCTATCGCTCGGTTCTCGCCGATTTAAAAGAAGTATTTGGCACCTCAAACGACGTGCTGTGTCTGGTCTGTTCCGGCACGGGAGCGCTGGAGGCATCGATCACGAACCTGCTTTCCCCGGGCGATCGCGTCGTCGTTTGCTCTGCCGGCAAATTCGGTGAGCGGTGGGTGGAACTCGCGAAGGCGTTTGGCTTAAATCCCACCGTGCTTGAAGCCCCGTATGGAGATGTTGTTGCGCCAGAGCGCGTCGAGGAGGCTCTTCGTTCGGAACCGGATGTCCGCGCCGTGATGGTGCAGGCTTCGGAAACTTCCACCGGCGCGGCTCACGACGTGCGGGCCATGGGCCAGATCGTCAAGCGAACGGATGCACTGTTCCTGGTCGACGCCATTACGGGACTCGGCACCATGCCGCTCGACATTGATGGCTGGGGTCTGGACGTCGTGGTGGGCGGATCGCAGAAAGCGTTCATGATCCCGCCCGGCATGGCATTCATGTCGATCAGCCCCAAGGCTTGGGCCGCGGCTGAATCGTCCAAGCTGCCGAAGCTGTATTTCAATCTGAAAAAAGAAAAGAAGAATGCCGCGAGCGGCGAATCGAGCTGGACGCCAAACACATCGCTCGTATTGGCTTTGGCCGAGGCTCTGAAATACGTTAAAAGCATCGGTATGGACAATCTGATCGCCAACGCGCAACTGCTTGCCAAGGCAACACGCTCGGCGGCTACCGCCCTGGGTCTTGAGTTGTTCGCGCCGAAATCGCCCGCGGCTTCGGTGACCGCAGTCCGCGCTCCTCGTGGACTGGATTCGAGCGTCATCGTGAAAGAGTTCCGCAACCGGTTCGGGTCCATCATTGCCAATGGCCAAGGTTCCATGAAAGGCCAGATCTTCCGCATCGCGCATCTTGGTTATTTCGATTTCCCGGATCTGTTCGCCGTCATCGCGGAACTGGAGATCATACTGGCAGCGAACGGAGTGCCCGTTACTTTCGGTAAGGGCGTGGCGGCTGTGCAGAATGTTTATGCGGACGTCGCTTTGGCCAAAGAGGCCGCGGCTGTTTAGCGGGCAGGGCGGAGACCCGCCCCACTCATGAAAATACTGATCGCTGAACCGCTGGCCGCCGCCGGCATAAAGCTGCTGCAGGAGCAGCCTGGCTGGGAAATCATCGTATCCAGTCCTAAAGAGTACGCGCAACACCTGGCGACCGCGGATGCTTTGCTGGTGAGAAGCGCGATAACGGTGAACGCCGCGGTACTCGAGAAAGCGCCCAAGCTGCGCGTCATCGGACGCGCCGGAGTGGGCGTTGACAATGTCGATCTTCCCGCCGCCACCGCAGCCGGCGTGCTCGTGATGAACACGCCCGGGGGCAATGCGGTATCGGTGGCCGAACAGACGCTGGCGCTGATGCTGTCTCTGGCCCGTTCGATTCCACAGGCCAGCGCTTCCACCAAAGCTGGCAAGTGGGAGAAGCGGAAGTTTCTGGGCACCGAGCTACGCGAGAAAACGCTGGGCATTATTGGCTTGGGCAGCATCGGACGCGAGGTGGTGAAGCGCGCCAAGGCATTTGAGATGCGCATCCTCGCCAGCGACCCGTATGTCAATTCTCGAACTGCCACCGACGTTGGCGTTGAGTTAGTTGACCTGAACGCGCTGTATGCCCGGAGCGATTACATCACCCTGCATACGGCGTTGACGCCCGAGTCGCAACGGATGCTTTCGACCGAAGCTTTTGAGAAGATGAAGCCCGGCGTGCGCATCATCAATTGTGCCAGGGGCGAGTTGATCGATCAGCAGGCGCTCACAGCGGCCATGCAATCTGGCAAGGTCGGCGGCGCCGCACTCGACGTTTTCGAAAAGGAACCGCCGGCTCCGGAGGACCCGATCTTTGGCCTCGAAAAGTTAATCGCCACGCCGCATATCGGCGGCTCAACCGAAGAGGCGCAGGAAATCGTGGGGGTCAGGATCGCCGAACAGGTCCGCGAGTATCTCGAGAGCGGCGTCGCGCTCAACGCGGTGAACATGCCGGCCATGACACCCGAACAGTTTAAGACGCTCGGTCCATTCGGCGCGCTAGCGGAACGCCTCGGCAGCTTCGCCTCGCATGTCTCGAATGGGAATCCAAAGATGGTGCGGCTGGTTTATTTCGGGAAGATTGCCGAGCACAACACACATCTGGTCCGGAACGCCGGTTTGGCGGGAGTTCTCAATCGTTCGCTGGCGCATAAGGCAAACTCGATTAACGCCATGCAGATCGCCGGCGACCGCGGCTTGACAGTTGCCGAGCGGCACGATAAGCGGTCGAGCCACACGGATTCGGTTCGTCTGGAACTGGAAACAGATTCAGGTATGACCACTGTCGAAGGCGCGGTGGTGCTCGATCAGCCTCGGCTCTTGCAGGTAGATGGAATCTATTGCGAAGCTCCGCTGGACGGCCATCTCACGCTTCTCAAGAACCAGGATGTGCCCGGCGTGATCGGCTACGTCGGAGGAGTGCTGGGCAAGAACGGCATCAACATCGCGACGTTCTCGCTAGGCCGCCGCACTGCTGGAGCGGAGGCGGTCTCGGTGATTGAGACCGATGCGCCGGTGCCGGAGGAAGTGCTAACCCAATTGCTCGAGAACCCAGCGGTCACGCTGGCCCGCTCCGTCAGTTTCGCGAGCTGAAGCGCTGACCAGTTCCTGTCTCACTTGTCCCAGTACGCCGGCCCAATCTTTCCGGCGGGTTTGGCGGAACAGCCGCGCACTCGGGTACCAAGGGCTGTCAGTCCGTTCCATCAGCCAGCGCCAATCGGCGGCGAATGGAAGCAGAATCCAGACCGGCTTCCCCATTCCGCCGGCCAGGTGCGCCACCGAGGTGTCCGCCGAGATCACCAAATCCAAATTCGCGATCAGCGCGGCAGTATCGTCGAAGCTGGTGAGAGGCTCGGGCAATGGAAGGAACGGCAGCTCCGGTTGCGTTTCTGCGTCCTTCTGCAGACTGAAGAAGGCCACCTGTGGTAACCCGGCAAGCGCGGCAAATTCGGCAACCGGAACCGAGCGATTTCGATCGTTGCGATGTTGCGGATTCCCGGCCCAGCAAAGTCCCACTTTGAGCTGATCGCTTCGGGTCACGTCCCGGATCGCCCGCGCCCATTTTTCAATCAGCCGTGGGTCGGCGCGCAGGTACGGGCCCGGCCAGGGGATTGAGCCGAGAGTTGTTCCGAACAGTCGCGGCAGGCTGAGCAAGGGCGCCTGATAATCCATGCCGCGGAACTCTGAGCCTGCTGCCACGAGCTCATCGATGAGCTTGACGGGGCCAGCCATGCGCCGCAGCAGGCCGAGCAGTGGCCGCTGGCATTCCAGGATGACGAAAGAGTCCAGCGCCTTGACCATGGCCGCGTAACGAACAAACTGCATGGTGTCGCCAAGTCCCTGCTCAGCATGCAGCAGGATTCGCTTGCCGGCGATCGGCCCGCCATCCCATACTGGCGCGTTGAAGATGCGCGGTGTGGCCCGCGGCTGCCGAAAACGCCACTCATAGTCCCGCCAGCCCTCAGGTAAATTCCCGAGCGTGAGCTGCGCGATACCACGGTTCCAGTGGGCTTCCGCGTGATCGGGATTCAGGACAAGCGCGGCCTCGTACTCCGCCGTCGCGTGTTCCGGTTCACCGAGCGCCAGGAAAGTATTTCCAAGGTTGTTGTGAGCTTCGAAATGAGCGGGCCGGCGCCGTAACAGTTCCCGATATTCATCATGCGCCTCGTCCAGCCGGTCGCTTTCCTGTAATAAGAACCCTCTGTTGTATCGAGCCTCCGCGGAATCCGGATTACAGGCCAGCGCCAGCCGATACTCGTCGAGCGCCAGCTCCAATTGTCCCGCGCTTTGCAGGAGAATGCCGAGATTGTTATGCGCGTCCGGATATTCCGGCAAGAGAGCGAGAGCCGCGCGATACGCCTGCATCGCGTCCGCGGTTCGGTTCTGAATGGTACGGATGACGCCCAGGTTATAGAGGGCCTCCGGATTATCCGGCTGACCCTGGATGGCTCTTTCATAAGCTGCCCCCGCATCGTCGAACTGCTTCAGGGCGAACAGTACCGTGCCTAAATCGCAAAGGACGTCCGCTTGCGGCTGTATTGCAATGCTTTTCTGGAGGGCCTCTCTCGCTTCCTCGAAACTCTTCCGATGAAGGAGCAAGCGTCCGAGACGGCCATACGTGACATTGTCCGCCGGATCCGCCTTAAGTGCCTGGCGATAGCAGGCGATCGCCTCCGCGGCTTTATCCATCCGGCTGAAGACCAGCCCGAGGTTCGAGCAATACATCGCCAAGGGACCGCTAACTTGAATCGCGCGTCCGATTAGAACGGCGGCAACCGGGGGCTGACCGGCTTCCGAAGCGATCAGGCCCAACAGATGAAGGCAATCGGCGTGATCGGGGTCGAGCGCGAGAATGTTGCGATAGACTCGCTCGGCATCCCGCAACCGGCCGGACCGGTGCAAGGCTACGCCTTTGGTGAAATCGTGTTTGTTGGCGTGCATAGAAATAAAAAGAGCCGCGCGGTAGTAGCGCCGCCGCGCGGCTTCGACTAAAGGTGGATTGGAACGATCTACCCGATTGAGCTACTTCAGCAGCGCGAGTACCGCCTGCGGCGCCGAGTTAGCCTGCGCGAGAGCAGCCACGCCAGCCTGCAACAGGATTTGCGCCTTGGTAAGGTTGGCGGCTTCGGAAGCCAGGTCGGCATCGCGGATACGAGACTCCGCGGTGGTGGTGTTCGTCAATTGAGACTGGGCGAGATTGACAGCGAAGTTGAACTGGTTCTCACCTCGACCGACGACCGCTTGTGCCTTGCCGAGCGACGCGACTGACACTGCCAGAGCGTTCACCGCGGCCTGAGCTGTCGACTGCGATGTGATGTCGGCAGTGCTTCCGCCGTTGCTGACGGCCGAGCTGACGATTGTCCCCTGGTCTCCATTGGCGCCAGCGCTTCCCACGCCGACTGGACTTCCGCTGGTCGAACTACCAACCGTACCCACCCCAACGCTGAAGCTGCCCAGAGTGCTGACAAACTTGATGCCTTCGGTGTGAGCGGTAGTGTCGTATTCTTTCACAGCCGCGATCTTCTGCAGGGTCGTATCGTTCGTCTTCTGAAGCGCGTTGTTGATCGTGCTCAAGGCCTCATCGAGCGAACGGGCGTTGCGGGCCGTGGCGTTGTTCTGCAATACCACGGAGGTGGAATGCGCGGCCCCTGCTGAGTCAAGAGCGGAGAACGAGAGCGTCTGGGTGTCGCTGCCATTTTGGATGGCATTGAAGAGGAGCGCCTTGCTGGCCGATGCTCCGCCCGAATCATAATGTACGTTGTTAGTTAGATCGGTTGCCACGGAGGCGCGGACTGAGTTAGCTCCGTTGGTGACACCAGTACCATTAGCAATGGTAACGCCGAAGCCGAGAATAGCATTGGTCGCGCCAGCGCTGTCGTTCACTCGAAAGGCGGTTCCATTGCTCGACTGAAGCGTGATCACTCCGGCGCTGACCGTTGCGTACAGGCCGGCATTCTGGAGCGAGGTTCCCGCAGCCTGGATCGCTGTATTCAGCTTGTCGTTCAGTGTGGAAGCGGTATCGGCGGCGACACTGGTTACCGACAGGCTGACAGCGGCTCCGCCGCCGACAGAAACTTCGAGCGTATCTGTTTTGGTGGTTGCGGCAGTTGCGGCGAACCCGGCAGTGATGGTTGTGTAGTCGTAAGAGGTCGAACCGCTGGTGGCGAGCGAATAGGTGCCTAGCCCGAGCCGGTTCTGGACATCATTGGCCGCGCTAACAGTGAATTGCTCGCCACGATTGCTGGTGAAAGCGATGGTTCCGCCTGCTACGACCGAATTGAGCGAAATGCCAGCCGCCTGCAATGCAGCGTTGTTGGCGACCTGCGACGTCAAGCTGGCCAGTGTCTGAGTGACTGTCGCGCCACTGCCGGTGTTGAGTTGGATGTCCACCGGAGCGGCCAGACCGCTGCCCTGGATTCGGACGATCACATTGGTGTTGGTGAACGTGTCTGTGCCGGTTGAGTCGGAAGCCGTCGCCGTGGTAGCGTTGGCCAGGCTCTTGCCCGTCGAGTTGTTGGCGGACGTGTCGAAATTGCCGAGGAGTGCATTGGCCACTCGATCGCCGGCTTGTACCTGAAATGCCGATCCCGCGGAGTTGAAGGTGAGTTGCGATTTGCCGCTGGCGTCGACGTTCACGGAAGCGGTAATGTTCGCATTCTTGAAAGCAGTGCCTGCTTGCGTCCCGCCATTGCCCGCGTTCGCGATGGCGCTGTTGATGGCCGCCACCAGCGTGCCCGTGTCCGTCACTCCCGCCGTGGCGACAGAGACGGCAATCTTGTTTGCGCCGCCGAATCCTGGGCCCGAGACATAGAAGGTTGTATTACCAGCGACCGCTTCAGAGCCCGTGTTCGTCGCGTTGGTCAAAATGGACGAAACTGAAGTGGAGCTACCGCTGGTGGCATTGGAACCGTTCGCGCCGATGTCGGTCAGGGCGGTCCCCAACGACTGCACGCCTTTCAGGCCAAGGCTCTTCGAATCGACAGTGGACTGACTGAGGTCAACCGAGACCGAACCGTTGGTGATTCCAGTGACTCCGTTGGATGTTCTGCCTCCGCCGATGAACACGCTCAGGTTCTTGGCAAAGATGCCGCTGGTGTTCAGGCCGATGGCCTGGGACTGGCGATCGATTTCCGTCAGCACGCTCTGGAACTCCGAGTTCAAAATCGTGCGGTCGCCGGTGAAGGTGCCGGAAGCCGACTGGGTGGCCAGTGTGCGCGCGCGATCCAGCAACTGGGAAATGTTGTTGAGACCGCCATCGGCGATCTGCAATTGGCTGAGGCCGTCGTTCGCGTTGCGAATACCTTGCGTCAGAACGGATTCGTCGGACCGGTAACCATTGGCAATCGCCAAACCGGCAGCATCATCGCCGCTCGAGGTGATACGCAGACCCGAGGTCACGCGACCGATTGTCTTGTGCTGGAAGTCGCTATTGATCCGCAGGTAATTCTGCGATTCGAGGGAAGCGATATTCGTATTGATACTGAATGACACGTTTTTCTCTCCTTGAGTGGAACTCGAGCCGTAGTCTTTACAGCCCGGAGCGCTTTAGCGCACTTGAAGTTCTTAATCTCCTTATCGAGGCGGAGTGGAAAAGCTTGAGTCAACCATCGATTTTTGTAAAAGAATTCTTGAGGCTGGACAGCGCTACGGTTCGGGCCGCGGCTTGATTCTGAGCGCGCGTAATGTGCAGCTCTTTTCGGAGAACGCAAACCTCTTTGGGTGCCTTGATGCCGATTTTAACTGTGTGAGCGCTAATCTCCAGGAACTCAATTTCGACATCGTTGCCGATCAGCAACGCTTCACCCGCGCGCCGCCGAAGTACTAACACCGCTGCTCCTTTGCTACGCCTTCCTTGGATAAACCTGGAATCGCATGCTGGTGCGAGTAGACGGCATCACAACGGATCGCCTGCACGCCGCGGCGATTTTTTGGATTTACCACCACCGGCGCCATTAAATTGGCGGTGGCTGGCTGGTTATCCTGGATCGAGAGAAAGGCCAGAACCAGGACATCGGCGCCGATGCGCGGCTGGCGATCCCTGCCAAGCTCAAGCAAGTCGAGGTCTTCCGCCGCGACACTCAGCTTATACGAAGGATCCACGACAAGGATCGGAAAGCATAGAAAACAAAGCTCGGGGCGGGATGTGCTTTGCAGGAATAGCAAAGGCTCGGTGCCGGGCAAATCGAGCGGAGCGAACGATTTCTCTTCCTCAAAAGCAGGAAGACCGGCAGGAAACTGGAAGAGTTCGTCCGGGTCACAGGTGACCGGGCCGAAGTATTTGGTCTGAAGCTGCGGCATACGCAGCTTCGGGGAAAGCATCCAGAGGGCCGCGGCATATTTGTTGGAAAATTTCCAAAATCCTGCAAAGTTGAAAATACGACGTTATTGTAGTAGGCTACGGCGTAACAGCCCATTTTTATGGCGGCCAAGGGGTGTGATCGTTTATGGCGTGAGCGTATTCGCGATCCTGCCTCTTCCTCCCTTTGAATCGCAACCACTCGAAGCCGCAATCACCCTAAAATATCCGCGCGGCGAATATTTGAAGATTTCCGACCACCATTGGCTGGTCTCGGATACGGGAAATCGCTAAGGACGTATCTGACAAACTCGGCATCAGTAACACTGAACCGGTGACCATGAGCGCGGCTGTGTTTGTTGTCGGAGGATATTATGTTCTTCAATACCCTGAATAACTGCAAGAAATCCCTGCCCTCCCGGTTTTTGCTTCCGCCATCCATCGCTATATCGCCGGGCCAGGCGGAACAGGCGATCTTGTCGCCTGCTTTCCCCTGAAGCGACCCTACTATGCGCAAAGTATCGTCCGCCAGCGCCTTCTGGCCATTCCAAAAGAACTTCTTCACTCGCGTAGACCCCCGTCAAAAATCCGCCAACTAGCGTCCGGTGCCAGCTTTCGATCGTTTTTCCGCCCTCAACTTCCGCCATTGCGTGCCGGATTTCGCCGCCAAATGTTTTGAACGCACGCGCCTGGGTCCCCGCTGGTGGATTCGGATACTGGGGCTGTTCATCGGTGGCGTTTCGGCAGGCTTGCCGTTGTTGAATACGCCCGCCTTGCCGTCCGGTGGCAGGTGACGAGGTCACCTGCCCGACTGGGAATACAATCGAGATATGGCAAGCTCAGTCACCACGATGGTTGGTGTGCAGTTCGATGCCCTGCCCTACGATAAAGGACGGCGATGGGAACTGCTCGAAGGAGAACTTATTGAAGTGTCTAGCCCTACCCCGGAACATCAGGACATCGTATTCAATCTGCTGAGCGCGCTCAAGCGTTATCTGAAGAGCTTCTCCAGCGGCCGTGCTCATCAGGACGTTGAGTTTGCTCTCAGCGATCAGGACCGGCTCCGGACTGACGTATGTGTGCTTTTGGGCAAAAAGGCCAACTTAGACCCTCGCAAGACACCCATCACGGGCGCTCCCGACATCGCTGTCGAAGTAATTTCACCGAGTGAACGTGCCGGAGAGACAAGGCATAAAGTTGTCGTATATCTCAGAGCTGGTGTCCATGAAGTTTGGCAAATATATCCGGCAACACGCGAGGTGCTCGTTTATGCCGGTACCGAACGGCGCGAATTCCGGGAGCATGAGATTCTCACTACGACCTTGCTGCCCGGCTGGAGTTTATCCGTTCAAGCTCTGTTTGAATAGTCCCGAAGCCCTTCGGGCAGGTGGCAGGTGACTAGATCACCTGCTCCACGTTAGTATCAGTGGTATGACTCCTCAAGAACGCAGTCTGATCGACGACTTGGCGAATAAGATCGCTCAGGCCAATGTTGGCCAAAAAGATACCGAAGCGGAGAGTCTCATTCAGCAAGAGATTGGCTCCCGGCCCGATTCGCTGTACAAGCTGGTCCAGACGGTCCTGGTCCAAAACATGGCGCTAGAGCAGGCTAAGGCGCAGATCGCCGGCCTGCAACAAAAGGCCGCTAGCGCACAGTCGCATCCGTCCGGGCCCACTAGTTTTCTCGGCAGCCTCTTTGGATCGCATTCCGCTCCCGCTCCGCCTCCTCCTCAACCCGCGCCTCCTGGGACGTATGCGCCCGGGCCGGCGGCGCCCGCGGCGGCTGGCGGCGGATCCAGTTTTCTGCGCAGCGCAGCTACTACTGCGGCGGGCGTGGCCGCCGGGGCTCTGGCGTTTGAAGGCATCGAGAGCCTGCTACATGGCGGCTTGGGCGGCGGTGGTTTTGGCCACCAAAGCGGGATGGGCAGTGGATTCCTGGGCGGCGCTGGACAGCCAGGCGAGACGGTGATCAACAACTACTACGACTCGCCGGACGATCAGACGGACTCGCCGGACAACTCGGACACTGACGATAGCCAGGCTGACGATGCCGGTGACGACGCATCCGACGACTCATCGGATGACTCGGATACGGGCGACTCATCGGATGGTGGTGGGGACGATTTCGTTTGAGTGGCACAGGCACTCTTGCCTGTGTGGTTCTTTCAGAGAGACTCTGTCTAAGTGCCACACAGACAAGAATGTCTGTGCTACTTACGATCCCGCCGGGAACCTGATTTCCCAGTGGGTTCCCGGGCCGGGCAGCACCTTGGCGGAGCCTTGCAGTTGGTCAACGAAGATATTGATCAACTGCAGGCCCATGGACTGCGTGTTGCGGAAATCCAGGTCCGGGGGCAAGCCTACGCCGTTGTCTTTGAGGGACAGGCAGTAGTCGGTTTGGCCGGTGCGTTCCAATACGATCGCGATCTCGCCCGGGCTTTCATCCGGAAACGCGTATTTGAACGCATTGGACATCAGCTCGTTAATCATAAGCGTGCATGGCATGGCCTGATCAATGTCCAGGTTGACCTCATGTATTTCGACTGTGACCCGGACCCGCTCAGGTTGCACGCCATATACGCTATACAGGTCCTGCGCTAGCGTAAGGATGTGCTCTTCCATGTCTACGCGAGCGAGACTTCCCGACTTGTAGAGCAGATCGTGGATGGTGGCGATCGCACGCACCCGAATTCTGGTCTGCTCCAGGGTGTCTTTGGCCTTGACATCGGTGATATGGCCGGATTGCAGATTGAGCAGGCTAGTAATGACCTGCAGGTTGTTCTTGACGCGATGGTGGATCTCTTTGATCAGGATCTCTTTTTCCTTAACCGCCTCCCGCAGCTCCTCCTCGATCTTCTTCCGTTCGGTGATATCGCGCATAATTTTGGCAAAAGCGCGCAACTTGCCGGCATCATCCCGAACCAGCGTGACTACGCCGCTGCTCCAAAATCGCGTCCCATCCTTCCGGATATGCCAACGCTCGTCTTCAACGCGCCCTTCGCGGCGCGCGGTGGCCATTTCCTTGTGGTGTTCTCCCTTATCGACATCTTCCGGCGTAAACAGGAGCGCGGCCGGCTGCCCGATAATTTCGTTCTCACGGTAGCCCAATAAACGCTCGGCGCCGGGATTCCAGGTGATCACCTTGCCATCCAGACTGAACTGGAACAGGGCGTAATCCTGCACGCTCTCGACGAACAAGCGGAACCGCAGCTCACTTTCCCGCAAGGCGGTTTGAACGCGCACTCGTTCGGTGACATCGCGGACATGGCATTGAATCGACTTGTGCGATCCCACCAGATACGCATTCGCAACGATCTCAACCGACAGCTCACCAGCCCCCCGGGAGCTCAAGGTGATCGTGTCGTAGCGGGTTACCTCCTGTTCCCGCGTCGTTTGCACCAGGTTTGCAATCGCCTCGATGCCGCGAAAAGGCGCCGTTCCATTGAATTGCTTACCGATGAAATGTTCGCGGGCATACCCGGTCATTTCGAGGAGATGAGGATTGACATCCGTGATTACGCCCGTCTCCGCATCCAGCACGAGTATCCCGTCTTTAGCGGTTTCGAACATCCGGCCATACAGCAGCTCGGTCAACTGCTTGCGCTCGGTGAGATCTTCGATCGCCAATAGCAGGGTCTGTTTCCCGTCTTCGATGGACGGAATGCGCCTGCCATTCAACCGCATCATTCGCTTCCCGATATACGGGAATTCCTGTTCTATTTCGAAATCCTGGAAGGAGGTATCGCGGAAAAGGGCTTCCGTAAGGAGCTCGCGGAGCCGCGGCAGGTTCCACTGCCCGTTCCCCAGGTTGTAGAGAAAGCGGCCTTCCGTCTCCTCGCGCGAAACGTGGAAAGCGGTATAGAAGGCGTCGGTGGCGCGCATCACCTTGAGATCGGCGTCCAAAACGATCAGCGGCTCGTGGACGGTTTCAATGACGCTTTGGGCGTAGTCCCGCTCCTGCTCGGCAGCCTTCAAAGTTCGCTGCAGCGGATCGACGTCGATAAACGCGATCAGCGCGCCCACGATACGGTCGTCTATGGTGCGATACGGCCGGACTGTAATCGAATACCAACGGCCGTTCCTATTTTGCGAAATCTGTTCCTGAATACGGAGGGTCTTCCGGCAGCACTCGACAAGCTCTTCGAGCCGCATGTCCGGAAACGTCTGGTTCGTCTGACCTACAGGCCGGCCGATGTCCATCGAATTGAGCTGTAAGAGCTCCTCCGAGGCTGAGGTAAGACGGCGTATGCGGCAGTCGTTGTTGACGATCAGAATCGGGATGTTGGTGGCGCCAAGCAGGTTGGAGAGATCGTCGTTCAGGACATTCAACTGCTGGTTACGAGTGTGCAATTCCTCGTTTAACGTAGTGAGCTCTTCGTTAGCAGACTGCAGCTCCTCTTTGGTTGTACCGAGTTCTTCATTGGTGCTCTGAAGCTCTTCATTGGTGCTGCTGACTTCCTCATTGGCGGCCTGCAACTCCTCCAGGTGAGCGGTGTGATCTTCGTTGAGGGCGACGACCTGGTCTCTCAGTTCAGACAGTTCCCCCTGTAACGTCTGCACCCTCTGCTCCAGTTCGACCGTCGAGAGGTTGAGCGGTTCGAGGAGCGGTTGGCCGCTCACCGCAGCCGGGACATCGTTGAAAACGACCAGAAAATAACGCTCCCGCGGCGCGGCGCCAGAAATAGGAGTGATCTCGATCGCGATGTCCCGATCGGCCGCGCCGGTATCATGCAGGCGGGCTCGGGCTGAAACCGTGCCATTCTTTCCGGAGGCTTCTTTGAGCGCGTGGCGAAGCACAAGGGTAAGCTCGGGACGGGCCATCCGGAGCAGATTCAGGCTGGCATCGCCGGGACTGGGGTCAAGATACGCGCTGGTATGGCCGCGGAACTGCAATATGTGGAAGTCGCCATCGATGACCACCCCGGCCGGAGCGTACCTGTCCTGAACAATGCGATCGACCTTCTTGTGGAGGTCTTTGCCGGTGAGCGGCGGCACGATGCGTGGGTATGGGGCGGCCTCCGCGACCGAGGGAGCACTAAGATCCATCGTGAAGCGCACCGGCGCAAATTTTCGGGCAAAGATCTTGTTCCGATTGTCCACCGGGTCAAAAAGCTCCCCAAAAGACGCGATAGTCTCCGCGGTTCCGAGTAAGAGCAATCCCCCGGGGTTCAAGCTGTAGTGGAAGATGGGGATGACTTTGTTCTGGAGCACGGAATCGAGGTAGATGAGCACGTTACGGCAACTCACAAGAGACAGCCGGGAGAAGGGTGGGTCTTTCGTCAGGTCCTGACGAGCAAAGATACACAGCTCGCGAATTGCCTTGCTCACCTGGAAGCCGCCATCCACTTCGCGGAAGAAACGCTCCAATCGCTCGGCGGAGACATCCTGGGCGATGATCGGCGTATAAATACCGGATCGCGCGGTTTCGAGCGCGGTATCGCTGATATCCGTTCCGAAAACCTGAAGCCGCGGCGATAGGCCGAGCTTGTGAATCAGCTCCGAGAGGCAGATGGCAAGCGAGTACACCTCCTCGCCCGTCGCGCAGCCGGGAACCCAGACACGAACAGCTTCCGTGTCCGTGGTCAACTGTTCGGTCAGGATGCTCTTCAAGCTGGTGAAGGTTTCGCTATCGCGAAAAAAACTGGTGACATGAATGAGCAGGTCGCGATACAGATCGTCGAGCTCCCTCGGGTTCCTCTGACACAGGGCGACGTAGTCCGAAAGCTCCCCCAAGTTATGAACGATCATCCGCCTTCCGATTCGCCGCCGGACGGTAGTTCTTTTGTAATGCGTGAAGTCGACTTTCCTGGCGCGAACGAGCATGGCAAAAAGCCGATGCAAGTCGCCGTCGCCGTCCGGCAATATCTCCTCATCGGGTTTGCCGGGCGCGGGAATCACGTACCGATGATTGCCAAGCTGGGCCAACTGCCGCGCTATGTCCGCGGGCTCCAGAACAAAATCCACGGCGCCGGTGGCCAGGGCGCTGTGCGGCATTCCGCCAAAACGAGCGCTGCTTTCCTCCTGAGCAAAAGTGACCCCGCACTCGCCTTTGATCGCGAGCAAACCCTGGCTGCCATCCGACGCGTTACCCGATAACACCACCGCAATGGAGCAGGCGCCCTGCTCGGTAGCCAGCGAACGGAAGAACACGTCGATCGGAAGATACATCCGGGGCTCGCGCGGACTGAGATGGAGAGCGCCATTCCGGAGGACCATGGTTACGTTGGGAGGCACCACATACAGGTTATCGGGTTCCACCGGCATGCCGTCGATAACGATGTGGACCGGCATGGGGGTAGCGGGCGCGAGAATTTTGGCGAGGTGACTTTCCTGTTTGGGATCCAGGTGCTGTATAAAAACAAAGGCCATGCCGGTATCCGGAGGCAGGGCCCGCAGCAACTGGGTAAAGGCTTCCAAGCCGCCGGCCGACGCTCCGATACCAACTATTGGAAAAGGACAGCCACGGGGAGGGCTGACATCGTCATGCGTGCCCAGCTCCGGAACAGGATGCTGTTGATCGTGGGGTGCAGAAACCATGGGGGCGGCTTATGCACTGAGGGTAGCACTTTGAAGTTTTACCGTGCGATTGAGGGAAAAGGAGCTGGTGTTGGAACCGGCTCCCTTGCCCGGTTTGCGGGCAGGCTGGTCGCGGCTCTGTTACAAATGTGAGTTGCTGGGCGCTGCTAGCCTTCTTCGTCGTTTTCTTCTTCGTCTTCTTCGTCTTCTTCGTCTTCTTCGTCTTCTTCGTCTTCTTCGTCTTCTTCGTCATCCTCATCATCGTCAACTGCTAATTCGCGGATCTCGTCCTCGGATATTTGTGCTGTTGGCATGAACTTTGGATTACTTCTCAACCGAATTGTTTCGGATATTTGAGATTAACTGTTGTATCAACTTAATTACGCGGGTAAGCTGAGAGAAGGAGCCACAAAAATGTTCGATTGGTTTACGAAAGACGGCACGGACGCGATCAGCATGCTCAAAGACGATCATGACCGGGTGAAAAAGCTATTCGATGAGTTTGAGAGCGCCAAGGCCCGGCCGGCGAAGAAGAAGATTGCCGCCCAGACCCTGACCGAATTGAAGCTTCACGCGGCGCTTGAAGAAGATATTTTTTACGCGGCTGTCCGGAAGAAGATCGAGAAAAAAGTGATGAACGAGGCTGACGAAGAGCATCATGTCGCTAAAGTGCTGATCGCTGAGTTGGAGGCGATGAACGGCGCGGAAGATCATTACGATGCCAAATACCAGGTCTTGTCTGAAAATGTACGGCACCACATTAAAGAAGAAGAAAGCGACATGCTTCCCAAGGCCAGGGGCCTCAATATCGATTACGACCAACTGGGCGAGCAGATGCGCCGGCACAAGAGGCAGTTGCTGGCCAAAGGATTTCCCACGGTGGGAGAAGAGACGATGGTGGCGGCCAGCAGGGGTAAGGGTGACTCGCCGGCCAAAGCCGCAAAAAAACAATTAAGACCCGGCCAAAGCCGAAAAAGTAGCAGGTCGCGATTCAAACCCACACACTCTCGAAAACCCTCCCGTGGTGTGAGGTAGAGTGGAGCAGGCCGTTGGCCTGCCGTTGGCCTGCCGAGCAGGCGAAAACGCCTACTCCACTCACTGCTTTTCATCGCCTTTGGTGGGCGATCCCGCGCGCATAAAACAGGCAGGAATGCCCAATGCCACTTACTTTGGGGGGAAGCCCGGTTTATCAGCGGCTTACGTCGGTTTGCCAGCGTGGGGCAGGTCCCCGACCTGCTCGCCGAAGGCGGTGTTTTAGGATTCGCCACTGGAACGCGAGCCGGTCGGAGACCCGCTCCACATTTTTGCAAAGACGTAAGTTCTTGAAAACGTTTGGTTCCGCTTAAATAAGCGGCATTGGGCAAGAATGCCTGTGCCACGTAACAGTAAAGTATAGGGTTGCGAGTAGCGCTGGTTGGGTTTGGAAATGTCGGACGGGCATTTGCGCGGCTGCTGGAGCGCAAACGGCCGGTATTTCCTTTCCGGATCGTGGGCATTCACACGGCGCGGCACGGCACCGCGATTGAAGAATCGGGGCTGCCGATTGAGCCGGCCTTTGGTCCGGCAGCGTCTTCGATTGGTGAGTTTCTGGACCGGGCGCGGTGCGACGTCGTCGCGGAGATCACCACTCTCAATCCAGCTACGGGAGAGCCGGCGCTGTCGCATATTCGAGCGGCCTTCGCGAGAGGGCGGCACGTAGTTACGGCGAACAAAGGGCCGGTTGCGCACGCCTATGCCGCCCTGAAGGAAGAAGCGCGCGTCGCGGGAGTGGAGTTCCGCTTCGAATCGACGGTAATGGATGGAGCGCCGGTCTTCAACATGGTTCGGAATAATCTACCCGGAGTCAAAGTACTCGGCTTCGCGGGCGTGTTGAACTCGACCAGCAAAGTCGTGATCGCGGCGATGCGGAAAGGCAACACCATGGAGGAAGGAATCGGCGAAGCGCGGCGCCTGGGGATTACCGAAGCCGACCCGAGCTACGATATCGACGGCTGGGATTCGGCTGCGAAAGCCGCCGTGCTGGCGAACGTTCTGATGGATGCACGCACCACGCCCTTGCAAGTGGACCGTCGGGGAATTGGCGGGGTTACGCGAGAGCGAATCGGCGAACTGGCGGAGTCACGCAAGACCGTGTGTCTCATCAGCCGGGGCCGCACCACGCCAACAGGCATTCGGCTTCGCGTGCGGGCGGAAGTAGTGGACGAAACGGATCTGCTCGCCAGCGTGCAAGGCACTTCGAACCTGATCCTGCTGCACACCGATCTGATGGACACTGTAGGAACTGTTTCCATTTCCCCGGGCGTTGAACAAACGGCCTATGGCCTGTTTAGCGATCTGGTGGACGTTGCGCGGAGCGTGTGACAGCGTGGGCGGCAGGATTGTCTGCGCCACGTTCCAGAGACGCGCGGTCCCAGTTCGCCAGCTTGGCCCCGGCTTCATAAGTGCTTTGACAGAAGTCTAAGACGCACTGGTCCGGTGATGATGACGCGGCGCGAACATCTTCGTATTTCAGAACGAACTCGCCCAATTGCGAGTCCCAATAGGCCGCGGACGGACTAGCCGGCTCCGCGTCAAATCCGGCTGGAGACGGCGCGGCATACGCATAAAAAGCGGCATTCTTGAATCGGCGGTCGCCGGGCCAAAAGCCGCAACTGATTACCTCATGCGAATACGCCTCGCGCGTGACCGGGTCCGCATCCTTCCGTTCGGGCGCGCGGCGGCCCGAGAAGCGGGTGACTGCGAGATCGAAAGAACCCCAGAAGAAATGCACCGGGCTCGACTTACCGATGAAGCGCGAGCGGAACTCTTTCAACAGGCGATCGGACTGGATCAGGATGCGGCGGAATCTCTCAAGGTAATCCCGATCGTAGGATGCGTGGTGCCGATCCTCATCGAAAGGAGTGGGATCGTCGAACTCCACCGGAGTGCGATGGAGGTTGACTTCGATGCCGAGAGATCGCAGGCCGGCTACGTACTCTGCGTAAAAATCGGCGACAGAGCGGGCGTAGAGGTGAATGCCGCGATCCTGGCCGTCGCTGGTGCGTATCGCCAGCTTGTGCCCGAGGAAATCGAATTCAGCGTCAAAGCTTTTGCCGGCATAGGGAATGGAGGAAGTACCGAGGCCGCGCGGCGTCACGTAGAGCGGCACGTTCCACCAATGATTTTCGAGAGGCGTGAGCGCCATGCGGGTCTTGCCCACGATCTGGGCCCACATGTGTACGGTGTCGCGGGTCGCTTCCCATTCGGAGAACGGAAGCGGCGGCCAGTCAGGATAAATCAAGTGTTACCTCATCGATGTAACACCAGCCCCAGTCCTCGCCGGGCTCGATGGACTTGACGATGGGATGCGTCAGTGCGTGGAAATGTTTCGTGGCGTGCTTGTTCTTCGACGAGTCGCAGCAACCGACGTGGCCGCAAACCATGCAAAGACGCAGATGGACCCAGGTGTCTCCGGTTTTCAGACAGTCCTCACACCCCTGAGTGTGCGGTTTAACGTTTTGGATTTGATCGGTGTGCGTGCAGGTTGTCATATTCTAACTTAATGTGTACCATCTTACCGCCGTGATAAGTAGTCTTGTCTCATACAAGATGAGCCTGGAGCGGGAGCGAGTTTCTCATACAAGATGAGCCTGGAGGGGCGGTTCGGCATGCTGGGAGTTGATCGTCAGCATGCAAGCAGCAGAAGCTTTGAGCCT
>JBPCOQ010000165.1:0-26190 GCA_051000095.1 Bryobacteraceae bacterium | reverse complement strand
GCTTCATCGCTCACGCGGCGTCGCTGCATCAGGGTTGCCCCCATTGTGCAAGATTCCCCACTGCTGCCTCCCGTAGGAGTCTGGCCCGTGTTTCAGTGCCAGTGTGGCCGTGTGCCCTCTCAGGCCGGCTACCGATCAATGCCTTGGTAGGCTGTTACCCTGCCAACTAGCTAATCGGCCGCGGACTCCTCTCTCAGCGTCTTTCGACTTTCCCTTTCCAGGCTTATGCGGTATTAGCTCCGGTTTCCCAGAGTTATTCCCCACTAAGAGGTAGATGATCCACGTGTTACTCACCCGTACGCCACTGTACTCACCCATTGCTGGGCTTTCTCGTTCGACTTGCATGTGTTAAGCGCGCCGCCAGCGTTGATTCTGAGCCGGGATCAAACTCTCGTTTGATCTTGTGAGACTTTTTCGCTAATTCTTCAAAACGAACCCAAATTCTGGATTCATCCTTCCAAATCAACGCTTTATCGCCCCGGTTTTAACTCAAAGTTCTGACGAATTAAACTTTTGCGTCCAACCAGATTTTCAAAGATCTGCGCAACCCATCCGGCGATCCAAAGAAGACCGAATCGGTTGCTGGCCTCGAAAGCCGTTTGGCGCAAGCCATACTTACATTCGTAAATAGTGCTTGAACCAGAAGTCTTGGGAACTGAAAGAACTGAAGTTAGCAGGAGAGATTTACTGCTTTTGAGCTTGCCTGCATTCCCCAGAGCGGCCAAATCGGCTGCCCTCAGTTATTGCCTTGTTCCAATCTACCAAACTGTCGTTGTTCCCGCAACACCTAGCGGAAATTATTTTCGAGAGAAGCGAAAGGTTCAGGCGACCTCAACCAGAATATCAAAGGAATTAGCCCATGG
This sequence comes from Bryobacteraceae bacterium, assembly GCA_051000095.1. Classification (GTDB taxonomy): domain Bacteria; phylum Acidobacteriota; class Terriglobia; order Bryobacterales; family Bryobacteraceae; genus JBBSHP01. The sequence continues at coordinate 25,327 of JBPCOQ010000165.1, read as the reverse complement.
CAATAGATTTTTTTGTTTGGCCAGCTTTTGTACAAAGCTGGACTGTAACCTGTAATATGGACCACAATAATGGCCCTGGGCCATGCGAGCCCAGTTCCCAGGAATCCATTTCCAGGTTCTTTGGCAGATCGGGTTTTCATCTCCCGTCGAACAGTACGGAGCCTGGAGCCGTTCCTTTGCCGTGCTGCTGCTCAGGGAGAGGCGTACATCGCCGGCAGAAAAACAAGCTGTTGGGTTTGAGGATTCCAGGCGAGCGACCCATTAAAGCCACGCTCTTCGATTGCGCCAGGTTTTCAAGAGGTTCCAGGGCTCCCGAATGAGTTGGCCATTTCCCCGCCGGTGTTGACGAGATGGACAACTTGTTTAGCCGCGCCGTTTATACCCAACACGAAAAAGCTAGCGGGGCCGACTTGCTTTATTCCAGCAGGAGTGAACGTATCAAAAGCAATTGCACCCGCCACCTGCATATTGCCTCGGCCGTCGTACTTGAGGCGCGTGATTGTTCTATTTGACGGATGCGGCGGGAAGGGTAGTCATCATTAATTTCTTCCGGGAGGGTGCTGGCGGATGTCAGCGGCAATGTGCCGCTAGTAAAATCGATATAGGCCTAAGATCGAGCCATAAAGACCCCTGATCCAAAGACTGATTTTTAACGAGTTGGCAGGTAATCACTGAATCACCGGCCCGACCGCGGGATCCTTGATGTACACGCCCAGGATCAAGGAACGGAGCGCCTGCTCCCAGGCTGGCTCGAATTTTGCCGCATCGTCTACCCAGAAGTCGAATGTGATTAAGCCATAGACTCCACTACCGCGAGCCACACACAAACGGGAGAATGCCTCCCGCTTCTGTTTTGGATCGAAATAACGGACTTCCACATAGGCGAGTTCCACGCCGTCCGTTCTCCCGACCTCCACAATCTCCTTCCGCTCCCGGATGTCGCGGTCGTCATGGTCCATCGAAACGCGCACCAGCTCACGGAGCGGCACTTGATCGGCGATCTCGGTGGGAAGGTGCATCTGGGAAACGGCAAGAACGCAATTGTCATCGGGCTCGGGACAATCCCGGATTTTCAGCGAATCCTCATCGGCGTTGACGTTCCAGCCCTGCGGGTATTCGAACCGGATCGCACCCCGGTTGATGGCGCAAATATTGTAGCCCGGTTTTGCCTTCCACCCGTGCCCGGGTTTCAGTTCCAGATCTTTCTTCTTCCAGTCGGAACGCATGGTGTTATTTCTACGTTAGCGCACCGAATCGCGTTCGACGAAAAATAAAATCCCCGCCAGCAGCAGGCCCGCTGCCGCGATATAGACTCCCGAGGTAAGGGCGATTGCGTAGCTGAGGCTGGTGCGTTGGGCGATGATTCCGATGAAGAGCGGGGCCGATCCGCCGCCCATCCAGCCGATCGCGTTCATGAAACCCACTGTGGCGCCGCGGCGATCCGGAGGAACGACATCGAACGTGGAAGCCCAGATGTTGCCATCGTAGAGGCCCTTGAAGAAGCCCCAGGCCGTGAGCGCGAAGATCAGCCACGCCGTCGATTGCGTGAGCCCGCACAGCAGGACAAACGGGGCGCCGCACAATACGCCCGCGAGCTGCACCAACATACGGCCCCGTGGTGTTTTTTCCCGCAGATAGTCTGCCATCCAACCGCCCAGCGGGGAGCCCGCCATGCTTGCCAACTGAACGAACAAGGTGGCGGTGAGGCCGGCCGCGGCCAAGCTCATGTGGAATTTATCATAGAGAAACTTGGGCATCCAGGAAAGCAGGACGACGGCGACAAAGTTCGCGCACAGGAATGCGCTCATCAGCACCAGCAGGGTTGGCGTTCGGGCTACCGTTTTGAGGAAATCGGGGAAGCTGCCCGGCGTGGCAATTTGCACCGGGTCCGCTGCGCCGCGGCTTGGTTCGATGAGAAGCTTTTGCAAAAGGAATCCGAGCAGGATTCCCAAGCCGCCGAAGACAACGAAGGACCATCGCCATCCGTAGTATTGGCCGATGAGCCCGGCAAAGAATCCACCGGTAATGGTGCCCATGTAAACGCTGGTTTGATGGATTCCCATAGCTCGCGACCGGGTGTCCTTGCCGTGATAATCGCTGACCAGGGACATGGACGCGGGATAATAGACGCTCTCGCCGAGCCCTTCCGCCGCGCGAAAAAGCAAGAGCTGTGGGAAGGTGCGCGCAAGCGCCGTGGCTGAGCAGATCAGGCTCCAGATCTGCAGTCCGGCGAGAATGGCCGTTTTGCGCCGGATTCTGTCCACGACGAACCCAGCCAGTGGACCGCTTAACCCGTACACCCATGCAAAAGACGAACCTAGCAGGCCTAATTGCGACGGGCTGAGGTGCATCTCCTTTTCGAGTAGTGGAAAAACGGAAAAGACGGCCTGGCGATCGGCGTAGTTGAATAACGAGATACACCACAACATCCCGACCAGCCACCATTTGTAGCCGCGGCGTTTCTCTAACTGGCTCACTTGTCCACGCTCGAAAACCCACACCGAGTGGCACAGGCATTCTTGCCTGTGTTGCACTTAGATGGAAAACCCCGATCCTTTCAATCCGGTCTTTTGCCCGGCCTCCGCGCAAAAGAACACTCTTGCGGACTCTCTTCCACTCTGGGCGCGATTCTCAAGCTCTCACCCGTCGACCGGACGTCTCTCCTTTTTCCCGCTGAAACTTAATGCCCAAACTCCTCTGGCGTGATTCGCCCACCGCCCCGATTAGTAGTCTTCTTTCCAAGCGCTGGTCCGGGTCCGTCATGTTCCATTTCAATCAGGATAATCGGCAGTCGGTCCGCATCTTGTTCTTGCACCACTTTCCTGGCATAGGAGATGCACGGAGTACGGTCAGGCAGGTAGGACTGCAAACGATCGCTCGGCACGACAATTATACCCAGGTCAATATCGCCGGATATGAGGCGAGTCTTCAGGTGCAGGATGTCTTTGTAGAGCATTTCGTCACGCGCCGAGATCTGGATTTCAACGCCTACACAAACTCGCGTGCCATTCACGATTTTACATTTCGTCCAATCGATATCTCCCGATCTCTTCGGAGTCCAAGTTCCGGTCTGCTGGAAGGTTGCGTCCAATAATTCACGTACCCAAGCCGCGCCATTGTAGGATTCGCTTCCCTTTCGTCTTTTTTCAAGGAGCAGGATTTTAGTTGCTTCGATCAGTCCTTGAACCTCCTTTACCAAAGGTTGTAAGCCCAACCGCTGCATTTTGTTTTCGGCGCCATCGTAAAAAGTCACTTCGTTGATTTTCGCCATTTGTATTGTCGAATAGTAACCAAATTACGAGCTAATTACCTGCGATTACCGCTCGGGCGGTCGATGAGCAAAGTGAGCCCAAGCCATGGAGCAGCAGAATCTGTTCGTCCCGGCAACTGGTTGCGTTTGCTCCAACCATCCCATACTCTGGTGTCGAGAGCACTCTATGAGACTAGTGTATTCAACCGGGCGAGGACAGCTCTATCAGTCCGACTGTTTCGATTTGCTCGGTTCGCTTCAGACGGCATCTATCCACACGGTGTTCGCAGATCCACCTTTCAACTTGAATAAAGATTACGGAAGGAATGGCGGGGACGATCTGCCGGTGGCAAAATATCTCGCATGGAGCAAACTTTGGATCGAACATTCCGTGCGAGTACTGGTCACGGGGGGAGCGCTGTTCCTATACAACCTTCCGAAGTGGCTCATCGAGTATGGCGCCTATCTCAATGAATTTCCAGAGATGACCTTCAAACACTGGATCGCAATCGACAAGGCCCACAGTCTGCCAATACCGAACCGGCTTTCCCCCAGCCATTACGGAATGCTGTACTACATCAAGGGTGAGAAACCTCGCGTATTTCAAAGGGATCGCGTGCGGACTCCGATTCAGGCTTGCCGTCACTGCGGCCGGGATGTCAAAGACTACGGTGGCCACAAGAAGTTTCTAAACCCGAAGGGCCTGAACTTGACAGACGTTTGGGACGACGTGCCGCCGGTTCGGCATCGCAAATACAAGAACCGGCCCGCGAACGAGTTGGCTCCAATCATCCTGGAGCGGATCATCAAGCTGACCACAGAGCCCCAAGACATCGTGTGCGATCCGTTTGCCGGAGGCGGAGTAACTGCCTTTGTTGCTGAGACTCTGAATAGAAAGTGGATCTGCGGTGACATCAACGATTGTGGCGCTGCTGTGGATAGGCTCAAGAGTCTGGAACGCGGTTGCCACCCCGAATGGGAGACGAACAAGAAAAGGATTGTCGCCGCCACGGCCCCTCTCGGCGTCACCCTCCGCTTCGATTAGACGAGTAACGGAATGCAAGACAGCATCCAGCTAATTACGATGGGCTTCACGGTTGCTGTGAGCTTCATCGCCGTGCTCGCCGGAGTGCTTCTCAACAATAGTTTGACCGACCTGCGAACGGACCACAACAACCGCTTCAGTGATCTCCGCGATACGTTCCGCGCCGAGATCAAGGCCGCCACTGCTGGGTTAACCACCTTAATCGAACGCCACCATTCCGAGATGATGCTCAAGCTTTCGGACATGGATGGACGCCTCTCAAACCTCGAAAACGAGCGCCGGGTGATTCGGTAGTGCACCCTGTCTTGACGCTCGGTTGACACGCTTTTCCGCTGACCCTTATACTGGATCTTAAGAGTTTTTCCAAAGGGTAGCGCGTCTCAGCCGATGGCTCGCCCGCATCAACTACATGCCAAAACGTACATTTCAACCGAACAACCGTAAGCGGGCGAAGACCCATGGTTTCCGAGCGCGCATGAAGAGTAAAGACGGGCGTGCCGTACTTTCGCGCCGCCGCGCCAAAGGCCGCCACAAACTTACGGTGAGCGACGAGAGAGCCGTCCGGTACGCCGACTAGCCATTCCTTTCCGAAAAGCGCTCGTATCCTGAAATCCGCCGATTTCCGCAAGGTCTACGACAGCGGCGTCCGGATGTCCGGGCCGTACTTTGCAGCGTTTTGCCTGGCGCGCGATTCCGGGCAAGGTCCCCGCATCGGCTTCACTGTGGCACGCGCGTTTGGAAAAGCAGTGAAGCGGAATCGGGCGAAGCGCCGCGTTCGGGAAGCGTTGCGCCCGCGCCTGGGCGAGCTCGGATCGCAATGGGATGTGGTCATCAATCCCCGGCGGCAATCTCTGACCGCTGCTCCTCCGGAGCTCCAACGTGAATTCGACCGATTGATCTCGCGATGCGGAAAGCCGTGATCCAAAGCCTTCGTTTTTATAAGCGCTGGATCTCGCCGCTGCTGCCCAGCGCGTGCCGCTTCGAGCCTACTTGCTCGCAATATATGAGCGAAGCCGTGGCTCGCTACGGCGTCCTCCGTGGATTAGGAATGGGCACAAAGCGCCTGTTGCGCTGCCAACCTTTCTGCCAAGGTGGCTTTGATCCGGTCCGCTAACGGAATCCATCATGACCGGCTCGCCCACCAATTCGAACCCCTCCAGTCCTTCCGGCACTCCTGGACCCAAAAAACCGCTGTCGATGGAAACGCGCCTGCTCCTGGCGTTTCTACTCATGGGCCTGGTGCTTTTCGTAACACCCTACCTCTATAAACCACCCGTCGGGCCCAAGCGTACCGAGCCCGCCCCGACGGCCAAGCAAGCCGCGCAAGTAGCTCAGAAAGCTCCCGAAGCCGTGACGAAAACCCCGCCAGGGACGCCCCTGGAAATGCCGGGCCAGATTGCGGCATCCGCGGAGCGGGAGTTCGTGATCGACACGGACCTTTACCGGATCAAGCTTGCTAACCGGGGCGCGGTGGTCCGCAGTTGGGAGCTCAAGAAATTCAAGGACCATACCGGCAAGCCCCTTCAGCTTGTAAACACCGGCGCGTTGAGCAAAGTGCCCCCGCCATTCTCGGTATCCATGCCGGACGACAAGACCGCCGTCTTGTTGAATTACGCGCTGTTCGTTGAGAAGCGTCATCCCGATGGACTGGGCGTCGATTACGAGTTCTCCGACGGGAAGACTGTTTGCCGCAAGAGTTTCCAATTCGGCCAGAACAGCTATATGTCGCAGTTCACTTCCGAGGTCACTCAGAACGGAACACCCGTACGGCATCTGATCGAGTGGCGCGGCGGCTTTGGCGATCCGACTGTGTTGAACCGGGTCTCCGCGCAGCACTCTGTCTACTACGATGTCTCGCAGTCAAAACTGTTGACCAAGGACGCCAAGTCCGCCAAAGACGGCGCGGTCACCGCGACCGGAAATTATTCGTTCGCGGGTCTCGACGATACTTTCTTTGCGTTCGTTCTTCTGCCGAACAACGCGTCCACGGAGGTGCGCACCGTCAGGGACGAAGCGCAGTCCGCGCCTACAGGAAAAGAGGAGCCACACGTAGGGGTCGAGATCGGCGGCGATTCACAAAACAAATTCGACGCTTTCGTGGGACCCAAGGATGTCGACATTCTGAAGCACGTCGATCCCAAGCTGCAGCAGCTTATCGATTGGGGATGGTTCTGGTTCGTCGCCCAGCCGCTGTTTGCCGCGCTGCACTATATCAACGATCACATCATGCACAACTATGGCTGGTCGATTGTGCTGATCACGATTATCATTAACCTGCTGTTGCTGCCGTTGCGCTTTACCAGCCTAAAATCGGCAAGGAAGATGCAGGCGCTGCAGCCGCAGATCGCCGCCATCAATGCGAAGTACAAAAACCTGAGTCTGCGCGATCCTAAGAAGGCCGAGCAGAACCAGGAAGTAATGGATCTGTATAAAAAGCACGGCGCGAATCCGCTCGGCGGGTGCCTGCCGATGGTGATTCAGCTTCCGATCCTGTATGGGTTTTACAAGGTCCTTTCGGTAACGATCGAGATGCGCAACGCTCCCTGGCTGTGGGTTGCCGACCTGTCGCAGCCCGAACAGTTGCCGCTCCACCTGCTACCCATCATCATGATCATTACGCAGTTCATCATGCAGAAGATGACGCCGAATCCGAGCATGGACCCCGCGCAGGCAAAGATGATGCAATTCATGCCGTTGATGTTCGGATTCTTCTTCTACAACATGTCGAGCGGCTTGGTGTTATACTGGTTGACCGGAAATTTGGTGGGTATTCTGCAGCAGTATTTGATCAATAAATACACGCCTGCGCCCGTGATCGCCACGCCAAAGCCGGCTCTGAAAAAAGCCATCAAGAGGTAGCCGTGGAGAAAAAATATACCGTCGAGAGCATCGCGCCCCGGATCGAAAGCTTTCTCGGGCCTGTTCTCCGTATGTCGGGGTTCGAGCTTTTCTTCGACGTCGAGCACGGCCAGCACACTCACCCGGATGTCGAAGATCCGGAGATTGTGGTGAAATTCTCCGGGCCGGATGTCGACTTGTTGCTCCAGAATAAGGCGGAGTTGCTGCTTGCACTCGAAGTGCTCGCCATGGAAGTGCTTCGGATGCCGGGGGAAGATCACTCGCTGCTGCGCTTTGATGCCAACGACTATCGGGCTCTGCGCATTGAGGAGTTGCGGCTGAGCGCATTGACCGCCGCGGAGGGCGTCAAGAGAACGCGCCGGCCGTTCCACTTCAATCCGATGAGCAGCCGCGAGAGGCGCGTCATTCATCTGAGCCTTCGGAACGAAACCGATGTCAAAAGCCAAAGCACGGGTTCGGGCCCGATTCGCCAGGTGGTGATCGTGCCGTCTGAAATGGAGACGATTCCCGAACCGATTCGGCCGGTCCACGCGGGGCCGCCGCGAGAGGATTCACGGGGCCGGCGGCCAGGCCCGCGCGACCGCCGCAGACGCTAGCGGGGGCGACGGGGTCGTCACAAGTATCAGAAACTGAGTGGAGTGGGCGTTTCGCCCGCCCTTCGGCATTGCTTTACCCCTGGGCAGGCAAATTGCCCGCCCCACTCAGAATCAACCGGGTAGCGGTGGGTTTTCCGGAGAGCTTGTCCGGAATGGTGACACAGGCATTCTTGCCTGTTTTTATGCCCACCAAAGGCGATGAAAAGCAGTGAGTGGAGTAGGCGGTTTCGCCTGCTCGGCAGGCCAATGGCCTGCTCCACTCTCCTCGCAGCACGGAAGGTTTTTCGAGAGTGTGTGGGGTTTGTGTTGCGTGAGTCCTTAGGAAGAACAATGCCAAGCTCAGGCACGCTGCCGGAGCAGCCGTCAAGCACGCGGATTACCGGCTTGACGTGCGAATGATCAAAAGGATGATTACCACGTTTCTGCATGTTCGGCAGTTCTAAATGTAGAAGCTCCTGGAACATGATTTAGCTTGTCCCAACTCAACGACACCATCGTAGCGATTTCAACTCCGCCAGGCCGGGCAGGCATCGGCATGGTCCGCCTGTCCGGAAAAGAAGTCCTAACCATCGGCCAAAAAATCCTCCGTTTCCGCTCCGAGCCACAACCCTGGACCGTCACCCTCGCCGAGCTCCCCGACGATAGCGGCCAAACAGTCGATCAGGTCATCGTCACCTACTTCGCGCGCCCGCGATCCTACACGGCGGAGGACCTCATCGAGATCGGATGCCATGGTTCGCCGGTTGTGTTGAGGCTTTGCGTGGAGAAGGCGATCGCCGCGGGCGCCCGGCTCGCCGAACCCGGCGAGTTCACCTTGCGCGCCTATCTAAACGGGCGCATCGATCTGCCGCAGGCTGAAGCTGTTCGAGACCTGATCGAATCCACCACGCTTTACCAGGCTCGCATCGCGGCGCAGCAGGTGGAAGGCTCCGTATCCAAGCGTATCCGTCCGCTCAAAGAGCAGCTGCTCGAACTGATCGCGCTGCTCGAGGCGGGCATCGATTTCGCCGAGGACGATATCAGCGTCGCGCCCGCTGCCGAGATCTTGCGGCGTTTGGATGGCGTCGAACAGGGCCTCTCAAAGCTGGCCACGTCCTTTGCCTACGGCAAATTGGTACATGACGGACTAACGCTCGCTATCGTCGGGCGGCCGAACGTTGGAAAGAGCAGCTTGTTCAACCGCCTGCTTCAACAGGATCGCGCCATTGTAACGGACATTCCGGGTACCACGCGGGATCTTGTTTCCGAGACAACCGCGATCGACGGGATTCCAGTGCGCTTTGTGGACACAGCGGGTATCCGCGCCGGACAAGACCTGGTGGAAACCCTCGGCATCGAGCGCAGTTATCAAGCGATGGCGGACGCGGATGTCACCCTGGTCATCGTGGATCTCTCGACGCCAGTAGCTGCCGACGACCACGCGCTGCTTGCCAAGGCGAGCGAGCAAGGACGGAATATCGTAGTGGGGAACAAATGCGACCTGCCGCGCGCGGCCGAGCTGGCCGAGCCCTTCGTACCCGTGTCGGCACTAACCGGCCAGGGCATCGACGAGCTTCGCCGCCGCATTCGCCCGGGCCTAGGAGAAGAGCAGGACTCCGGCTTCATCACCAGCATCCGCCACGAGCAACTCTTGCGGGAAAGTCTCGAGGCCCTGGATCAGGCTCGCAAGGCGACGGAATTCAGCATACCGCACGAGATGCTGCTGCTCGATCTCTATGCGGCGCTACGGCCCATCGACGCAATCACGGGCGCCACCACGGCTGACGACATTCTGAACAAAATATTCTCGACGTTTTGCATCGGCAAGTAAGTCAAGGCCCTGAGTCGCTTTAGCATTCGCGCAGGTGTAGCACAGGCATTCTTGCCTGTGTGGTTCGTCAGAAACCATAGTCTCCGCGTTGTTAATTGTATGTACCCGAGCGCCTGTTTTGAAATCTACAATTGGCAAGTAGAGTATGGAAGGAGGCCATGTTTACGATCCCTCAATTCCACGAGAACGGCCTTATAATAAACCTCGCAGCGGAAAATAGAGTGACGAGGAAGAAGCGGTGTTCCTGCGTGCCTTACAGGCCATGTCGAATCAAATTATCGCCGGTGCAGTGCGTCTTCCGGAGCATTCCGTGCGAAACTGCTTTCGGTCTGGATACCAGAAACACCGGCGGTAGCATCTTCAGCGCAGAGAAATCGATTTTATAGAGCACCGGTCCCAGAGAAATTGTATCGGGCTTGGCTGCTCCCGTTGCGAGAAGAGCAAGCAAGGTCGCTCGCATAAACCGCGAGTGAAAAGCCTTCGTTACCGCAGTTCGAGTACAAGTATTCATCGACCGCGACGTGCACCTCAGAGAAGTCTTCATGATTCACCTCATCGAGCTGGAGACGAAGTCGGGCCTTTCGTGGGAGATTGGCGTGGTGGACCGACGCACTGAATAGATCACGATCAAAAAGTAACAGCAATATGCGAGTCCTTCAATGATCTGTTCAGGTACTCCGCTCTTAAAACAGGGGGAGTTTAATTAATAAGTTTCAATAAAAGCCAGCGTAGCTCAAGCCGTCCTTGCTAGCGCCGGACTATCTAAGGGGCAAATCGCCCGGCTTCATCACCAGCCTCCGCCACGAGCAACTCTTGCGCAAAAGTCTCGAGGCCCTGGATCAGGCTCGTAAAGCCACGGAATTTGGCGTACCGCACGAGATGTTGCTGCTCGATCTCTATGCGGCGCTGCGGCCCACCGACGCAATCACGGGCGCAACCACGACTGACGACATTCTGAACCGGATTTTCTCCACCTTCTGCATCGGCAAATAAGTTCCCCCTGGCATTAGGGTCCACTTATCAGCGGCTTACGTTTGGTTTGCCAGCGTGGAGCAGGTCTCCGACCTGCTCGCGGAAGGCGCTCTTTTGGGGATCCGCCGCCCGGCACACTCCACATTTTGCAAAGACGTAAGTTCTTGAAAATGTTTTGGTTCCGGCCAATGGCCTGCTCACTCTACCTCGAGCCACAGAAGGGTTTTCGAGAGTGTATTGCACTTGGACGAAGACCCTGTTATTTTCAATCCTGTCCGTGCCCGGCCTGCCGGCAGAGAAACATCCCTGACTCCTCAGTAGAGAAGCGCTGGCACTTAGAAACCCGGAGGATCTGGCCGGCCGCGATCCCGACCCGGACGGCGGTCGCTCGATTCGCAAGCCGAGTAAGTGCGGAACACGCTTGTTCCCTAGGACGACATGAATTGGAGTGAGCGCGAGACCCCGTACTGAGATGGAATCCGAAGGCCAGCCCCCACGGAATGCGATATGCTCCCAATACGCACTCGAAGTGCAGGAAAAGGAGACCGGCCATGAGAAAGAATAGCGTCACTCGCCGGAGTCCGATTAAAGCGGCCAGCAAAGCTAATAAACAGGCTGGCAAAGCGGAAAACTTCACACGATTGGCATCGCCCTGACGCTGAGCGGAGCCGGGCGGCGCGGTCATCGCGGCCCCCGCTACGGTTGGCATCGATCTTTTTGTGGCCTCATACAATGGATATTCCGAAGAGCTTCCTGATTTCTCCGATCGGCTATGTACACTCCACCCTGAAGGATCGCTCCGGCGCTCCCCGTCAGGGATGGGAGGGAGCGCCCAATGCACGATTGGAAATCCATTCGGCGTTTTCCGAGTGCCTCGATGGCATCCAGTCTGGACAGGACATTTGGATTTTCACCTGGCTCTATCGAGCGCGGCGCTCTGTTCTGAAGGTGCACCCGCGCGGCTGTGTGCTGAACCCTTTGGCCGGCGTGTTTGCAACTCGTTCTCCAGACCGGCCCAACCCCATAGGCCTGCACCGTGCAAAGGTTCTGAGCGTTGACGGGGACCGGCCTGCACTTGAGTGGAGTCGTCCTTGTCCGTCGCGAGCAGACCGTCTACGGTGTGGAGCAGTTCGCCAATCCGCCTTCCCGCCTCCTTTTCAATTTCAAAGAGAGCACTATTGAGGATCTCCTGCCACTGGGATGCCAGCCGCGAAAGGTTCTTTTCGATCATCCGAGGCAGCATACGCCGGAAATGATTCTTCACCATGCCCCTGAATAGCCACATCGGGATGATTGGCGAAAGCAGTTCCCAATTGCGATCGAAAACATGGCCGATGCGGATATCCGGCGCGCGCGGACAATCAACCGCAATTTCCGATTCAGTGGTTCGAAGGGGGACCCCGAAGGTGCGCTCCGTTCGTTCCGAGAGGCGATTCCGAAATTCCTGCAGCGATCGGAACACTTGCTTTCCGACTTTCTCGATCGTTCCCGCAAACTCAGGCCGAAGCGCAGCAGACAATGCGTCCATCTCCTGGGTCAAAACAAGTCGCAACCATTCTTCAAACCATTCGAGCAGTTTGCTCAGTCTCGTTGCCCAGCGGGAGAACTCGGCTCCCATTGCGTCGGATAAACGCCGCTTCAGTTCGCCTTGATATTGGTCGAGTCTGCCGGCGACTGCAGGCCGCGTCTGGCCGGCAGCATGACGCACAATCAGGCGAACGCACCCGGTTTTGATAGCTGGAACTGCCAGCCGAGCCATTCGTCTTTATTCAGCCAACGCTCGATGACACCTCTGCTGTCCAGCCGCAAAGGCGATCCACCGGACGCATGATGGATGTCCGCAAGGGTCCCGGGCAATGTGATCGTTCCATCCTGCTGCTCCAGGATACCTGTTATCACTTGAGGCTCGCCCGCGGTTTCGAGGGCTAGAACAGAGTCGTCCGGATCGGGCGCCGAGGAAGGCAGGCTGACATGCAGCGTATCATCTTGCTGAAGAGCCAACGCTTTTCGAGCGGGATCGGCCAGAAGATACGCTCGCTCCACTTTGCTCTTCAAACCCACCACGGCAAAATCGTGCGCGGGCCACTCGAGAAGATGCAAATACATCTTGCCTGGCTTGGTGGTGATCACTCCCCAAGGCAGCTCATAGGGAAACGGACTGGGCCGCTGCCATAAATCGATTCGCCATTCACCTTCATCCAACGTCCCACTGCCGCCAGCCTTTCGATGCTAGGCTGCGGGATTAGGCCTTCACTGGTAGGTCCGGCATTCAGCAGATAGTTGCCGCCGCGGCTGACAGTCTGCGCTAGCTGGTGAATCAATACTGCGGGAGTTTTCCAGTTCCGATCGTCTTTCTTGTAGCCCCAGGTGTCGTTCATGGTCACCGGCGTTTCCCATTCGCGATTCACCTTCCCCACGCTGATCTGGTTGTCGCCACCAGAATCGTAATCGCCCGCGCCGTGGCCCACGCGCCCGCTAACCAGGCATTGCGGTTGCAGCTTGTGCACCAGGTCAGCCAGTTCCTTGCTCTGCTCCGGACTGATATTGCGCGGCGTGTCGAACCAGATCAGGCCGATCGGGCCGTAGTTGCTCAATAGCTCGCGAACCTGCGGCTTCACTTTCTCCTCGAAATACTTGTTGAAGTTTTTCTTACTTTCATCGGGAAAGTCCCAGGTGTTGCCTACTGCATCCGGCTCGTGCCAATCCTGCGTCTGCGAATAGTAGAAGCACAGCTTGATCCCAGCCCTTTGGCATGACGCCGCCAGCTCCTTCATCGGATCGCGGTGAAAGGGCGTCGCATCCACGATGTTGTACTTGCTTACCTTGGAGCCGAACATGGCAAAGCCGTCGTGATGCTTGGCGGTGATTACGATGTACTTCATCCCGGCGCTCTGGGCGATCCCCACCCATTCATCGGCACTGAACTTGACCGGATTGAACTGCTTGGCGAGCTGCTCGTACTCGCCGGCTGGAATCTTCGCGCGGTTCATGATCCACTCGCCAATGCCTTTGACCGGCTGGCCTTTCCACTGACCGGCGGGAACCGCGTACAGTCCCCAGTGAATGAACATACCGAACTTGGCCTCGCGCCACCATTGCAGACGTTTTTGGCGCTGCTCCTCTGATGAGGACGTGTCGGAGACCAAGGGCGACGCAAGCAGGAACAATGCGAGCAATCCGGCGGGCCGGCGCGGTCCGATAACGTTAACGGACATAGGTTCATGAGACAATGGTCCGACACGCTGCACCGGATGTCAAGTGTGCACTGAAAATGCCGCGGAACTTAAAACAAGGCGCCACGATCGTGGACATCGCGAAAAAGCTGGGGCTTTCTGCGATGACCGTATCGCGAGCCTTAACGGGCAACCCCGAGGTAAGCGATAAAACCAGGCAACAGGTGGTTCGATGCGCCAAGGCCATGGGATACCAGCCCAACCGCTGGGCCCGGAGCCTGGTCACGCGGCGATCGTCGATTATCGGAGTGGTCATTCCCGACATCTCTCATTCGTTTTTCGCGAAGATCACATGCGGGATCGAAGAGGTGGTCGAGACTGCGGGTTACGACATCCTCTTGTGCCATTCGCGGGGTGACGCGGAGCGCGAGAAGGCTGAGATTGATATGCTGACGGGCAGCCGGGTGGATGGATTGATCGTTGCCTCTGAACAACCCGAGAAATTGCCCGGCCTCTTCGTCCAACTGCGTGAAAGAGACATCCCGTTTGTCCTGGTGGACCGCTTCTTTCCGGAAACAGATTTCCCCTGTGTCCGGGTCGACGACCGGGCGGTGGGTAAACTGGCGGCGAACTGCTTGGCCGACCTGGGCCACACGCGGATTGCTTTGATCGAAGGCCCGTCGTTGAGCACCGCCTCGCTCCGGCGCAAGGGTTACCTCGCCGCGCTGAAGTCACGCGGCATCGAAAGCCGCTCCGAGTGGATCGTAAACGGTGATTTCGAGCTCGATGGCGGCCGCGAAGCTATGCGGAGGCTGCTACAAACGGAGCCGAGGCCGACAGCCGTCTTCGCCTCGAACGACCCGATGGCAATCGGAGCGGTGTACGCCTGCCGCGATGCGGGTCTCGAGATACCCCGCGATATCTCGATCGTCGGAGCGGGCAACATCGAAGGTCCGCATCATCCTAATCCTTTCTTGACGACCGTGGACTGGCCGCGCGAAGAGATGGGCCGAACGGCGGGAAGGCTGCTCCTTGAGGCGATCACTACCCCCGAGCGTCGAAACGGTGGCGGAAAAATATTCGAGCCGAAACTGTTGATGCGGCAATCGACGGCCAAATCGGCGGACCAGGCAGGGCACGCTGGAAAGGTATATACTGGAGTATAGACTCTCGCCGTTGGAGGTGATCCATATGTCCAAAACACGAACCGCCAAACTGTTTAAGAACGGTTCTAGCCAGGCTGTCCGGTTGCCCGCCGAGTTTCGGTTCGATGGTGATGAGGTTTACGTGACGCGTGACGAAGTCACGGGGGATGTCGTGTTATCCGATCGGCCCGGTTCGAAAGTATGGCGTGATTTCTTCGAATTAATGCGGTCTATTGACGTCCCTGATGAATTCATGGCCGATCGTCCCATGAATTTACCGCCGCTGGAGCGCGATGTTTTTCCCGAGGACCAGTGAGCGCGCTCCACATGCTCGACACAGACATCGCAAGCTACATTATCAAGGGTCGCTCGCCCGAGATAGAAGCGAAGCTGTCGGTGATTGAGCCGTCCATGGTATGTGTCTCGGTAATAACTCGCGCGGAGTTGCTGTATGGTTTGAAGCGCCTTTCGCCGGGCAGCCGGCTTCATATTGGCGTGCGCCAGTTTCTGAGAATTGTCCGAGTGCTGCCCTGGGATGCGGAAGCGGCGGACTTCTATGCTGAAATCCGGCATCAGCTTGTGACAACTGGCCAGCCAATTGGCGAGCTTGATATGATGATCGCGGCGCATTCGCTGGCCGCCGCCGCGGTTCTGGTGACGAATAACTCCAGGCATTTCGAGCGAATTGCAGCCCCCGTGATCCTGCGAAATTGGAGTGAAACGGGAACCTCTCGAACAACCTAGGTACCACACCTCGTATATCGAGAGGGGTTTTGCTTGTTCTCATGGTTCGTGCCGGTTTGTCTTGCTTGCAGTATAGTTCCTGGCCGCAGTTGTCAAGCGGCCAAAACTCCTGAGACCCGCTACGCGCTGGCGGAAAGGGTGAGAATTTCCGAGTCTTGATATGATGATCGCAGCGCATTCGCTGGCCGTCGCCGCGGTTCCAGTAACTAATAACGCCAAGGATTTCGAGCGAATCGCAGCCCTGTGATCCTGCGCAATTGGGTAGTGGGCTACTTTGACTGAAAGCGCTTCCGTGGGTGTACTCTTGACTACGTATGAGGGTGCTACTTTACTTCGTAGTTGGTGCTGTTTCTGTCTGCGCTCGGGATTGGACGCCAAAGCGAATCGTCGCGATCACGGATTATGTTCCATTAGCCCGTCAGGCTAGAATTTTTGGAGATGTTGAAGTTAAATGTTTTCTCGATGCAAATGGACTGGTGCTTCGAGCCGAGGTCGTATCCGGGCATCCGCTACTGAAAGAGCAGGCGCGCCAGAACGCACTTCTGTGGAAGTTTCTAAGAATTGCCGCGCAATCAAGCAACACGGTGAACTTGAAGTACCTATATCGTTTGGGGGGTGAGCCGCAAGACCGGGGGCACACGGTCTTCGTAGTGGATCTTCCAAACACAATCCAGATTGTCGCGCCGGAGGCTTTACTAAACCCGTAGAACTTATCCAGCAATCGGATACTTACGCCGCTCTTCCTTTCGTCGATCGTTTGTCGCGCCGAACAGGCATACGCCGGCCAACTTAGGCCTGAAATTCGTCACCGTCTTTGCTAAACTTGAGTTTCTACCCGAGGAGCAAGAACGATCATGGCGAAGGTATGTGAAGTGTGCGGGCGCGGTCCGCAGTTTGGCAACCGGGTCAGTCACGCGCACAACGTGACCAAACGCCGCTGGAACCTTAATCTGCAGTTGGTGCACGCTGTTGTAAAAGGCGCGGGCAAACGTATTCGCGTATGCACGTCTTGCATTAAGAGCGGCAAGGTGCAAAAGGCCGGCAAAGCCGCGGCGGCTTAACGTCTTATCTTGACACAGACCCAAGAAACTGTTTCGCGCCAGCTTCCATCAGGCGGATGTCCGTCGTCGCCTGAAATAGCAGAAATCCCTGCTCTCTGTACTGGGCGATCTGTTCCGCGCTGCCGCCGGGCCTGCCCATCGCTTTGCCGTGCCGCTTGCCCGCTTCGGCAACTTTCGCGATGGCCTCATGCAACCGGGGATGCTTCTGATCGCCTCTCAGCCCCAGTGAGAACGACAGATCGCTCGTTCCAATAAAGAGCGCATCCAGGCCCGGGGTCGCCGCGATCTCGTCAATGCGGTCCACCGCTTTTGCCTCTTCGATGATTGCGATTACCACCACGTTCTCGTCAGCCGAATCGGTATAGTCTTCGGGCGATGGCCAGCAGAAGGTTGCCAGACCGGCGCCGGAACCGCGGCATCCGGCTGGTGGATAGCGGCATGCCGCCACGGCCTGCCGAGCCAGCTCTGGCGTACTCGTGAATGGAAAAATCACTCCATGCACCCCTGCATCCAGCACCCGTTTGGCGGTCCAGACTTCGTTTACCGGAACGCGAGCGAAAGGCAGCGCGGGCAAGCCGCGCGTGGCCAATACCATGTTGCGCAGCGTCTCAAGCGTAATGGGCGAATGCTCCATCTCGATCCACAAGAAGTCGAAGCCCAGGCGCGCCGCGTGGGCCGCGATGTCCAGGCTGCTCACCGTAATCGTCATGGCGATCACGGGCTCGCCCGCCAGCAGTTTTCGTTTTACAGGATTGACCCAGCTCATTTTTTGATCAGCCAGACCTCGGCCACCTGGCATCCACGGCCATTGCCGCCTTGGCCCGGCTGCCGCGTCCAGGTGAATGTTAACTGGCCGCCAGCAGTGGCGCTCTTCGGAATATCGAACTCGATTGGATGGAAGGGCACCGGCTTTTCCATATACGGATGAATTTCAACCGAATCATTGGCGGTCAGACGGATCTTTTGTCTCGGGCTGTCTCCGGCGTACACAACACGGATTTTGTACTGCGCTTCGCGATCCAGATCATCGTAGCGCATCGCAAGCGGCGCATCATTCAGCGATTCGGCATGCGTCCAGAACGAGCGCCGGTAATTGCCACGCGCGCCGAAGCCCACTAACGACGATCTTAGAAAAGCGGGATCTTCTTTCGGACCGGGCCCACGTATCAAGTGCGGTTGGGCGCTCGGGTCACCCAAGTCGTCGTAAAATCCACCCGGGCCGGGGTTGGTCCAGTTCAGAATTTCATCGATGGCTGGCGCCCGCCCGGCTTCATTCGGCATGGCGCGGATTTCGGCGAAGCGCTGCTTCAGCCACACGCGATTATTTAGAGGCGCATCGATGGTGTCGAGCGATGCTCCACGGTCTACTGAAATCGCCCGGTACTTCTCAACGCTCAACTGCATCCGGATACTTTGGAACAACGCTTCGGCGAGTTCAAAGGCCCGCGCGCGCCAGCTTTCCGCGACACGGTCCGGTACGGATCGATCGAGCAACTCCTCGGCGGCATTCATCGCCGGGAGCGTGCCCGTCGTCCTGGCCCGCCGCAGAATATCCATGGCTGACTGCTCCACATCCGTCTCTCGCAATAGCCGCCGCCGAACGTAGGCGTCGTAGTAAGCGCGATACAGGCCTTCTTGAAAACGCCAGTTCAATCGCACTTGCGGCGATGAACGGCGCTCCATGGATTGGAACTGCGCGAGCGTCGTATCCACCCCCTGATTGGTAGCGAGCGGCCCCCGCCAGTCGCGCTCCAGCGCGAGCAGCCCTTGCGCGAAATCATCCGCGAATTCGTCAGCGATGAAATACCTGCTGTATTGCCGCAAAGCATCGGTTACATTCACATCCGGATCCCACCCCAGCGAGCTCCACACGAATTTGTTCACATCGTCATTGCAACCTTCCGAGTAAGTCAGAAATCCGATCGTGTCCGGCTGGGTCACGCGGAAGATGTTCGCCTCATCGCGCGGACGAGGATTGATCACCTCGCGGCCTTCGGTAACCGCATAAGCAACATCCCAGTCCGGGACCGGAAACTGGCTCTGACGGCTGTGCGTGATATCGGGATAGTTGCGGATCGGGTATTTTTTGGGGATACGCGCCCGCAGCTCCGGCAAGCTCACGCGAGTCTGCGGCCCGAACACGATTCCGCTCAACCATGCCGGCTGCCGATCCATGATTCCGTAAAATTCATTCATCCAATTGGCGTCGAAACTTTGTGGCGACATCCACATCTGCGCCTTGGGATGGTACTGATGCAGGACGCGCGTCTCTTTCTCGAGCAGCGCCATCATATATTTCGGTTCCGTGTGGCCCGGATCGCCGCCCGGAACAAATATCGCATCGAGGCGCGGCAGTTGCCGGAAGACTTCGCCCCACTCATGCAGCGCGAACTCCACCGTCTTCGGGTCGGAATAATCCTTGTCCATCGCCGGATACCAGATCCAGACATCCAGCCCGTAATCATCCGCCAGCCGCGACATCTCCACCATCATCCGCATCGGAGGAAGCGGGAAATGCGGGCTGTCGGCGGCGTCGTCGGAGCGCGGCGGAATCAGCTCAATCGCATTCGTGCCAAACACCACCAGATCGCGCATGTACTGGTCCCAGATAGGAACGCTCCAGGCGTCATAGGCATTCGTCTTGGGGCGGTACCCAAGCTGGTGTCCGCGCAGCGGGTACTTGGGAGCGGTCGTCACGCTGAAGCTATCGGCGATGCTAACCTTGCCTTTGGTCATGTGCATCTCACGAAGCAGGCGGCCCGCGCCGAACAGAACGCCTCGCGCATCGTTGCCGCTTATAGAGACCCGGTCCCCTGCAATTGAAATCGAGTACCCTTCGGCGGGCCCACGTCCACGTGTGATGACGATGGCGGGTCCTGATCCGTTCGCAACGATGGGAAGCCGGACCTGACTGCGCTTTTCGACCTCTTCCACCAGGATCTGAACCGCCTTCGCTTCCAGCTTTGATGGGCCGGACGCAGCCTGGATATGCGCGCTGGTCAGGTCCAGAGCGCTCAGCAGAGTGGAACTCGCGGCCAATGCCAGCACCCCTCTCCACTTCGGAGATCGCTTACCAACGGACATTTCACAGATTATACAGCGGGGCCCGTTAGAATAGAACTAGAACACCGGGATGCTTCATCGCTTACACGTTTTCCCAAATCTGATTCTTCTGCTCGTCAGCCTTCTGGTTCAGTTTCTTCTGAGCATCCTCGTTGTTGCCAATCCGGCATGGCGATCCACCGGCCGCCGTACCCTGCTGGTAGCTGCAAACCTGCTCACCTCGGCGCTGTTGGTTGGCAGCTATCTCACCACCTTTAAAAGAACATGGCGGCATTTGCCGAACGTGTGGGGAGAGTGGCTGGAAGCTTCCGGCCTCGTCATTTCGGTATCGCTCACCGGGCTTTATCTCGGCATTCTGGTTTGGCGCGCGGCTCCGCGATATCAGCCTCCCCGTCGCACATTCATGAAGACGCTGGCGGCATCTTTGGCAGCCGCACCCGCCGTAGTCACCGCGATCGGCGCTGCAAAACGCCACGCGATTGGCCTGAGTGAAGTGAACGTTGTGATCCCGAATCTACCGAAGGATCTCGACGGGCTACGATTAGTGCAAGTCACCGATATTCACTTGAGCCCATTCTTCAGTGAAAAGGACTTGGCCCGATCTATCGATATTGCGAACGAAACTCGCGCGCACATTGCGCTGGTCACAGGCGACCTGATATCGCGTATCGGCGACCCGCTGGATGCCTGCCTGCGGCAGCTAGCCCGTTTGCGGGCGGAAGCGGGCGTACTTGGGTGCCTAGGCAATCACGAAATCTACACGTCGACCGAGGACTATGTTACGGAACAGGGGAAGCGGATCGGTATCGAGTTTCTCCGCAATTCAACGCGTCTTTTCCAGTTTGGTACGGCCGCGCTGAACTTCGCCGGCGTGGACTATCAACGATTCGGTCAGCCCTACCTGGTCGGGACGGAGAAGCTCGTTTCTCCAAACCACATCAACATCCTGCTTTCTCATAATCCCGACGTATTTCCGGTTGCGGCCCGGAAGGGGTTCGATCTCACCATCGGGGGCCACACTCATGGGGGCCAAGTCAATTTCGAGATCCTTCACCAAAACGTGAACGTCGCGCTGTTGTTCACGCGCTTTGTTCGCGGAATGTATCGCCGGGATGGAAAGTCTCTTTACGTCGGCTCCGGTTTGGGCACCATCGGCGTACCGGTCCGGCTAGGGGCCCCACCTGAAATTTCCCTGGTCCGCTTGTGCGCTTCCTGATCCTGAGCGACATCCACGCGAACTGGCAAGCTCTGGATGCGGTCATCCAGCATGCCAAGGGAAGATACGACAATATCCTGTGCTGCGGAGATATAGTCGGATACGGCGCGGACCCGGATGCTGTTACGGATTGGGTGCGCGAGAACGTGAACATCACGGTTCGAGGGAATCACGATAAGGCGTGCGCCGGCCTGGAAGACCTGGAGTGGTTCAATCCGGTGGCGCGCCTGTCGGCCATGTGGACCCAGGTTTCCACCAATCCGGACAACATCGCCTATCTACGAAATTTGGCGCAAGGTCCCGAGCAGGTAAACGGATTTCAGATTCTGCACGGATCGCCGATCGATGAGGATGAATACCTGATCACGGAGGTAGACGCTTCCCACGTCGCTCCGTATCTCGATTCGGCGGTTTCGTTCTTTGGGCACACGCACCTTCAGGGCGGATTCCTATGCCACCGCAATGGAATCAAGCGCATCCCCCAGGCGATTGAGACGCGCGAGGAGTTGGCGCTCGAGAATGACAGCTTTTATTTGATCAACCCCGGGTCAGTTGGGCAACCGCGGGATGGGGACCCTCGCGCAGCCTATGTGACGTACGATTCCGATGCGCGGCTGGTGACCTACTGCAGGGTAGAGTACGACGTGCGCGCCGCGCAGCAGAAGATCTTGAAGGCTGGGCTGCCGGATATACTGGCGCGCCGGCTCGCACTGGGGAACTGATTTCTCGGCTGTTCACTATTGGGACTAGGTTCGTTTGGTGATTATGTACTTGACGCATTAATCCATAAATATATACTTGACACAGAACACTTTTAGGC
This sequence comes from Bryobacteraceae bacterium, assembly GCA_051000095.1. Classification (GTDB taxonomy): domain Bacteria; phylum Acidobacteriota; class Terriglobia; order Bryobacterales; family Bryobacteraceae; genus JBBSHP01. Next base: position 3,573 of record JBPCOQ010000165.1, on the reverse strand, counting down.
GCATACTGTGTTCATGGTAGGCAAAACACACCGCGTCGCAAAGAGCCTAATAGACCTTGATACCGCCTTCGCAACCGAGGAACAGTGCCTCGCTTACGTTGAGGCTGCACGTTGGCCTGAAGGTGTTCGGTGCCCCGCGTGCGACTCCGATCAAATCTCGAAGTTCATCGCGAAAGGCCGCAAGCGCGTCAACAGCAGAGGCGAGACGGTTAACAGCCCGGATCGTCACCTGTACCAGTGCATGAATCCGAAGTGCGGTTATCAGTTCACCGCTACAACTGGAACAGTGTTCAACGATACGCACCTTTCAATCGAGAAGTGGTTCATGGCGATCGGTATCATGTGCAACGCGAAGAAAGGTATTTCCGCGAAGCAGATGGAACGTGATCTAGGTGTTTCCTACAAAACCGCGTGGTACCTCAATCACAGGATTCGTAAAGCCATGGATGAAGGCGTAGAGACGCTGTTCACAGGCACGGTCGAAGCCGACGAGACCTATGTAGGCGGAAAGTTCGACAAGCGCCGCAAGCGCCAGCGTTGGGACAAAACGCCAGTGTTCGGGATCATCGAACGTGGCGACGAAGAAAAGCCGTCACGAGTTCGCGCCGCACATATCCGGGGTTCCGTGAATCGCTGGCACATCGGTAACGAAATCGATGCTACTGTTTCGTCCGATGCCAAGATGATGACAGATGAAAGCGACCTCTACGCGAACCTCACCCGGCGCGGTTTCGACCAAGACATAGTTATACACTCCGACAAGGAATGGGTTCGCCGCGAATGCCATACCCAGGGCATCGACGGCTTTTGGTCGCTGTTCAAAGCGGCTTGATAGGGTCCTTCCATCAAGTCTCGATAAAGCACCTTCAGCGCGATTTGAACGAGTTCAGTTTCCGCTTCAACAATCGCCAGAACGAAGAGATCTTCGCGCTGGTCGTGTTGGGACTCGTGATTAAAGACCGCCCTGCCGTACAAGGAGCTTACCGCGAAGAAGGCTTCTCCTTCTGAGCCTGATTCTTCGGACGAGCCTTTTTAGGCTTCGGGCTTATCGAAGCTAGGGGTATCGGCGGGGACTTCAGGAGCTTCGCCAGCACTGCGTCAAACTGAGCTTTATCGACAACCAAGTTGCCCTGCCTGCTATTCATTTCTGGAACCTGCTATACTAATGATTGTAATTTATAGATTACACGAAAGCGTCGGGCACTGGCAACCCACTGGTCTTTAAACCATCAACTCCTGCCGGGGTTTTGCGGGTTCGACTCCCGCCGCTTCCGCCCGCTTTCATTGTCGCACGTCTTCGTTGTGCTGAAGTTAGTTAATCTCCTGGGCTCTTGTCAACCTCAGATTTTCATGCTAGTATCCATTGTAATCTTTAGATCACATATGAGCATGGCAGCGACAGAGAACCAATGTGGAACCAAAGCCTAGAACGCTGCAACGGTATGTTGATGAAAATGGCAAAGACATCAGAAAAGCCAAGGAACGGTGGAACGACTACAATGCCTAAGCGAACGATTGAACATCGATCAGCTCTTTTGGAAGAATTACAAGATCCACAAAACGCAGCATCCTATATCAACGCGTCTCTAGAAGACTCTGAAGATATGTTTTTGATTGCTTTGCGTGATGTTGCAGAAGCCCACCAAATGAGCAAAGTAGCTGAAGATGCAGGAGTGGCCAGAGAAGCTCTTTATAAAATGCTCTCAAATATTGGAAATCCTCGTTACACCAGTTTAACGGGTGTTCTTTCCGCGCTCAAGCTTCGCCTTCGAGTAGAAACTATCAAACAAAACCCTCCTTCAGGGGGGATTCCCGTCAGCAATGCATGTTTCGTTTCGACAGATTCGAAGGATTCGGATATAAAGATCTCTGATATCAATTTCGAAGCGCCGCCAAGAAAACCCGTTTCCGTCTGAGTTCGATCATCTGAATTGGCCCACTTTGATCGTCTGATTTGGCCCACCCTAAACCCGGATGAAACCATTCCGGGATGGACAGGAGCCAAAGTGAAGCTATTTGAAGAGATCCGGCGAGGGCAACATCCGTAATCTCGACAGTCGTGGGCCAGTTACAGGCCTTCACGCCGGAATCTTGGTAAAACGAAGGAGTTTCGCATCCGGGCACCCAAGAACAAGTAACCCTGCCGTTTGAGAATCCGCCAGTCGAATGGGGATCCCCCCATGGTTGAAACGATTTCCGAGAGAGCATTCCGCATCGCGGTATTCCCAGTGTCATTGACAGAACGCTCAACGAATCGGTGGGTTCGTGTGCTCGGACTTGTTCTATGTTTCCCACTCTTCCCTGTCATTGCGGTGTTGTTTGTACTTCTGGTCTTACCAGCATTATGCTGGGAAGCATTTGTTGAGCATTGGCGCAATGATCAGTGGTAGCGACAACACGCGCTGGAAACTGACTGAGCTAAAATCCTTCCAGTGGCCGCGACGTCAGTCGCTCAGGGCGGCAGCAGGGAAATCGGCGGGTTTGGGCCATGGACCGGACGGCTCGATATCGGCGTGATGCAAATAGAAAATCGGGTCTAGCGCGGCGAGCCCGGGATCGCCCATCAGGCCCTCTGTGTTGGGGCCTCCGACATAGTTGTGCACCTGATTATGCGGATTGTTTTCCAGCAGGCTGGATTTCCCGCCTCCGTGCCAGAAGCAGCCCAATGCTGTGGTATCAGGACCACCGAACTCAGGCGTCGTTTCATCCACCTTCTGTTACGGAAGCACTCACCAGCTTCGGGTCTTTGATACTTGGGATTCGCCGCAGTCGTTTGAAGATCCATCGGTCTATTTTGATTGCTAATGACGTATATATCGTGTGACGTTGAAGCGAAGCTCGAGCCGGAACTCGTTGAACGACCGGGCTACAGGCACTATCATTTTTGGGCCGTGAACACCGTTCCGGGCATACTCCAAATGTAGGTTTACGAGTTTGCGGGAGAACGGCAGATTGTAATTGATGCCGGTGCGGAGCGCCTGCTGCACGGCGCTTCCCCGGATCGGGTCCTGGGCAAGTCGAACGACATCGTATCGGATGAATGGATCGAGGTCTCCAAATTGGTTTGTATCGAAGACAGAATACTGCATAAGCCCGTAGACGCCGCCCGCACTGGTACGACTGCCTGAGAACCTCGACTGGAGAGCCTGCGATTCAAATGTAAAGGGGTGTTTTCCGAAGCGCGTGGTGTAAACGATGTCGCCTTCCAGGGAGGCTTATTTCCGCTGGCTTTAACGCCTCCAATCGGCGCAAAAGCAATGGCCGAAGCAAGTGTGAACAGGCTTCCCAGCTGGTAATTGCGGGTGTGATCCACGCCGCCTCCGATCGTCAGCTTGCGTCCGCGCTTCTCATCACTCATAAGAAGCAAGGTGAGCTTAGTTGCGAGCGAGTTACCAATGACGTAGTGGGGCCTATCCGTATTAATCGAGCCACGATTGTCTTGGGCCGAAACGGAAAGCGTATAACGGGGGCTGAACGTCTTTACAAATTGAATACCGAACTGCGTTCCGAAGCTGAATACACTAAAGTGGACCCGGTTGTCAAGACCATTTTTCGTCGGCAATAAGTTAGAGA
>JBPCOQ010000132.1:0-11732 GCA_051000095.1 Bryobacteraceae bacterium | reverse complement strand
CCAGGCTCAAAGCTTCTGCTGCTTGCATGCTGACGATCAACTCCCAGCATGCCGAACCGCCCCTCCAGGCTCATCTTGTATGAGAAACTCGCTCCCGCTCCAGGCTCATCTTGTATGAGACAAGACTCAGCCTAACGGTATCGTGTAATCGTATGTAGGATGGCAAGGGCTTGGCTCTTTTCAAGGGAGCGCGGGTCTGCCTTGGCGATCTGCTTCCACTCGATCTTCACAGCCCAAATTCTCTAAGGATTTGTTCGTGGGGAATAGTTGGCCTTAAATCATCCAGCGCCTCTTGTATAAGCCGATCCTGTTCTTCGGTTACCGGCTCGTCATCCGATGGAGCAAGGAGCATGGAGCGCCGGACCGGATCGAGCAACAAGATCTCGATCAATCGCACAGCGGGAAGCAGTTCTGCTTCAGGAAGCCTTTCAATCAGTTCAAAAAGCTGTTGCTTGGTGTTGGCTCCAGGCACGCGGCAAATACCTCCATATCCATCTTGGTGATTCAAAACCCCGATCTGCAAACGCGGCCATTCGATACCGCCTCCCAGGCGTTCGCGGGACCAAAGTGCTTCAGGATAACCAGGTTCTCTTTGTCGCTCCGGTTCGTGATCGTAACGCCTTCCCGGGCACGGGTGGCGCTGACAAACAACTCGTCATTGGTTAGCTGGCCGAATCGGATCTTGGCGGGAGTCTCGATATAGCAGGGAGTCGAGTAGATCACCCACTTCTCAAAAAACTCGTCCGATTCGCCCGCGGCGCGCGGATGAATGAGCCGGTGTTCCACGAAATGGGGATCGACGTTTGGTTCCCAATCGATCATGTCAACGATGTAATCGAGGTCGTGATGCAACTCGGGGGGCACGTCCTTGACCAGTGCATTCCAATCGATGGGCGGTGATCCTGGACAAGAGTACCGGGTGCATGCAGGATTCCGGGATCGATTTGCCAGCCCGTCCCGAGACGCAGCTTCAATGCGCGCGAGTGAGAAAGATGTCGTTGTCCAGGCGGTCCCAATGGGTGAGGCAACGGCGAATGTCAGCGGGCGTGACGCCGGGGTGCAGGCCGAAGAAAGTGAAAGGAAATCCGTGATCGACGAGATTGTACTGCGTGCGCCCCACGCGGCAAACGTGCTCCTCGCTTTGATGCGGATGGAACGGGATGAGCACGCGATTGTCGAATAGCTTGGCGAGAACGTGCCGTTGTCGGCCTTGGTAATCGAACAAAGCCAGCGCTCGTCGATACCGCCGCGATGAATGCCGAATGCGTACAGATCGTGCGGGTGGAGCTTAGGGCGGCCGCCCGGGACGAGAAAAGGGCGAGGGACCCAGCAGGGCGCCAGGCGCAGGATCCCCTCGCCCGCTTCCAGAGCGTCATGTCCCACATTACTTCGCGACGACCTTTAATAGAATGGCTTGCGGAGCCGCATACGTAGAAGGCAGATTCGAGCGCGTCTCCACTATGCCGCCAACATAGATTAGCTGCTCCATGGGCTGCGCGCCAGCAAGGGCGCGGATCGTGAAGCTGCGCCGGGTTTCGTTCTCATTGATCAGCACGCCATTCAGTCCGACGTCGCTGACCAGAACTTGCGGCGGCAGATTTCTCACATCGACGGGAACCCTTCCGCGGAAATCGTTCTGCCGCGCGACTTGCACCGTCACCTCAGCCTCGCCGCCCTGCTCCACGGTCACCTGTTTCGTTTCAGCCGTCATCATGACATCGGGCTTCGGCATTAAGGAAATCAGTTTGAGCTTGTCCTCCGGGTTGGCAATGTGGAAAAGATGCTGCGCCCGTCCCGCGATCTTGAGCGGAGCGGCCCGATCCAGATGCGCAGCCGGATCGGCGCAGATCAGCACCGTCGTGCTTACCTGGCCGGGAGCAATGACTCCCGGTGCCGCATGCAGGCCTGTTGGCAAATCCTCCACAGTGACATCGATCGGGCCATCGAACTCGTCCAGGCGCATGGCTGTCACATTCGATGCCACGCAGGCCCCCACGGGAACGTTCGGATTGCGGTTACCCACGGTGAGACGGAAATCCGGACGAGGCTCGCGAATGGTTAAGCGGTAGGGATAGTTCGCACCGCCAAGACCGCGGATGTCACGAATGCGCACAACGTAGTCCGCGGCGGCTGGCGCCGTGAAATGCACCAGAGAGTCCTTGCCCCAACCGGGACCGCCGTCGTCATTCTGATAATAGAGATGCACCACCGGCAGTCCGTTGGCGCTGAACTTGACTCCGGGCGGATGGATCTGAACTTTGTACACAGGCTTGTCGACTGCATGGGCTTCCGTGCTGGTATCGAAATACGCTAACCTCTGCCCGCCGAATCGCTCGAACACGGCATCGTCATCTGGCCCCTTGGGCAGCGCATCCAACCGAATAATTTCGTTTCCGATCATGACGTAGTCGCCAGGCTTCAAGTCGTTCCCGTTCTGAATCCGGATGCTGGCGGTCACGGAATCGCGCTCCGACAAAGTCGTAAAAGTTTCCGATACCGCGCGCACGGTCGCGCGCTCGATTGGCTTGCCGTTCGCATCGAGCACTTCAACCAACGAATCGAGATCGGACCCGAGACGGCGGGCATTCACGTCGATGATGTATCTGTGGCCTTGCTGTGCGTGGAAGCGAAAGGTGTGACCCGCCACAGCCATGTGGCCGTTCATCGTGACCGGCACTGATACCGGTTGCATCGGCTGACCGGTGACGTCCACTTCCGGCTCCTGACCTACGGCAAGCTTTAGCTCATTGAACGAGTGGTTCGGCCGCAACGCGAGCGTGCTGTCGTCGTTCCCGGCAGTGGCTTGCACTTTGAGCGCGGAAGCACCCAAATTCCAGCCCTTCAGAGCAATGCTTCGCGGTTTGCCCGCTTCGAGGCCCAACGGATAAGCGGACGCGACCAGCGGAAAGTTGCCGATCTTGATTCGATAAAAATTGCCTCCCTTGCCGCTCTGCTGATAATCGGACACGCGGACATAGTAAGTGCCAGCCTTTTCGAACTTGTACGCAAACTGAACTGCGTCCATTCCACCATCCGTGCCGAACTCACGTAAGACAGACTGGTCCTCCGACAGAATCGCGATCACAGGATTCAGTGTCGAGCCGATCAGCCCGGCGCCATTTTCAAAGACAAGCTGCTCGCCTGCTTTCGCGCGGATCTTGTAATAGTCCAAATCGCCAGGCTTGGAAATCGTGCCGGTGAGGATGGTGGGCAGATAGCACTCGAACGCGTTTTCGGGCGTGTCGTTAGGCTCCATGTCCGGACTTTCGCCATAGTACGGCTCAATCAGAAACTTACCTTCGGGACTGGTTCCAAGCGGAGTCTGCAAACGGAATCCTACCGGGCCGATTTCCGCAGTGGGAGCGACGTCCACTTCCACCGTCACCTGGTTGCGCGGGGGCAACGGACCGACATCAATGGTGGAAGGCGTGCCGTTTGAGCCGAGCCGGATGTCAGGCTGGTCAGGCAGTTCTTTCACCCGCAGAATTTTGCCGGTAATGCCCGGCTCACTGAAGTAGATGGCACTGGCTCTCGCCAGGTTGAGTCCCTCGACGGTCATTTCGATTGTGGTTCCCCGGGCGATGCCGATCGGCGAGACTGCGTTCAGAGTGGGAGGCGTGGTGCGATTTCCGGACGGGTGATCGAGTTCCGCAGCGGTTATCAGTAGCGCCCCGGCGAGTAGCAGCTCAATGAGTCGTGCCATGAATTACTCCTTCGTTGTGGGGCAGGTCCCCGACCTGCCCGGACAGGTCGGAGACCTGTCCCACTGTCCAAGCGCCATCGAACTGGCCGGTTGCGAATGTCTTTCCGTCAGGCGACCACTGCAGTCCATACACCCAGTCGGATTCCGGATAAGACTTGATTTCGGTGAGATCGCTCGCGCGGAACAACTTTACGGTTTTGTCAGCCGAAGACGACAACAGGTACTTGCCGTCCGGCGACCACGCCAGACGCAGAATCGCATCTTCGTGCGCGATCAGCGATGCTTCGAGCTTTCCGGTTTTTTCGCCGAGGGACCAGATACGGATACTTTTGTCCAGACCACCGGCGGCGATCAAGCGCCCGGCCGGATCGAGCGCAATGGCGTTGATCCCGTCCTGCGGCTCCGATAACGTATACAGGCGCTCACCAGTGGCCGCGCTCCAGATTTTGACCGTGCGATCCGCCGAGCCCGAAATCAGCCGCTTGCCATCGGGAGTGAAGGCCAGCGCATACACGGCATCGATATGATCTTTGAAGGTTCGGATTTCTTTGCCGCTCGCGGCGTCCCACAGCTTGATCAGCTTGTCATAGCTCGATGTCGCGATGGATTTACCATCGGGTGAGAACGCGACGGCGTAAATGCAGTCCGCGTGGCCATGAATGGTCTGAACCAGCTTGCGCTGCTCAACATCCCAGATCTTGACTTCGCCCGATCGCGCGGGCAGGCCTCCGGCGGCGGCAAGCAGTTTGCCATCCGGGGAAAACGCAAGCGCGCGAATCGTGTCAGCTTCGCCTGTGAGCTTCGCGACGATCTGCTTGGTGGCAGGATCAGCCAGCCGGATTTCCTGAAAGCCAGCGAGCGCGATCAGCTTGCCGTTCGGGCTGTAGGCCAGATCGAAAATTTGGGGCTTCAAGGGCGATCGAGGTTGGATACGCGGAACTGCGGAGGCGGTCTTAACGTGTACGGCACCCGGTTCCGGACCGGTTGCGCCCGCGTCGATCCAATTTTTGATCGCGTCGATCTGTTCGGGACTGAGCTTGCTGCCATCCATCGGCATGGCTGGCGAAGCCTTGCCCGCGATCATCAGATACAATCGGCTCTCGCCGCTCTTGCCCGGAGTGATGACCTTACCGTGATTCCCGCCTTGCTGGAGGCTGTCGAAGCTGTCCAGATCGAGGCTGCCCATCTTCACCTTGCTCGCGTGGCAGCCAAAGCAGCGCGATTCGAAGATAGGAGCGATGTCTGTAGTGTAGCTCTGCGCAGGTAGGCAGCTTGCCGCCAATGCGAGGAGCAAGATTGCGCGCATCACCATGGGTCGATCAGTGATTAAACAAAAATTCCTTACTGGTCAACAACGCCCAAGCCATATCCTCGAGCGCCTGGCGCCGGGAATCCTTCATGGCGGATCGGCTTTCCGCCAGATCCGCAAGCAACGCGCTTTTCTCCGCTTCCCTGGGATACCGGCTGAATGCCGAAACAAACAGATGGTCCAAAATCTTCGAATCCGACAATCCGAGTTTCAAAAACAGCGCCACGTTGCCGTCGGGCGCGCTCAGCTTTTTATTCAACGTATCGCCATTGATCACGTTGAGCGCCTGGCCGATCGTGGGGTCGAACGACCTCTCCGAGGAATCGCAAACCAGCCGCTCGGGCCTACCAAAGATCGTTAAGAACTGCGACTTCACCTGCGTATCCGGAAGCTGCATGGCCCTGGTCCCGGCCGGGTAGCCGGAAAAAGCGCTGGGTACACCGGTCACCTGGGAGTACGCATCCAGAATCACCTCGCCCGGCAACCGCTTGATAATGTACTTCGAATAGAAAATGTTGTCGTTCTGATTGGTCGAGTTCGCTTCCGCGCTGAGCTGATACGCGCTCGAATTCATGATCGTGCGAATCAGGTACTTCGCATCGAACTTGTGGCCCGTGAAATCTTTCGTCAAAGCCGACAACAACTCTTCGTTCGACGCCGGATTCGTAGCCCGGACATCGTCCACCGGATTCACGATCCCCCGGCCCATGAAATTGCCCCAAACCCGGTTGACGAACGATCGCGCAAAATACGGATTCTCCGGACTGGTCAGCCAATCCGCTAGCGCAATGCGGCGGTCTTCCGTTGAATCGAGCGAAATTGGCTTGCCATCCAGCGGCGTAGGCGCCAAGGGCCGCAGCAGCCGCGGATGGTTGATATCACCCGAAGTCTTGGCGAACACGACCACGTCTCCGGCTTCCGAGCCGTTCTTAATGCCGACACGCGAGACCAGATTTGCGAACTGGTAATACTGCTTCTGCGTCCATTTTTCCAGCGGATGATTGTGGCAGCGGGCGCAGGTCAGGCGCTGCCCCAGAAATGCCTCTGTGACATTCTCGGCAAGGTCGATGGGATCTTTGTGGAGCACAAAATAGTTGAGCGCGCCGTTCTGCCGGGTGCTTCCGGAACCGGTGAAGATCTCGCGCGTGAACTGGTCCCAGGGCTTGTTTTGCTTGACGCTGTCCCGTATCCAGTCGTAGAAGGCCCACATCGCGTTGGGGCGCAGCTTGCGACTGGAGACCAGCAGCAGATCGGACCATTTGTAAGCCCAATAATCGACGAACTCATCGCGTTCGACGAGCCGGTCGATTAGCTTCTGGCGCTTGCCGGTCGACTTGTCCGCGAGGAAATTCTCGACCTCTTCGGCCGTCGGCAGAATGCCCGCGGCATCTAAGAACGCCCGCCGGATAAACGTGGAATCGTCTGCAAGCTTCGATGGCGCGATGTTCAGCTTTTTCAGCTTGTCGATTACCAGCCCGTCGATATAGTTTGAGCGCGGGAAATTCGTGTACGCGCCGGAGGCAATCCGATTCGGATAAGGAACCGTGATGCGCGAGTACAGCACGCGGCTTGCGTACCACAACGTGACCGCCGCTTCGCCCGGGCCGTTGGTCTTGACGTGGCCCCAGTCGTCCACGCTGGCAACACCCTCGCTGCTCGACGAATACTTCACCCAGCGGGTGACGTCATCCACATGGCCGTCCGAATACTTCGCCCGAACCACGAGCTGTTGCTCGTTTCCGGGCTTCATCGTCGCCGTAGCTGGATACACTTCGAGCCCAGTCACCTCGGGGTCCTTCGCGGAAGGAGCGGGAGCACCAGCGGCGATCCACCCGGCAATCACCCGGTATTCAAGCGAATTGGGGTCAAAGCGCTTTCCACCACCATGTGGCACGGTAAAGGTCGGTTTGAGAAGCATCAGGCTGGAAGCGGGCTGCGCCAGTGAGATGCGGCGTCCAACCGATTGGCGGGTCAAAGTGTCGTAATCGACATCGGGATCGTAGCCGCGCAGCGTCAGCTTGAAACCGTTTTTGCCTGCCAGCGCGCCGTGACACGCCCCCTGATTGCAGCCCATCTTCGTCATCACGGGAATCACGTGATTGCGGAAGCTCCAAGTAAAAGGCTTATTGATCCCTGTGACGCGCACTGGAATCGAAGCCGAGCCGGCAGTAATGGTAGTCTCGCCATCGGCAAGTGGCTTGACGAGCCCTTTGGCGTCGATCGTAGCGACGCGGGGATTGGACGAGATCCACGAAATCTCGGACGTGCGGTCCTGGTCGAAATTGCCGTCCGCCGCTTCGGCAATTAATTGCTGCCGGGCCTCGGGGCCGTTCAGTGTGACGATACCGGGCAAGATTGCCACCTTCCCGGCTGCCACCAACGAACTCACGCTTAGAAGCGCTAGGCACCACTTCATGCAAACAGCTCCTGAATCGGCTCCATGCCTCTATCCACCAGCGGGATCGGCCGCCCTCCCGCTCCGGGCAACTCAGTGCCGGGGTCGATACCCAGCCCATGAAATACCGTCGCCGCTATCTGGCCTGGAGAGGTGGGCCGGTCTTTGGGCGCGCCGCCGGTCTCATCGGAGCTGCCGATCGCCTGGCCGCCTTTGATTCCGCCGCCGCCCATGAGAACGGTCCAGCATTGCGGCCAATGATCGCGGCCACCGGCGGGGTTCACTTTCGGCGTACGTCCGAACTCGCCCATCGCGAGAACCATGGTGGAATCCAGCAGTCTCCGGTCATGCAATTCTTCGAGCAACGAGCTGTACGCCATGTCGAACATCGGACCAACCAGATCGCGATAGCAACTGATCGGGCTGAACGGCCGCGAGCCATGGATGTCCCAGGTGATTTCATCGAACACCGTCTCGAACATGTTGACGGTTACAAAACGAACTCCCGCCTCGATCATGCGGCGCGCCAGCAAGCAGCTTTGGCCAAACCGGTTCATGCCGTATTTCTGGCGAACGCTCTCCGGTTCCTTGATGAGATCGAAAGCGGCGCGCGCCTTTTGAGACGACATGAGCGTGTACGCTTCGTGAAAAGTGGAGTCGAGCAGGCGCGCGTCTTGCGAGGTCTCGAACATACTGACGGATTTGTCGATCGCCTCGCGCCAATTCTTGCGCCGGTCCACCCGCAGCGGGGTTAAGTAATCGGGCGGCAGCATGTCGGGCACTTTGAAATTCGGGTCCGATGGGTCGGCATTCAGAACGAACGGATCGAAGCTCTTGCCCAAAAAGCCGGCGTTCTGGCCATGGGGCATGTTTCCGCCCGTATTGCCGATGGGCCTGGGCAGCAGAACGTGCGGCGGCACGTCGCCGTTGGGGCCTTCCAGTTTCGAGACTACGCAGCCCATGTGAGGATATTCGATCCCGCCCTGAAACAGGCGGCCAGTCTGCATCATCTGATGCCCGGTGTCGTGAACCGCGGCAGCCGTGTGATACACGCTGCGAATGAGCGCATACTTGTCGGCATGCTTGGCCATGCGCGGGAAATTCTCGGAGATCTCGATCCCGGGAACGTTGGTTTTGATCGGCTTATATGGCCCGCGAATTTCGATGGGCGCATTTGGCTTCATGTCCCAGGTGTCGAGTTGCGAAGGACCGCCCACCAGCATCAGCATGATGCAATTGGTATTTTTCTTATCGGTGACGGCGCCTTGCGCTTTCAGTCCGAGGAATTGCGGCATGCCCAAGCCGAGCATCGAGAGGGCGCCCGCGTGGAGAAAATCGCGCCGACGCAGGCCATCGCAGAATTCGACGGCGCGGTCGGCATCTAGACGGAACATATGGCCTCCAGGTGGGTTAGCTTCCATACTATCAAGAATTGGGTACCATATTCCTTATGCTCAAATGTGTGGGTTTGGCGTTCACAATGGCCGCTATCGGTTTTGCGGCGGATTCCGGCAACATTGCGCGAGGCAAATACCTGGTCGAAGATGTTGCTAAGTGCCAGGAGTGCCACACGCCCCGGCTTGAAACCGGTGAGCTTGACAAAGCCAAATGGCTGAAAGGCGCGACACTGGACTTCGCCCCGACGCACGAGGTGAAAGGTTGGCACAAAACTGCCCCCAACCTCACTAGCGCCAGTACGCTGTTTCAGCGTTGGAAAGACGAGGGGTTGGTGAAATTTCTGGAGACGGGGCTTGGGCCGCGCGGCAACAAGGCCGATCCGCCGATGCCCCTGTATACGCTGAGCCACGAGGACGCGCAGGCTATCGTCGCATATCTAAAGAGTCTGCCATAGTGGCACAGACTTTCCAGTCTGTGTTGGTTTTGAATCTTCACGGCTTCTAGGCGCGCGTTGAGCCGGCTTGCCCTGCTGCTAATCGCCGGCGGACTGCTTGCGCAAACGCCTGAAAATGTTCTGGTGGTCGTCAACCAGTCTTCGGCGATCTCGCGCACGATTGGCGACTATTACGTGCTGCGGCGCAGGGTGCCGCTCTCCAATGTTTGCGGGTTGAAGGTTGCCGATTCCGAAATTATTGCGAGGCAGGACTACGACCGCGAAATCGCGGCGCCGATCGCCCGTTTTCTCCGATCCCACCACCTCGAAGACAAGATTCTCTACATCGTGACTACTTCGGGTGTGCCATTAAAGATCGCCTCATCGAAGGGAACCGTCGCCGTGGATTCCGAACTGACACTGCTGTATCGCGTTAACCGTGCCGTGCGCGGGCAAATCGCCAATCCGTTCTTCGGGAAGCGCACGGCCAAGTTCACGCATCCCGAGTTTCCGATTTATCTGGTGACGCGCCTAAGGTGACGCGCCTAACTGGATACGACTTTCCGGATGTGAAGGGCCTGATTGACCGCGCCTTGGCCGCCCGTAATGAAGGCAAGTTCGTGATCGATTTGAAATCCGCCAGCGACGAGCAGGGAAACGACTGGCTGCGCAGCGCCGCTCTCTTGCTGCCGAAGGACCGGGTGGTATTGGACGAATCCGGCAAAGTTCTGCTGAACCAGCGGGATGTGATCGGCTACGCTGCATGGGGATCGAACGACCCGCACCGCACGCAGCGTCATCTCGGTTTCAAGTGGCTCCCCGGTGCGATCGTGACCGAATTCGTGTCGACCAATGCGCGCACCTTCACCCGTCCACCGGATCGCTGGAACATCGGCACATGGACGGATAAGTCGACGTGGTTCGCCGGCGCGCCACAAACCCTCACCGCCGATTACATCCACGACGGCGCAACCGGCGCATCGGGCCATGTAGACGAGCCGTATCTAACATTTACCCCCAGGCCCGACTATCTGCTACCCGCGTACTTCTCCGGACGCAATTTAGCCGAGAGTTACTACCTCTCGATCCCGGCGCTGAGCTGGATGAACGTCGTAGTAGGCGACCCGCTGTGCACACTCAAGTGATGTGGGACATGCTTCAGCTTGTCCCCACTGGTTCTATCACCTTTCACGCCGGTCGCTGCGCATCACATCGGTCGCACCGCAGCGGGAGCTGTGGCGAAGATGTGAACATTGAACCAGAGTTGAATAAGAATGCCTTCGGAGAAAGGCGGATCTTTCAGGTTCAGGTACAGTTCTCCGACGACGACATCTTACTCAAGTAGCCGTGCAACTGTCTGCCAATTTTAGGGACGATCCGGAACGCGCCTTGCGGTCTTTTGATAGGGAGTGGTGGTTAAACAATTGCCATCGTGCGGGTGGCGCGCTCGCGTTCGATTACGAGTTTCAGGATGCCCTTTGATTGGCGGGAGTTTCTCATCGTCGCGCACGGATTGCGCAATGACACTGGCGAAGGCGTTCAAAGAACATGCCTTGGCCGGACGTACTACTACGTTTACATATTGGTCTTACCAACACGCGCGCGCTGAACTTCAACGAGAGGCCGCCAGGTCTGCATAAACGACTTTGGAACTGGTGCCAGAGGCAAACAGACCCGACGATCAAGCAGACGGGCGCCTCTGGCCTGCGCATGTACTCACTTCGGATTTCTGACGACTATGACGACATCCCGATTCCGATCATGGCAGGCGAGGTCAAAACGCAATTGTCCAGAGCGCGAGCCTTTAAGGGTTTAGTGGCGCAAAGTAACGGGCAGACACCACGGGCAGCTTTGGCACCGTGAAGTCGTCGAGCGTGACCGTGGGGGTGCCAAGTGTTGGCTTTCCATACCTCAATTCTGCAACGGACAGCATCATTGAACTCCTTGATTCTAGGGCCTTCGCTCGATGATGCATAATCCCGGCCATGAAACCTCCGCTCGTGGTACTCGCGATTTGTTCACTTCTTCCATGCTTTGGAGGTTCAATAACGCCATACAACTCTGCACTTCTCGAATACTGCATCAGTGGCATTGTTGTTGGCCAGTGCACGGTCACCGCGAGTTCGTCAGGTGCTGCGATCACTAGTTCGGGAAACGTGAGTACGTTGGGAGAGTCGATAACCCACACAGCCTCTAGCGTTTCCAAGGCTGGTTCATTAGGGGACTCGGTATTAGTGACTAGCAACACATTCAACTCTTCGGGGCCAGGTATCATGGTCGACGCAGTCGAACAGCTTGTCGACTCGGTCACGATCTCATTTGCTCCACTAAATGGCAGTACCGGGCATATTTCCTTGTTCTATACCCTAAGGTGTTGTGCATAAATAAATGCTTCATATGGTCACAGGGGAAATGGTGTAGTTCCAGTCGCCGTGAAATGTGTGGCGAGCGAGGTTGATGGCGTTGAATGCAGCGTCTGAGATTTTTACGCCTT
>JBPCOQ010000128.1:0-124669 GCA_051000095.1 Bryobacteraceae bacterium | reverse complement strand
GGCCCGAGTCACCCGCCCAGGATTGCTCGGTCCAAGCCTTCGCACCTTCATATCAGATCCGCCTGAAAAAGAACAAGATCTCCTCCGGGAACCCGCTCCCGACGATTGGCCGGTTAACGATCACAACCCCGGCCACTTTATTTTCTCCGTCAGCCTCAACAACCTCCAAGCAATCCGCTCATCCGTCCCGCACTCCCGCGGTCTAAGCTGAAGAATATTGTACAGATTCACCGCAACACGAAGCGACCCCGCAATGGGCTCCCCTTCACCGATCTTCGACAACCGAATATTCGCGCCACCCGGCTGACGGCATCCCCGCACAATGCCGTCAGCCAAGGCCTGTCGCTACCCCTAACGCACTCACTCCAAACGATCTTCCCCCCGCAAACAGCGTGAACAAGAAATACGCCAAATGCCGTCAGCCAACGAAATCCGCCTCCCCATTCGTGTCCACGGACCCGGTTGCGGGCCGAAGCGGCGTGCGCAAGCGCATCCGTGTTCATCCGTGGCCTGTCACCCCTCGTTTACGTTTTTTGACAGTGCGCCCCGTAACCACGCTAAGCGTCTGTCCGCCAGATAGTTAATGAAATTTTGGGTAATACTCGTGTGCTTGGGTGCGGCTCTCGCGCAGACTCCCGCCCCGGCTTCCGCTTCCAAAGGCGTAATCGGCGAGATTACAGCCGTAGACGCTTCGGGGAAACAGCTTACAGTCAAAGCGGACAGCGGCTCTCCTTACACGATTCAACTCGACGAAAAAACCACTTTCGTACGCGTCCCCCCCGGTGAAAAGGATCTGAAGAAGGCTTCTCCTATCCCCTTTGCCGAGCTTGCGGTGGGCGATCGCGTTCTGGCCCGGGGCGCTGTTTCCGAAGAAGATAAGACCGCAACCGCCAAAATCGTGATCGTAATGACCAAGACCGATCTGGCGAAAATGCATGCCGACGAGGCCGCGGCATGGCAGACCGGGCTCGCCGGAATCGTCACTGCCATCAACCCGGACACAAAAGAGATCAGTGTCAAGCCGCGGACCACCAATGCCGTCCCTGTAACCGTGGACGTCTCCGGCAATCCCGCTTATCTGCGGTATGCTTCCGGCTCAAACCGGTTTAGCGAAGCGAAGCCCAGCACCTTTGCAGAGATCAAAATCGGTGATAATTTGCGGGCCCGCGGCCAAAAGAATGAAGACGGCACCCGCCTAAAGGCCGACGAGATCCTGTCCGGATCTTTCCAGACCATTGCCGGCACGGTAATTTCGATTGACGCCGCCAACAATACTGTCCGGCTTACCGATTTGGCTACCAAGAAACCGGTGGACGTAGTCTTCGCTAAGGAGACGATGGTCCGGCGCATACCCGACATGATGGCCTTGATGCTGGCCAGGAGATTGAATCCGAATGCCGCCGGAGCCGGCAGTGGAGCGACCGATGGTCCCGGTGGCTGGCATCCAGAGGGCGCTCCGGCCCACGCCCAAGCTGGATCACAACCGCCGGCTGGCCGGCCCTCGTTTGGCGGGCCCGGAGGGGCCGGTGGTCCGGGGCACGGCAACTTCGATCTTCACAACATGCTCGAAAAGCTGCCGCCCGTTCAAGTTTCTGAACTGAAGAACGGCGATGCCTTAATCGTAACCAGTACCAAAGACGCGAATACGTCGAAGATTATCGCTATCACAGTGGTGGCTGGAGTGGAGCCGATCCTGGCATCGGCGCCCCGCAGCGGCGGCCAGGTCAACCTGGGCGCCTGGAACGTGGACGGCGGCGTACCCACGCAATAAGAGCTGGCAAGAATCGAAAGAGGAGAAATGTATAAAAGCCTATTAGCGCTTTTCTTTTGTGTGCTCATGGCCGTTGCCGTGTTCGCACAATCCGCCGGTACTTTGCGCGGCGTCATCAGTGATGAATCGGGCGCGGTGATCCCCGGAGCAAAGGTCACGGTCACCGGTGGACCCAAAGTTGCCAGATCGGTAACATCGGGCCCAGACGGCTCCTACGCCGTTCCCGGTCTGCCCGCGGGCGACTACGTGGTGGCCGCTACTTCTCCCGGAATGGCTCAGTATCAGCCAGCCAAAGTGAGTGTCGCCCCGGGTACCCAATCGCTGAATCTGCAACTTCGGGTGGCTCTTGAAACGCAGCAGGTCACAGTCGAGGCGAGCACCGCACCCGCGGTCAGTACCGATCCGGCCAGTAACGCCGGCCAGCTCATTCTCCGTGGTGAAGATCTCCAGGCGCTCCCTGATGATCCCGACGACTTGCAGGCGGATTTGCAGGCCTTGGCCGGACCTTCGGCCGGACCCGATGGCGGTCAGATCTATATCGACGGTTTCACCGGCGGAAGGCTTCCTCCCAAAGAATCGATTCGTGAGATCCGCATCAACTCCAATCCGTTCTCGGCCGAATACGATCGCCTTGGATTTGGAAGAATCGAAATCTTTACCAAGCCCGGCACCGACAAAATCCGCGGCATGGCTTTCTTCAACATCAGCGATGGCGCTTTCAACTCGCGCAACCCGTATCTGCTCACGCCCGGCTCCGCTCCGTTTCAGTCGCGGCAGTACGGCGGGAATCTGAGTGGGCCGCTCGGCAAGAAGGCATCCTACTTCCTCGATTTCGAGCGTCGCGAGATCAACGACGACGGCATTATCAACACCCCGACATTTGTGGATCCCACAACGCTCGCTGTCGGACCGTACAGCGCGTTTCTCGCCACCCCGCAGCGGCGCATGACGCTGAGTCCCCGGCTCGATTACGCGATCAACCCGAATAACACCTTTGTTGCGCGCTACACCTACACTCGCAATGAAATTACCGATAGCGGCGTCGGTGTTTTCAATCTCCCCTCCCGTGGCGTAAACGTTCAGAATCAGGAGCACACCGTGCAACTGACCGACACCATCGTTCTGAACGCTAAGACCATCAATGAAACCCGTTTCCAGTTTATTCACCTGGACAACCAGCAACTTGGAAACAATACCATACCTTCCATCACCGTCTCCCAGGCGTTCAACATTGGTGGATCGCAGGTCGGACGAGCCAGCAGCCGGCAAAATCACTACGAGCTGCAAAACTACACATCCGTCAACTCTGGTAAGCACAGTTGGAAGTACGGCGTTCGCGTCCGCGCCATCGATGTCAGCGACGTCTCGCCATCCAATTTCGGCGGAAGTTTTTCCTTTACCGGCACCGTGGCGCCGCAACTGGATGCCAATAACAACCCTGTTCTCGGCGCCGATGGGAAGCCCATTCTGATCCGAATACCATCTTACGAGCAGTACCGCCGGACCCTTCTGTTCCAGTCACAGAACCTGGCCCCCGCCCAGATCCTCGCGCTCGGCGGCGAGCCGTCGCAGTTTTCGATCGCGACGGGAACACCTTTCCTGGCCTCCAACCAGGTCGATCTGGGTGTCTTTATCCAGGACGATTGGCGGCTTCGTCCAAACCTCACGGTAAGCCTCGGTCTGCGCTACGAGTGGCAGACCAACATCCACGATTGGCGCGACCTCGGCCCGCGCTTCGGTTTTGCCTGGGCGCCCGGCCAAAGCAAAGCCAGCCTGCGGCCCAAGACCGTGGTGCGGGGCGGATTCGGCATGTTCTACAGCCGCTTCGACGACAGCTACACTCTCGATGCGCTGCGCTACAACGGCGTCACACAGCAGCAGTTCACTACCAGCACGGTTGATTTTTTCCCCAACATTCCCTCCGTCGCTCAATTGCAGCAGAGAACTACGTCCGTCACGGAAATCGACAAAAATTTGAAGACGCCGTACATCATGCAAGGCGCGATCGGGATCGAGCGCCAGTTGCCCTTCAACAGCACGCTCGCGGTGACGTTCACCGATTCGCATGGCCAACATCTGTTACGATCGCGCGACATCAATGCTCCTCTTCCGGGCTCGTTCAACCCCTTGGATCCCAAAAGTTTAGGCATACGGCCCTATCCAGGTTCGGGCGAGATCGATCTGATCGAATCGAGCGGCCTGTTTAATCAACGGCAGTTGATCACGAACCTGAGCACGCGCGTTACGAAGAACATCTCGGTGACGGCGGGCTACGTTTTGAACTTCGCGAAGAGCAATACGGATGGCGCGCTCAGTTTTCCATCCAACCAGTACGATACCAGCCTGGAGTATGGGCGGGCTTCGTTTGACGTGCGAAACCGGCTGTTTCTAACAGGCTCCGCGCTCACCAAGTGGGGCATTCGGCTAAGCCCGTTTGTGATCATTAATTCTGGCGGTCCGTTCAACATTTACACCAGCCAGGATATTTTCCACAACACGCTGTTGGGTACGGCCCGCCCGGCGCTTGCTCCCGCGGGAACAGCCGGAGCCATTCCCACCAGGTATGGACTTCTCGACCCCGCGCCCTTCGATCAGAATGGCAACCTGAAGCCGGGCGAGACGCTCCTCCCGCGAAACTTCGGAGATGGCCCGGGCTTTGTATCCGTCAATCTGCGCGTGAGCAAGACCTTTGGTTTCGGTGGTGAACGGACCAGAGCCGCCTTCCCAACCTCGGGCGGAGGCGGCGGCGGTGACCATGGCGACCACGGCGGCCGCGGTGGATTCGGTGGCGGCGGATTCGGCGGCCCACATGGAGGCGGTCGCGGCGGCGGTGGCGGGGGCGATACTACCACCCAGCGCTACAATCTCATCGTCTCGGCGAACGCGCGCAATCTGTTGAACACCAACAATCCCGGACCGCGCATCGGCGACATTACATCGCCCCTGTTCGGAACCTCCAACCGGCTGGCCGGCGGCTTCGGAGCGGAACCTTCACCCGCCAACGACCGCCGCATCGAGTTCTCCGCCCGCTTCACCTTTTAATACATCCTGCTAAACTGAACTACAAAACATGGCTATCAGTAAGGATCTTCTGGACATCCTCGTCTGTCCTCTTTGCAAAGCCCCGGTCGAAATAAAACCGGACCAGAGCGGCCTCAAATGCGTTCAATGCAAGCGTGTGTACCCCATCCGGGACGACATCCCCGTGATGCTGATCGATGAGGCCAAAATCGAAGAGTAACGTGCTGCCGCGGCTCCCTTCCGGCGCGCGGGCCGCCATCGTTCGGCTCCGCTCGCTGGGCGACTGTGTACTCACCACGCCCGCCATCCGTTTACTGAAGGAGACCCGGCCCGATCTCGAGATCGCCATTGTGGTCGAGCCGCGATTCGCGCCCATCTTCGCGAACAACCCTGACATCGATCAAATCCTCAACCCGGACCTCACCTCCGTCGCCCGCTTTCGTCCTGAGCTTACGCTCAACCTTCATGGCGGCGCCCGGAGTGTTCAGTTGACAGTGGCCTCTCGCGCTCGCTGGCGCGCCGGATTCGCGCATTTCCGATTGCAGTCCATTTACAACGTCCGGATCCCGCGCGCGCAAGAGATACTCAACAGCGAGCGAAAAGTGCACACGGCGGAACATTTGGCCTCGGCGATGTTCTTCCTGGGCGTGCCGTTTGCCGATATCCCGCGAGCGCGCCTCTTCGCTGGCAAAATGCCGACTGCCAACATCCCCAGCGCGCCCGCCTATGCAGTCATTCATCCTGCCGCCTCGGCATCGGACAAGACATGGCCCGCGGAGCGGTTTTTAGAAATCGCGAGCTATCTTCAACACCAACTCAGTCTCGATCCGGTCTTCATCGCCGGACCAGACGAGAGCCTCGCCCCTTTTGAGCAGTACCGAACCGTGTCCGGCGCCCCGCTCGAGCAGATCAAAAGCCTGCTCGCGGGCGCTACGCTCTTCGTCGGCAACGACAGCGGCCCGGCTCACATGGCGGCCGCATTCGGTGTGCCGGTGGTGGTCCTGTTTGGCTCATCCGACCCGGATATCTGGTCGCCTTGGAAGACGGAGGCAGTAGTCCTCCGATCGGACGACGGAATCGCGAGCATCGCCACAGACCAAGTCATCAACGCCATCTCAACCTTTGCGGCGCTAGCAGTCACATGAGAGAGCTTCTCCGGCTGCTTCGCCTAGTGCGCCCGTATTCGGCGGCGCTCATCACGTCCGTGGTTCTGATGGCGGGAGTAGGCCTATCGCAGGCTCTCATGGCACTCCTCGTCGGACCGATCTTCGATCGGGTGCTGAAACCCGAGACCGCGGATTCCCCAGTGGTTCTGTTCACCCTTCCCGTCTTGAATCATCCCGTGTATCTCCACAATCTGGTTCCTTTCGGCATCCACAATGTCTGGACCTTGGTGGCGGCAGGTATCGTCGGCGTCTTTCTGATGAAAGGCGTGTGCGATTACTTCGGCAATTACCTGATTAATCTCGTCGGATTCTCGGCCATCACCGACCTGCGGCAGAACGTCTTCGACCGGGTACTCCGTCAGGATGTTCACTTTTTTGAGACCAACACCACTGGGCGCTTGATGTCGTCGATCATGAACGACGTCGACAAAATTCAAGTAGCTACTTCCCACATGCTGGCCGATTGGATGCGCCAATCCTTCTCGGTCATCTTCCTCCTGTGGGTCGTGCTTCAAAAGGACTGGCGGCTCGCCCTCGTCAGTATCACCGTCCTTCCCTTTGTCCTTGTGCCCACGCTGCGCATCGGCAAACGAATCCGGCGAACAACGCGGCGCGCGCAAGACTATACCGCCGAGCTGAATCAGATTCTACAGGAGACCATCAGCGGCCAGGCGGTGGTCAAATCGTTCGGCGCCGAGGACATCGAATCGAACCGGTTCCGGCTTACCGCCGGACGCCTCCGGTCGAGCAATCTGCGCTACGTGCGGCAGCAGGCGCTCTCTTCGCCGCTCATTGAATTTTTCGCCGCGATCACCATTGTCGGGCTGCTCACCTACGGGCGCGCGCAGATCAAGACCGGCGCCATGACCACCGGCGAATTTGAGAGCTTTGTGATCGCGCTGCTGATGCTGTACGAGCCGGTCAAACGCCTCACCGGCATTCACAACATCTTCCAGCAGGCGCTCGGCGCGTCTCAACGCGTGTTTGAGTATCTCGACCGCCCTGTACAAATCCAGGACAATCCCGGAGCGGTGAAACTCGGCTGGTTCCGCCACTCCATCCAGCTCGACAACGTAAGTTTCCATTACCCGAGCGCGCCCGCTGGATTTCTGCTGGATCACATCAACCTGGAGGTGAAAGCTGGCGAAGTGGTTGCCCTCGTCGGGCCAAGCGGAGCCGGCAAGACTACGCTCGCTAACCTGGTTCCGCGTCTGTATGACGTAACTAGCGGAGCCGTGAGACTGGACGGTAAAGACGTGCGCGAGATCCAGCTCTCCTCCTTGCGAAAGACGATCGGTATCGTTGCGCAAGATACTTTTTTGTTCAATGACACCGTAGAGAATAATATTCGTTACGGCCGGCCCGATGCCAAGGAAGAAGATGTGCGGGAGGCCGCTCGCAACGCACTCGCCGAAGAATTCATTCTCGCTCTTCCAAACGGGTATGATACCGTCATTGGGGAACGCGGAGCGACTTTGAGCGGGGGCCAGCGGCAGCGCATCGCAATCGCCCGCGCGCTGCTCAAGAACGCGCCGATCTTGATTATGGATGAAGCTACTTCTCATCTCGATACCGAATCGGAGGTGCTGGTGCAGCGTGCCTTGCAAAATCTGATGAGCCATCGAACCGTCATCGTGATCGCCCATCGCCTTTCAACCATTCGCCGCGCCGGCAAGATCGTCGTGATCGATCAGGGCCGCATCACGGAAACCGGCGCTCATGAAGAGCTGGTGAATCATGGCGGCATCTATCAACGTCTTCACCAACTGCAGTTCCTGGAACCAGACCCTCTGGTGAAGCCATGAAGCCGAACCATCCCATCCGCAGCATGACAGGCTTCGCCCGTGTCTCTACCTCGGCCGGCAACGGCGAGATTGCCATCACGATCAAGAGTCTGAATCACCGAGGGCTCGATCTGCACTTCCATCACGGGGCCGAGGTCGATCCATTCGAGAATGCGATGCGGAGCGCCATCAAGCGGGCGGTGCTTCGAGGCCACGTGGATATCCGGGTCTCTCTGGTGCGTTCCCAGGACGGCGCCACCGGGCTGAACGAGGCGATGCTAGGTCAGTACATCGGCGCGTTCCGAAGAGCCGCGGAGCTTCACCATCTGCCCGAGGCGGCCCCCGATCTCAACACCGCTTTCCGTATCCCCGGAATGTTCGGTTCTGTGGTTGACGAAACGGTCAGCGGCAGCCTCGAGCCTCTTTTACTGGCGGCTTTGGAGGAAACGCTCGCGGCGCTGAATCAGTTCCGCGCGCGGGAGGGCGCTGAGTTAGCGGCTGTTATTCGCCATCACAACGGCGCCATCGCCCGGCGGTGCAAACAGGTGGAGGACATCCGCTCCACTGCCATGCCGGCGTTCCAACAACGCCTGACCGACCGGCTGAAAGAACTGCTCCGCGGCGCCGCCATCGACCCTCAGCGTCTCACTCAGGAAGCAGCTCTCATATCGGATCGCAGCGACATCGGCGAGGAATGCACACGCCTGAGTATCCACTCCCGCCAGCTCGATGAACTGTTGAGCACCGGCGGCGAGGTCGGCAAGAAAATCGATTTTCTGCTGCAGGAAATGAACCGCGAGACCAACACAATCCTGTCAAAGACAAACGGTATCGGCGACCTGGGGCTCAAGATCACCGATTTAGCGCTAGCGACCAAAGCCGATATCGAGAAGATCCGCGAGCAGGCCCTGAATCTGGAATAGTGGAGCAGGTGATCTTGTCACCTGCTTCGTGTATACCTCCGCTTGCGACTGGATCGAGAAGCGCCTCTCGGACTCTTGGCCAGCGGGTTTTTAGGAGGAAGTGTTCGCACAACCGCAAAGGCGGATTCGACCCACTCCTGTAGCGTCTGGTCGGAAGCGGTACCTTGGGCGTCGACGAGAATCATCGACTTCATCCGCTTGCCGGTAGAATCCATCGGCCGCGTATGCCGCTGGCCGCGCGCTGTGACCGCTCCTTCCGGCGAAAGCCGCAGAAACAGATCTGTCTTCATGACACCGCAGCACATGTGGCCGTTGATCATGAAGGCTATGCATCCGAACATTTTGCATTCCGAGAATCCGCCGCGTTCCTTCAGAATCGATCGAACGCGTTCGGCCAGACCCAAGTCGTAAGCCATGGTTTATCATCTTCCCCCTTCCGGTGTGGAATCAAGGGGACGGGTTCTCACCGGCGCTGCGATTCGCCGCAGAGGCGCAAAAGCTGAAGGAGCGCTTCGCCGCGCTGCCGAGTCGCGAGGCTGGCCGGACCACGTTCGTCGATCTCTCACTGGGACGGCAAAACCATGTGGAGTCCGCCTGAAACTGGACGCTCTACCCAGGCTTATCTCGCAAACTACCCACTTCCCGGTATGGAAAGCTGCTGAAGGTTTCTTTATATTTCTAAGTAGGCGCCCGGAACCGAGCGCCACTCCGGCTTGCTAAATTCACCTGACAATTTACCCCTTCCCCAAGCGGTAATCGACGCGCTTCAGCAGTTCGATACGTGTATTCTCTCGGACGCGCTGGAAATGTTCGATGTACGGCTGCTCAACCAAGGTTACACACGCCCAGGTCTGCGGGCCTGGACGGGAAGCGCGCCCGTGATCGGCTACGCTTCCACTGCCCGGATCAAATCGTCGGAGCCGCCGCTGTCCGGCCGCTACTATTTTGAGCACCACGACTGGTGGGAGGCGATGGAGCGTCTGCCGAGGCCACGCATTGCCGTCATCCAGGATATTGACGGTCACCCTGGAGTTGGCGCGTGCGTCGGACAACTCGCGGCGGCGATTTTCAAAGCTTTAGGTTGCGCTGGAGCCGTGACGAATGGAGCCGTGCGCGACCTCCCTGTCATCGCGGCGATGAATTTTCCACTATTCGCGGTCCATGTATCGCCCTCGCACTCCTACTCGCACTTAACCGATTGCGCTCAACCCGTAGACATCTGTGGCCTGCACATAAATCCTGGCGACTTGCTCATCGCCGACTCCCACGGCGTGCTGTCGATTCCTCTCGAGATCGCTCCCAAATTGCCGGAAGTAGCCGCTGATCTGCTGCATGGAAAACAGAGATTTATCGAGTTCTGCCAATCGAGCGGCTTCTCGCTGGATCGGCTCGTTGACGAGGTAAAGCAATTCAAACCGTGATTAATTCATCTTCTCGAAAACTATTGCCGTCGTTAACAAGTGCCGTGCTGGTGATGCTGGCCGCACTGGCGGCGAGCTCTTGTCATGACCCGCGGAACGTTGAGGCTCAGCAGAAAATGGCCGAAGACATTCCAACTGTGGCTGTAGCGAAGGCGGGCACGAGCGATTTATCCCAGGTTCTTGTGCTCACCGCTGAGTTCACGCCGTTTCAAGAAGTCGACCTTATGGCAAAGGTAGCCGGCTATGTCAAAAACATCAACGTCGACATCGGCGACCGTGTGAAGCAAGGCCAGTTGATTGCGGTACTCGAAATACCCGAGATGGGCGACGAGGTGACGAAAGCCAAAGCCGGAGTACTCCGGAGCCAGGCCCAAGTCACGCAGGCGCAAGATGAGGTGCGGCGAGCGGAGTCGGCGCACCAGATGGCCCATCTAAACTACGACCGCCTGGCTTCCGTCATGAAGACACGGCCAGGCTTAATCGCCCAACAGGAAGTGGATGACGCGCAAGGCAAAGACCTGGTTGGAGAGGCCCAGGTTCAGGCCGCCAAATCGAATTTGGCCGCCGCCGCCGAGCAGGTCGGAGTGACCAAAGCGGATCTCGGCAAAGATCAGACGATGTTGGATTATACGCGCGTCACGGCTCCTTTCTCCGGAGTGATCACGAAGCGATATGCGAACACCGGCTCCATGATCCAGGCCGGTACCGCATCCCAGACTCAGGCGATGCCGATCGTGCGTCTATCCGAAAACTCTCTGCTGAGGCTGACTCTTCCCGTGCCCGAATCAGCGGTCCCTTCCGTTCACGTGGGCCAACAGGTAGACGTGCGCGTCCCCACGCTCAATCGGACGTTCCCGGGCAAAGTGGCCCGTTCCGCCGACAAGCTTCAACTCGCGACCAGAACCATGGATACCGAGGTTGACGTTCCAAACCCAAAGCTGATCCTGGTGCCAGGAATGTACGCTGAAGTCGATCTTACGCTGCAACGAAGCAACCACGCATTGGCGATCCCGGTCTCGGCTGTCGATCTTGATAACAGCGGATCGTCCGATGATGGACGGAAGAATACGACAGGGAAAGTGCTGGTCGTCAGGCCGGATAACCACCTTGAATTTCGTAACGTCACCGTCGGGCTGGAAACAGCCAATCGCGTGGAAATCCGCTCCGGCTTGCGCGATGGGGAACTGGTCGTCATCGGAAGCCGGGCCGCTTTGCAGACCGGGCAACTTGTAAAGCCTAAAGTCACGGTCGCTATGGCAAAAGAGGAGAACTGAAGTTCAAACATGTCGCGCTTTGCCATCGGTAATCCATACTTTATCGTCGTCATTTGCCTGGTGATCGCCGTTGTCGGCGTGACTAGCACAGTACGAATGCCGGTCGACATGTTCCCGGTGATGAACATCCCGGTGGTCGTCGTTGCAACCTTCTACTCCGGGATGCCACCCGAGCAGATCGAGACCGACATAACCAGCCGCTTCGAACGCTTCTTCACATTGGGTAGTGGAATCGAGCACATCGAATCCCGCTCGCTCCCGGGTGTGAGCATCATAAAAGTTTACTTTCAACCGGGCACCAACGCCGATTCCGCCGTGACCACCATCTCCAACCTCGCGATGGCCCAGTTGCGGCGCCTGCCACCGGGCACACTACCTCCAGTTGTGCTCAAGTTTGACGCGTCGAGTCTTCCGGTGTGTCTGGTCACGTTCAAAGGTGAAGGCCTGACGGAAACGAACCTGCGCGACCTGGCGCAATTCCAGGTTCGGAACCAGATTGCCAGCGTGCCGGGAGCATCGGTCCCAGTGCCGTTTGGCGGGCTGTACCGTCAGATCATGGTGTACGCGGACCCATACAAGCTGGAAGCCCATCAGCTCAGCCTGATGGATGTAGTGCGTTCCGTAAACAATTCGAACCTGATTCTTCCCGCGGGCGACGTACAGATCGGTCCACTGGACTATAACATCTACACCAACAGCCAGCTAGACACGATCGGCGAGATCAATCAACTACCGCTCAAGATGGTTGGAGAATCTCCCGTCCGGATAGCGGATATCGGATACGCTCAGGATGCGCACCAGATCCAGACCAGCCTGGTGCGCGTGGATGGACAGCGGTCCGTCTATGTTCCAGTGCTGAAGCAAGGCGGCGATACGAACACGATTGCCGTCGTGGATGGCGTGCGACAGGCCCTAACAAAGCTTTTCGACGTGCCTCGGCAGTTAGTCACTCAAGTGGTCTTCGACCAGTCGAAGTTTGTGAAGACGGCGATTGAGACGCTGCTGGACGAAGGAGCGATCGGATTATTCCTGACTTCGATCATGATCCTGATTTTTCTGGGTAGCATGCGGGCGACCGTGGCCGTGTTCTTCTCAATTCCTTTGTCGGCGCTGGCCGCATTCATCGCGCTCTCGTTGGGCGGGGGCTCGATCAACAGCATGGTGCTGGGCGGTCTGGCGCTGGCGTTTTCCCGCTTGATCGATAACTCCGTCGTGGTGCTGGAGAACATCTACCGTCATCTGGAGTTAGGAGAAACTCCGGAGGAAGCGGCGAAGAAGGGCGGACGGGAAGTAGCGCTCCCGGTTTTATCGGCAACCTTGACCACCGTGGTCGTCTTTTTCCCGGTTACGTTCCTGTATGGGGTGAGCAAGTACCTGTTTTCGGCGCTCGCTCTCGCAGTTGCGCTTTCGCTATTCGCGTCCTATGTGGTAGCGCTCACGGTCGTGCCATTGTTCTGCGCCCGCTTCATCAAGGCGCCCGCGCATCACGGCACGCCTTCTTCGGAAGAGCCGGTCGAAATAAGGAAAGAGAACAAGGGCCGGTGGGCTTTCGGCAATCGCTTCAATGTGTGGTTTAACGACCGTTTTGAAGTGTTTCTGCGGGTGTACGACAGGTCCGTCGCTGCCGTCCTGCGCCGGCCGGTGCTTACCCTGGCCGCATTTGGCGTGTTGTTCCTTGCAACTCTCGCTCTGTTTCCTCTGCTCGGGCTGTCCTTTTTTCCCAGAACCGACGCAGGCCAATTCGTGATCAACTTGAAGGCTCCCACGGGAACGCGATTGGGCGTAACCGAGCTGGAAGTCGCCAAGGTCGAGGACCTCATTCGCAGAGTCGTAAGCGCGGAGGACCTCGGAATGATTGTGTCGAACGTGGGCGTCACCCCGGGGTTCTCCTCTATTTACACGACGAACTCCGCCATGCACACCGCTTTTGTGCAGGTCAGCTTGAAAGACGAACACAAGGTGGGCAGTTATGAGTACATGTCGCGAGTGAAAGAAAAGATCGAAACCGAACTGCCCGAGCTCAGCGCTTACTTCCAATCCGGCGGCTTGGTGGACGCGGTTTTGAACATGGGTCTGCCAGCCCCAATCGACGTTCAGGTCGCTGGCTCAAACATAGACAAGGCTTACGCGACGGCGCTGCGGTTAGCATCCAAGATCAGGAAAATCCCGGGCGTAGCCGACGCATTTATTCCTCAAGATATCGACTATCCGGCCCTCAAGTTAAAAATCGACCGCACTCGCGCCAGCGAACTGGGTCTCGATCAGAGGGAGATCGTCGGCAATCTCATCACTGCCCTCACGTCAAATCAGATGATCGCACCGAGCTACTGGATCGATCCTAAGAACGGGAACGATTACATGCTGACCGTTCAGTACCCCGAGCGCCAGGTTAGAAATGTTCTCGACCTCAGGTCCATTCCGTTGCGCGGTCCCACTCATGTCGAGCCGACCCGGCTGGATATGATCAGCGATATCCGGCGCATAAAGTCGCCGACCGAAGTCGACCATTATCAATTACGCCGCACTATCGATATCTACGTTCGTCCGCTGAACGAGGATTTGGCCAGAATTGCGAACTCGATTGACCGGATCGTCGCCCGGACGAAAACGCCGGAAGGAGTGGCGGTAGTATTGCGCGGCATGGTCCAGGGTATGCGCGCGTCGTTTCGGAGCTTTGCGCTGGGACTCTGCCTCTCAGTGGTGCTCCTGTACCTGATTCTGGTGGCGCAATTCCACTCGTTTATCGATCCGTTTATCATCCTGGTAGCGGTGCCTCCGGGGCTCATGGGCGTCATCGTGACGCTCTACCTGAGCGGAACCACCCTGAATGTGATGTCGCTGATGGGAGTGGTGATGCTGGTCGGCATTGCTGTCTCGAACAGCATCCTCATCGTCGAGTTCACGCGTCATTTGCGAGAGGAAGGCATGGCTGTCCGGGAAGCGGTTGCGATGGCCTGCCGGGTTCGTCTCCGCCCCGTTCTGATGACGTCACTGGCCACGATCATCGGGCTTTTGCCCATGGCGCTCAAACTCGGCGCCGGCAGTGAGTCATACGCCCCATTGGCGCGCGCGATCCTGGGCGGATTAAGTGTATCCGTTCTCTTGACTGTCTTTCTCGTACCCGCGGCGTATCTGTTGGTTTATGGGCGGCGCAATCCGGGGGTTGGTTCTTCCGATCACAACGAGCTCCAAAATGCCTAACAGAATGCTGGAAAATGCCAGACATGCCTTCGGAATCCACTCTCGAAAAACTTCGGTCGTACAAGGAAGAGTGGGGCAGGCCGTTGGCCTGCCGGGCAGGCGAAACCGCCTGCTCCACTCACCTTTTCTCATCGCCTTTGGTGGGCGATCCCGCCCATCTAAACAGCCAGGAATGATCGAAGCCAGTGGTACAGGCATTCGTGCCTGTGTGGTTTTTTTGTCCGCCCTCCTGGCGACCGGCGCAGCTCTGGCGCAACAAGACACCTTGCACTTGACGTTGGCGGAAGCGGAGAAGATAGCGCTTCAAAGCAATCCGGCGCTTTCGGCGGCGGAATTCACCGCGGGAGCGGCGGCCCAGGTTCCGAACGAGGTGCGCGCGGGGCTTGAACCTAATTTCTTCGGTAGCTTTACAGGGGTGGGCGCCGATTCAGGGAGCCGTCTGGCCGCGGGGGGACTGAATAATCCCGTCGTTTACAACCGAATCGGCTCAGGGCTCTCGCTCAGCCAGTTGATTACCGACTTTGGCCGAACCTCGAACCTGATATCGGAGGCGAAGTTCAGCGCCGCGGCTCAGGACCAGGTCACGCAAACCGTGCATGCCGGCATTCTGCTCGACACCGATCGCGCATATTTCGCGGTACTGCGAGCCCACTCGCTATTAACGGTCGCGCTGCAGACCGTTTCCGCCCGTCAACTTGTCGCCGACCAGGTGGCACAACTCGCGGCCAGCAAACTGAAATCGCAGCTCGACGTGAGCTTCGCGAATGTGAACCTTGCCGATGCGAAACTGCAGTTACTAGACGCTCAAAACGGACTGCAGGCATCTGAAGCGCAGCTTGCGACGGCAATGGGAATCCCGGGCCAAGTGGGGTTCGTTCTTGCGGAAGAACCAACGCCCGATGCTCCGCCCGATCGCATCAATCCCCTGATCGACCACGCTATCCGGCAGCGTCCGGAACTGGCAAATTTGCGGTTCCAATCCACCGCGGCGGAGCGCTTCTTCCAGGCTGAAAAGGCGTTGGCTTATCCTTCGGTGGGAGTGATCGCCACCGCGGGTTTTGTTCCGGCGGGCCAGGCGGCCATTCCTGGCCGGTACGGCGCGTTCGGGGCAAACGTCACGGTGCCGATTTTCAACGGCGGCTTATTCAAAGCCCGGCGGACGGAAGCCGAACTGCGGGCGCAGGCCGCAACGAAGCGTATCCAGGATCAGGAAAACCGCATCGTGCGCGACGTCCGGATCGCCTATCTCAACGCGCTGAATGCGTATGATCGCATGAGCCTCACGGCCCAACTCCTCGATCAGGCGAAACTTGGGCAGGATCTGGCCCAGAGCCGGTACGATCTCGGTTTGGGCTCTATCATCGAGCTCAGCCAGGCTCAACTGAATTTCACCTCCGCTCAGATTGCGAATGCGGGAGCTAAGTACGACTATCAAACCCAGCACTCGCTCCTGCAGTACGAGATTGGGGATTTACGATGATGCCTCGTACCCTAAAGAAACTGGCGGCATGGTTCAGTTTTGCACAGAGCGGCGGTCGTCCTACCAATCGCAATCCAGTCAGAATTCTGGCGGTGATGCCCAACAATTCAGATGGCGTGGCTCTCAGTCAAATTGCGAAACGGGCCCAGTGGCATTTCGAGCTTACTGAAAGCTGCGAATCGGCGATCGATAAACTGAGCGATCAAAACTTCGCGATCGTGCTTTGCGACCGCGATGTGCCCGGTTCCAACTGGCGCGATGCGGTACAGACCTTGGCCGCCAAGGCGCCGCGAACCTGCGTCATACTCACCTCGCCCGTGAACGACGATTATCTCTGGCAGGAAGTGATTGAACGCGGCGGCTATGATGTCCTCACCAAGCCATTTCAAGAAGAGCGGGTTGTTAGGGCTGTCCGCTTCGCGTGGTCTTGCTGGAAAAGCGACCTGACCCGGGCGCAGGCACAAAGGACGCAAGCTTGAGTTTGAATCTAAGTGCAACACAGGCAAGAATGCCTGTGCCACTCAGAAATTCAGCTTCAGGGCGAGTTGGATTTGGCGCGGAGTACCGAGGCCCAAAGTGGCGCCGAAAGTCTGGAAGATCTGGCCGAAGCTGGCTGTTCCGAACGTCGAGCTCGGTTGCGCGAAGTTCGGATGGTTCGGAATGTTGAAGAATTCCGCGCGGAATTCGAGGTCCTTGCTCTCGCTGAACTTCGTGCTCTTCAATAGCGAGAAGTCGACGTTTGCGAAATCAGGTCCATACACCGTGTTGCGTCCCAGATTCCCGAACGTCCCGGAGGCGGGCAGGGTAAAGGCCGCCGGATTCAACCATCCGGTGACGCCCTTGGTGGCCGCATACGGATCGGCTCCGCGGACGGCATTCGGGCGCTGGTTGGTGAAATTGCCATTGCCGAAAGGGTTGGTGCCGATGAATACCGTAAACGGTATGCCGGTATGGATCACGCCCAACGATGCGATAGTCCACCCGCTCACCAGACTCCCGGGGACGCCTTTCCAGTTGCCCAGGAACGAATGCCCGGATCCCATGGGTATGGTGTACAGCAAGCTATAAGCCAGGTTGTGCCGAATATCCCCGGAACTATTTCCACGCTCGGCTTTAAAATTGTTGTCGTCCTGCGGCTGGCTGCCAAACAGGCCCTGGTCTTGCACGTCGTCGATGCCATGTGCCCAGCCGTATTCGGCTTGCACCACCAGTCCGCTCTTCAGCCGTTGATGAAAAGAGACTTGCAGCGCGTTGTAAGTGGATTGGCCAGTGTTGCCCTCGATCGAGATATTGGAGTAAAGCGGATTGGGACGCCGCCCCAGCGCGGGATCGAAGAAGTTAATCGTATAGCCGCGGCGAAGATTCAGCCCGCGGTTGCCGATATACGCTACCTGCAACGCGGTGCCCGGCGCAAGCTCCCGAGCGACGCTGAAGTTCCATTGCTCAGTGTAAATGTCGCGTCGAATCCAATCGAACCCCGCCACCGACGGTAAGGGCGCGGTTCCCAGGGAGAGGAAATTCACGATGGGATAGGACAACGTGGGAATAGTCTTCTGCAGAAGCGCTGTATTGCCGGGAATGTTATTGGTTGGAATGGTATAAGATCCGAAACCAACCGGATACGACTGAAAGAAGATGCCGCCCCCGGCGCGCACCACCATCCGCTTGGTAGGCTGCCAGGCGATTCCCAGGCGAGGTCCCCAATCGTTTTTATTGGCGCGGAAATACTGTGTCCCCGGCGGCCCAAGCATGCCGATCCGCTCGTCGTAGGTCTGCGTGGCGTTGTGTTTATCGTGCGGCACGGTCTCATAGTCGTAACGCAGGCCGTAATCGATTGTCAGGGTCTCTTTTATCTTGTAAGTGTCCTGCAGAAACACACCGATCTGATCGGCGCGCGTGGTATGCCCGGGATCGCCAACATTGAAATTCGCGGCCGCGACCGAGTTGTCGATAAAGTTCTGAAGAGAGGTATACATCAGGTTCGAGGTGTTCTTGGACAAGCGAGAGACCCAGATATCGTAGAGCGTGGCGCCGAACTTTATGGCGTGAGCGCCGCGCACAATTGTCGTGTTCCCCCCCGCTTGGTAGCTGGTAGCGTTCTGAATGCTGCGTCCGCGATCGCCGGTCACGGTTGTCAGGCCGGTGATAGATACGAGTGGATATGGCTCGTTCGAAATAATGTGGCTACCCCAGCGCTGGGCTCCAATCAGAAACTCGCTAATAACGGTTGGACTCCACAAACGTTGCTCGTGGATTGCGACGTTACTGGTGCGGATCGGGACATTCTGAAAATCGAGATTACCAAGCGCCGAAGGCGTCACGCCGAACAGGGGACCAAAGGTGTGGGTGTCGTTCACGTTCACACGCACGAAAACAGTGTCACTATCCGAGAAACGCTGATCGATTTTGACGCTCCCGGTATCCTCGCGCACTTGCGATGTTTTAGCCGTCACGTAGTTGTCGACCAGGTCGCTGGCGGCGGTGGGAGATGTTCCAACCGGATACAAGGCCAGGATGGGAGCGAGCACCGGCGAGGTCTGGAGCACCAGTTGCCTCAGCTTGGCGCTCGGAACCGTGCCCGCGCCCGAGATACCGATGCGCTGCCGGGAGCCTTCATAGTTGGCGAAGAAAAAGGTCTTTTCCTTTCTGAGCGGACCGCCTATATTGCCGCCAAAATCGTTGAAACGGAATGGCGGCTTAAAGGTCTTCGGAGCAAAGTAGTTCTTTGCATCCAGCGCGCTGTTCCGGAAGAATTCGAACAGCGTGCCGTGAAAGACATTCCCGCCGGATTTGCTCACAATATTGATATTCGATCCCGCCGAGCGGCCGTACTCAGCTTGATAGTCGCTGGTCTGCACCCGGAATTCGGCGATCGTATCCAGGCTGCCGGTCAGTAACCGGGCTCCCCGTTCGTAACCGTTCGACATATAGGGCTGATCGACGCGCGTGGCGTCCACTCCATCGATGGAGAACTGGTTGTGCACGGTGTGCAGTCCGTTGAAAGCCAGGTCGGCGATGAAATTACTGCGGGCGATGGCGCCTGGCATCAGCAGGCTGAAGCGCGCATAGTCGCGTCCGTTGATGGGGAGTTCGGTAAGCTGGCGATTCTCCATTACTCCGCCAGTGTTGGCGCCTTCGGTTTGCAAGACGCTGGCCTCGGCCACCACTTGCACCTGCTCCGATAACTGGCCGGTGGGCAGCGAAAAATCGACTGGGACGGATGCCCCCACGTTGACTGCGACGCTCTGTCTGATCTGGGTTTGAAAGCCGGCCTTCTCGGCGCGCACATTATAGTTTCCGACGGGAAGATCCACGAAAGTGTATCGTCCGGCATTATCGGTGACGAGCTGCCGCCGGTCGGAGTTCACCGGATTTTCGAGAGTGATAGCCGCTCCGGGCACGGCTGCTTGCGATGCGTCCAGTACCTGACCTGTAATTCGTCCGGACTGCGCTTTTAAGGTTTGCGGAAAAAAGGCGAGTGCGAACACAACCATCGACACAGTTAATTTTGCGATCACAGTTCTCATATGCCTCCTACTCAGTTGTGACTTGTCAAAGCTTGCTTGTTGCCGCCGCTAGCCGCTTGCTGACGCGTTCCTAAAAGCATAACACCACGTTAGGACCGTTATAGAGGGCGGGCAGAAGCTAATATCACTTAGTTTTTCGTATGAGCGCTCAAACACGACATTTTATGGCACTTATGTTTGCAGCCGGTTCTCGAGCCGACCCAACAAAGGACTGGAATACAGCGTTTCCGCGATTCCGGGAGGCCACTGCGCGGATGACATCGGCGCGCAGCTTGCCAAGCTGCCCCACAAAATCCATAACACTCTTAGGAGATTACGCCTTTTCGTACGGCGTACAGGATCAACTCAGGAGTTCCGCGCAAGTTCAGTTTCTGAAGAATATTGGAGCGATGCGTTTCGACGGTATAGAGACTCAGATTGAGAACGCTCGCAACTTCTTTATTGGACCGTCCTTCCGCCAATAGCTGCAAGACTTCGCGTTCACGACCGGTCAGCAGCTCATAGCTGTCCTCGCCGCCGCGCTGCTGCAGATTCCGTAGATAGTCCTCGGCAAGCATCTTACTGATCGCGGGGCTAAAGAAAGCCTTGCCTTCGTGCACGGCACGGATTGCGCCGATGAGGTCCGTTTCAGGGGCGTCCTTAAGCAGATAAGCCCGCGCGCCGGCCTTGAGGGCTCGCAATACATAGCTCTCGTCCGAATGCATGCTGAGGATGACAACGGCAATCTTGGGCAGCTTCGCTGTGATCTGACGAACGGCATCAATTCCATTCAGTTTCGGCATGGCGACATCCACCACTGCCACATCGGGAGCATGCGACTCCGCCATTTCAACGGCCTCGCGGCCATCCGCTGCTTCGGCAACTACCAGGAAGCCCGGTTGCCGCTCCAGAAGTACTCGCAAACCGGATCGCATGACCGTGTGATCGTCAGCGAGCAGAATCCTGATCTCGTTCATAACCGTTCTCCGCCTGTCGATGTGTGCCGCCGTCGAACGGCAGCATCACCATAATCAGTGTCCCGCGGCCGGCTTCCGAATCCACGCTGAAATTTCCTCCAAGGTTCTCAATGCGCTCTTGCATCCCGCGTAACCCCAGCCCTTTTTCAATGAGCGGGCCGAAGCCGCAACCGTCATCCTGGATGGACATCGACAAGGCATAGCGTTGTTGCCGGACGGTCACGCGCGCGACTTTCGCATTTGAATGCTTCTCGCAATTGTGTAGCGCCTCTTGCATCACTCGATAAATTGCCGTTTTGTATTCGTCCGGAAGCTCATCGGCTACGCCTTCCGCCGCGAAGTTGACGATCATGCCGCTCCTCTTCGAAATCTCCCGAGCCTGCCATTGAAGCGCCGGCACAAGGCCCAAATCGTCGAGCATGGACGGACGAAGTAGAAGAGTCATATTACGCACCACGCCCACGGAGGATTCGGCGAGCTTACGGAGATTCGCGACCTGTCCCTCGAGTTCCGATACGTGAGCAGCGGGAATGGCGGCCGCTAAGTTACTTAACCCTACGAGAAGAGCTGAAAGCGACTGGCCCACTTCATCGTGCAATTCACGTGACACCGCCCGGCGCTCGCTCTCCTGTGTTTCAACTAAGCGCGCCGATAGCGCCTTCAACTCATGACGCGCTTGTGCGGTCTCCTCAAAGCGTGCAGCCGATTCCTGTTCCAAATGAAGTACCCTGACCATGCTGAAACCGGCGAGAATTGCGCCGAGGCCCAACGTTACAAGCAGAGTGAGACTCAGACGAATCCGAAAACCCGAGAACAGATCGGCAACTTGAATATCACCGGCATTCAACTGGTGTTCGTTGACTTCACCGATTTCGTCGGCAAGGTTGAGCATCGCGGTCCGCCTCGGATACACTTCATCCCGAAGGAAAGCGTAACCACGTGCCTGCCGTTCGCGCGCGTCCCAAAGCATTACAGGCTGTAGAACGCGCCAGTATTGAGTCAACTCTTCCTCGAGAGTGCCGAAGGGCTTTCTTTGATTGATATTCTTCAGGGTCGCGTAGGACTGCAAAGCCGATTCCATATCCCGGCGCGCGTTTTCCAAGCTGGTGCGGTGCGATTCCGCTTTCTCCATCTCCGGCTCTAACAGGTAATCGCGAACGTAGGTCCCGGACAGGTACAGGTCGGACCGGATCTGATTTAGGAAGCGGTTTCGCGCCAGGAACTCGCGACGGATCGCGTCGTTGCGATTCTGGATGGTTCGGAGCACGCGCATCGCGTCCAGGCCTGCAAACGCCATGAGCAGGAGCAAGCCACCAAAGCCTGCCAGCAGTAACAGCCGGGTATTGTGCGAAAGGGGTCTGCGGAGATTAGGCTGCATTTCTCAACCGAGTTGAAGCACAAGAGTCGACAAGAGTGTTCTTTTGCCCCCGGCCCGCCGGGCAAGGCCGGATTGAAAGCATTGGGGTCCTCGTCTAAGTGCAACACAGGCAGGAATGCCTGTGCCACTCGGCGCGACACGGCGGATGCGTGTAATTAGGTTGGGTCGCGAAGGTCAAGCGATGGAAACAGCTTGCGGTAGAAACCCCGATCCCGCGAGAGCAGGCGTGCGGCTTGGCGATATGTCCGCCACGCGCGGCTTGCGAGGAAATGCGCTTCGCGCGCCAATGCCTGCGCGCGGATCTCGTCGCATTCGCGCTGGGTCTTGAAGTGAATGCACAGTTCCGCGTAGACGATATCGCTGATCACCAGTGTATGGCAGTGCTCATCGTCCACGCACGTCGTCAATGAACTTGTCCACGGAGAAGTAGTCTAGCTTGGCGAACGTATCGCCGCAACGGCCTTTCCATTTCTCGAGGTTCAGTTTCCTGGGCGCTTTCTTGAGCACGATCAATCCGCCAATCACCCGGAACTCGACTTCCGTCTCGGAATCGTCACTTGGCCACGCTCGCCAATTCTCATACTTCCAAGTATGATTCCAGATTCATACTAAGGTCAAGTCAAAAGACGGTTTAGGGCGTCAACTTTTCTCGCGAAAGGCCGTCCTCAGAGTATGATGGGCCTCATGGCTGGGAGCCTGGAAGCGGTGGTGGATAAGAGCGCCGGCACGCGGGAGTTCGGTTCCTGGATGGCGTCCGAGCAGAAGCGCATTTTCCTGATCTGCCAGAGGATGTTGCAGGATGCCGGCGAGGCGGATTCCGCAACCCAGGATACCTTCCTCAAAGCGTGGCAGGCATCGACTCGCCAGGAAGCGCTAGAGGTGGACGATCCAGGGAAGTGGCTAACACGAATCGCGATCAACACCTGCCTGGATAAGCTGCGCTCCCGGCGATGGCAGTTCTGGCGCAAACGTCCGAATTCGGAAGACGAAGCGACCATACTGGAGTTTACGAAGTCCCCACGGCCCAGCGCCGAGGACCAGGTGTTTGCATCCGAAATTGACCGGCGGCTCTCAAAGGCGCTGGACAAGTTGAGCGCGCGGCAACGCTCGGTGTTCACTCTGAGGCATTATGAGGATCTGAGTCTGGCGGAGATTGCCGAGATTCTGGAGCTGGATGTGGGAACAGTGAAGGCACACCTGTTTCGCGCCATTGAAAAATTGAGGGAAGACTTGCGGGACCTGTACTTCCGCGAACGGACAACGAAATGAAGCACTGGACAGAAGACGAATTCCTAAATTGGCTTTACACTGGAGAAGGCGACGCGAAGCATCTGGATGAATGCCACGAATGCCGCGCGCAGGCGGAGCGGATCAGTGAGACGCGACGGACAGCTACTGCCGCGCCGGAGGTTTCCTGGGAGTTTCTGGCGGCGCAGCGGCGGAGCATTTACCAGCAGCTTGGAGCGAAGGGCGGGATGGCGAAACGTTGGGCGGTAGCCTTTGCAAGCCTGGTCTGCATCATCGCGCTCAGCTTGACACTGCTGCGGCCATGGGCGGGAAA
Source organism: Bryobacteraceae bacterium (assembly GCA_051000095.1). Lineage (GTDB taxonomy): Bacteria > Acidobacteriota > Terriglobia > Bryobacterales > Bryobacteraceae > JBBSHP01. The sequence goes on along the minus strand of JBPCOQ010000128.1, from coordinate 101,206 downwards.
AGATCCCGCCTTATATACGAGCCCTGCCTTGTATACGAGCTCAGACGCGAAGCTGTTCTCAGACTTGGCGTCGATCGAGCAGTCCAGCGAGCCCAGAGCGATTCGGCCCATTCATAATCTATTTCAGGAATAGAGATGCGACGAGCGGTTATTGTTGCCGTTATCGGAGCGCTGGCCTCCTCCCCGGTCGGCTTGGCTCAACTTCCGAGGCCCACCTTTGCCTGGTGGAGCAGCCCGATCGCGCAGGACCTGAAGCTGTCCGACGAGCAACGAAAGCAGATTCGTCTAACCATCAAAGACTACCGGCCCCGGCTTCTGGAGTTGCGCGCCAGCCTGGAGCGGGCGGAATCGGATCTGGAGGCTGAGTTCAACCAGAGCTCCGTAGACACCCGGAAGGCCAATGACGCCATCGACCGGTTCGCCTCAGCGCGAGGCGACCTGACCCGGACGCTCTCCCAAATGAGCCTGAAGCTGAGGACCGTGTTGAAAGCCGAGCAGTGGGAAGAACTGCAACGCAAGCTGGACGCTCGAGCCCAGGAGAAGAAGGCCGGACAGCCGTGATATCCCCTCACAGCCCGAACACCATCATCGAATGCCCCGCCGCGATCGCGACGTGCTCTTTTCCGTCGACCAGGAATCCTACCGGATTGGCGCCGATCGGTCCTCCCGTCTGGATTTGCCACAGCGCTTTGCCGGTGACTGCATCCAGCGCGTAGAAGTTGCCCTCTTGGGAGCCGCCGAATACCAGTCCGCCGGCCGTAGCCATCACGCCCGCCCAGGGCGGCGATTGCAGGGGGAACTCCCATTTCAGCTTGCCGGTCGCGGCGTCCAGCGCGCGTACGGCGCCAGAGTTCCGATCCGGCGGCAGCGTCCGTTCACCTCCACCGGCAAAAAAGGTTCCGGGTTGATATTCGGCCTCGGACTTGAAAAAATACGAGCCCATTTCCCGGACCGAGACATAAAACAGATTCAGTCCCGGATGGTAGGACGGGCTAAACCAGTTCGTCGCGCCCTGCAGGCTGGGCCAGACCAGGGTTCCTTCCTCACTGGGCTCCTTGCCTTGAATCATCTCGGGGCGGCCCCGGTCATCCAGTCCCTTCGCCCAGGTTTGCTTCGCGTAGGCTGCGCTGGCGAGATACTCGCCCGAGGTCCGGTCCAGGACATAATAGAACGCGTTGCGATTGGCCATGGCCACCACTTTTCGCTGACGGCCTCGAATCATCGTGTCGATCAATACCGGAATCTCCGTTGCGTCCCAATCGTGCGTGTCGTGCGGCGTGAATTGAAAATGCCAGCGTAGCTTGCCCGATGTCGCATCCAGCGCCACCAGCGAGCACGTATAGAGGTTGTCGCCCGAGCGGCTGTCGCCATTCCAATCCGGGCCCGGATTGCCAACGCCCCAATACACGAGATCGAGCGCGGGATCGTAAGACCCGGTAACCCAGGTGGAACCGCCGCCGGTCTTCCAGGAATCGCCCACCCAGGAATAATTGCCCGGCTGGCCCGCGGCTGGAACAGTCCAAAAGCGCCAGATCCGTTTGCCGGTCTTCGCGTCGTACGCATCCACAAAGCCGCGAATGCCGGCCTCGCCACCGCTAATGCCGGTAATGATGCGATCCTTCAGGGCGAGCGGCGCGGAGGTAATGCAGTGACCGCTTTTGTAATCGGCCACGACCGAGTCCCAGCGAACGGCGCCGGATTTCGCGTCGAGCGCAATCAAGTGGGCATCCAGCGTTCCCACGTACACCATGTCGCCGAGTATGGCCACACCGCGATTCACCCGGCCGAAGCCGATGGTCTGCAGGTCCTTCGGCATGGCGCGCTCCCATTGCCACAGAGGCCGGCCGGTCCGCAGGTCCAATGCGGTGACATTCGATGGCGGCTCCGTGATGTACATCACTCCGCCCGCGACCACCGGCGACGTTTCGAATTCCGCGGGCCCGCTCAGTTGATGAATCCACTTGACGCGCAGGTTGCCGATGTTGGCAGGCGTGATCTGGGCCAAAGGTGAAAACCGGTGCGCTGCGTAATTGCCCGAGTAGGTCAACCAATCGCCGGGCGCTTTGGCCGGATCGACCAGCGCTGCATAGCGGACCTGCGCGACACCACAACAAGCAACCACACACCCAAGCAAAAGCAGCCGCTTCATTGCGCGCCCCGCAGGCTTGCCAAAAATGCGACAAGGTCACCGACATCCGCCGCTGCCAGCGACGTTGCGTAAGCTGGCATGAATGTCTTGCCAGGTTGCCTTTCGATCTTGATCAAGTTCGCCTTCTCAAACGAATGGAACTGCCCGCGCTCGTCCTTCAACTGGATCGTGAAGCTATCCTCGTTCACACGAATGCCAACTATCCCCGGCGCGCCCTTGGGTTGAACCCGCAGCATCATGAAACCCTGCGGGATGGTGCTCTCTGGCTGCAGGATTGTTTTGCGCAACACGGCCGCGGTCCGCCGCAGGCCGATGTCCGTCAACTCGGGACCGAGCCCCGTGCCCTCTCCCCGAGCGATGTGACAGCCCGTGCATCCGGCACTCCGGAAGAGAGCGCGTCCATGCTTGATGTTCCCGGTGACGGGTGCCTCGGCCACACGACCCAGCGTGCGGACATAGGCAGCTACCTGCCGGGGGCCATTCGGCAGCAGATGCCAGGACGGCGGCATGCCTCGATCGGCAATGCCTTTGGTGATCAGGTCGATCAGTTCCTGGTTGTCGGCGGCTCGATGGAACTTGGCGCGCGCGAGCGACGGCCCGGTGCCGCCAGTCCCATCAAATCCATGGCACACAGCGCAGTTACGGCGGAACAGGCGCTGGCCGTGTTCGATGCCGGCGGGCGACACGGTCGCAAGAGGATCTTGCGCCTGCGCCAGACCCAGGGCAGTCTGCATTAACAGAACGGAGAGCATACGATAGAAGATAAACTAAAACGATGACCCGCCGCGAAATGCTTTCTCTGGCTGCTGCCGCTTCTGTTGCCGGAATCACCCGGCTCCGCGCGGCATCAGCGCCCGCCACCACAGTTTCGATTGCGAAGTGCGCTTCTTATGATGGGGACCTGGCGGCCGTGCTCTCCACCATGTTCGACCAGACCGGCGGCCTGGGCCGTATCGTTAAGAACAAGACTGTAACCATCAAGCTCAACCTCACCGGTAGTCCGGGACTGCGATTCCAGGGCCTGCCGCTCGGCTCCACTCACTACACCCATCCGAAAACGCTGATGCCGGTGGTGCACCTGCTCGATGCGGCGGGCGCGAAGCGGATCCGGCTGGTCGAAAGTTGTTGGGGAACGCCGGGGCCGCTCGAAGAGTACATGCTCGATTCCGGGTGGAATGTGCGCGCTCTGCAACGTGTGTCGTCGAAACTGGAGTTCGAGAATACGAACGCAATCGGACAGGGCAAGCGTTACTCGCGCCTGAAGAACAGGAACGGCGGAATTATTTACCCCGGCTTCGACGTGAACCACTCGTACGAGGACACGGACGTCTTCATGTCGATGGCCAAGCTGAAGAATCACGCGACGTGCGGCGTAACGCTCTCGATGAAGAACTGCTTCGGTATCACGCCGGCTTCGATCTATGGCGACGATGCGGGGATTGACGGACCCAACGAAAACCCGGCGAAGGGCCGCGGCGAGGTTTGCCACGCAGGCAAGCGCGGGCCATCCAAGACCGCTCCTCAGGAGAACGATCCCCAGTCAAACCGGGATCCGGGCTATCGCATGCCGCGGATTGTGGCGGACCTCGCCGCGGCGCGTCCCATCGATATCGCCTTCATCGACGGAATCGAGACCATGGCCGGAGGCGAAGGGCCATGGGTCAAAGACATCACCGCGGTGAAACCGGGGGTCCTGATCCTCGGAACAAATGCCGTCAATGCCGACACCGTGGCAACCGCGGTGATGGGCTACAACCCGCGCGCCGCCCGCGGCACAGCTCCCTTCACGATGTGCGACAACACTCTGACCTTGGCGGAATCGCTGGGTGTGGGGACCAGCGACCTCAGCCGCATCGAGGTAGCGGGTGTTCCGATTGCAAAGGCGATGTACAAGTTCCCGAGCTGATGGGGAACACAGGCAAAGTGCCTCAATGCAACTTCCAGAGTGGAACAGGCGGTTCGCCTGTTCGTGTTTTTTTTGGAGAACAGGCGAAAGCGCCTGTTCCACTCCGCGATGCAGAAAAGTAAGTGACATTGGGCTCGAAAACCTGTGCCACCTTCGTGGCGCTAGCTTGTGCATCCGCCGGGCTCGCCCAAGAGCGTTGGAACCTGTTTTATCAGGCGACTTCGATTGGCCAGTACCATGGAGCTTTCCGCTCACCCTACCAGGGAGTGAACAGCCTGCACGCTTCCCCGGAGCGTGATGTTTCGCTCACCACCACGCTGTTTCTCGGCTTCCGGCTTGGAGCCAACACGCAGGTGTACATCGATCCGGAGATCGCGGGCGGCCGCGGGTTTAGCGGAGTGACCGGGCTGGCGAATTTCTCGAATGGCGAATTGCCGCGGGTTGCGTCGGCGGCTCCCAAGCCGTATCTGGCGCGCGCTTACGTAACCCGGGATTTCGGATTCGGCGCCGAACGCGAGAGCTTCGACACCGCGGAGAACCAGCTTGCCGGCTCGCGGCCAATGACCCGCTACAGCGTCACCGTGGGGCGGTTTACCGTGACCGATTTCTTCGACAACAACCGCTACACGCACGACCCGCGAACGCAGTTTATGGGCTGGGCCATCATGTTCAACGGCGCCTGGGATTACCCAGCGGATACGCGCGGATACACCTGGGGTTGGATGCACGAGTTTCATGCGCGCCACTGGTCTCTCCGGTATGCCAGCGCGGCGGAACCCCAGTTTGCGAACGGCCTTCGATTCGACCGGCGCTTGTTTCGCAATCGGGCCGACATGTTTGAAGGCGAAGCGCGCTACTCGCTCGGCTCGCATCCGGGTGCTGTCCGGCTGCTGGGCTTTCTTCTTCATACGCGGTCGGGCACATACAGTGAAGCGATCGCATTGAGCGATCAGGCCGGTGGTGTCCCCGACGTCACGGCCACTCGCCGGAACGGAACCTTCAAGTATGGGAGTGGCCTTAGCGTGGAACAGGAGTTAAGTAAGGACGTCGGAGTTTTTGGCCGGCTCGGCTGGAACGATGGGAAAACAGAAAGCTTCGCCTTCACAGCCATCGACCGGCTTGCGCAAGGCGGTCTGTCGATTACAGGCACTCGCTGGAAGCGCCCCTCCGATACGGTTGCGACGGGGCTGACAGTCAGTGGTATCTCGGGTGTGCATGCGGTTTATCTGGCGCGCGGCGGCCTCGATTTCCTGATCGGTGATGGCGCGCTGCGGTATGCTTCCGAAACCATCTGGGAGAGCTACTACACCGCTCGTCTGTTCCCCGGATTCTGGACCACTTTCGACCTTCAGCATGTTGCCAACCCGGCCTACAACCAGGATCGCGGGCCGGTCTGGATTTCAAGTCTTCGTTTGCATCTGGAGCTGGGCAAGCAAACATTCTTGCGCCATACCCCGTAGAGCGAGCTGCTTGGTACTATTTCCGAGCAGGTATTTCGGTTGAGTATGCAACGCGCTCACACGGAGTGCCGGCGAAAAGATACATCGCTCAAAACCGTTGTATGCATTCGACATAAGCTGACGCCATCCGTCGCCTATAGACCGCACCATACCACGGTAATATCCGAGACAATCTGTAATCGAAAACTCCGCGAGTAAGGGTACTTGTAGGATCAAATGCCTATCGCGCCCACGCTGCACGTGCCATAGCATTGACATTCGGGGAGAATGGCTTTGATAAATCGAAAACTCGCTTTCGTGATTCCTTCCGTGTTCGCGCTTGCTTTCTTTACGTGCGACAGCGCTCAAGCGGCACTCCTATTCGGCGTCAACCTCATTCAAAATCCGGGCGCTGAGGCGGGACTCGGAGCCCCAACCAACAACATTGTCGAGCCGGTGCCAAACTGGACAACCACGGCTGGAAACTTCACGGCGGTCCAGTACACCACGCTCCCGATGTCAGTGCCCCGGCTCACGGATCCAGGACCGGTGAACCGCGGTGTGAATCTCTTCGCCGGCGGTACGAATCCCAATCCGGACGCTCCCGCGTTTCTGTCGATCGGAGAGCAGCTCCAGGATGTCTCGAATGTGGCGGGGTTGATCGATACCGGCCTGGTTCCTTATACGTTAAGCGCCTACCTGGGCGGCTATTTCGACCAGCGGGACAACGCCATGTTCACTGCGATATTTGAGAACGCCGGCATGGCTAGCCTGGGCAGCACAACCATCGGACCTGTTCTGCTCGCGGACCGCTTTGACCCGAATGTTGGGTACAGCGTGACCGGACTGTTCCCAAGAAGCGCGACCGGGTTGATCCCCATGGGAACGCGCACTATCGATTTCAAGCTGGTGCTGACCGGAATCGACGGGCATCAGGATGATGGATACGCCGACAATCTGTCGTTCATCGCCACGGACCCAGGTGGACCGGCGGTGCCGGAACCTGGGTCGATTGGGATGCTCGGGGCGGGTTTGTGCGCCATTGGCCTGGCACGGCGGTTCAGGAGACGGGCAACGAGATAACCTAAACGGTATTTGGCTACAACCGTGCCAACTGTGGGACATTGCTTTGTCTCGAAAATAGCTCGTAGCTCGTGGTGGCACCGTGGAATAGGCGGTCAGTTTGGGTCGCCTGTCGGCTAGGCCTGGCCTGATCGCCTTCCGATGCATACGCTGAAACTGATTTGGCGAACCCCAACTGCTGTTTTTGGGGTTAGAAATCCTGCGTCATTCCGGCGGGCATTGAGAAGCTTAGGTAATTGGTAACTTCTAGAGGGGGCGTCTGCGCCGGCCAACCGTTGCATCGCCTAACGGGTCGCTTCAATCCAATTAACTAATGCTCTGAGATTGTGAACCCAAAACAGAGTCAGCCCGCGTTGCTGTGCGTTCACAAGATTGTGCAGCTTATACACGCCGCTCAGCACGGCCGTGGGCACAACCTGAATCTGACCAAAATCTCGCACCCACGTCTCAGCTTTAACCGCGGCATCATTGTTGAGCCGCTTTACCGAGTTCACGGCCGAATTCGAGACTTTGCATTCAATCGGCATGATCCTGTTGTCCCAGAAACCGATGAGTATATCGGCTTTTCTGCCCTTGAGCCGCTCGCTTTTCTTATGTGGCCCGAGAATGCTTTCGCGGCAGAATTCGCCGGGCGCAGGCGCTTGGTTTAACGTCGGGATCGAGCGGGCGGGAATTTTCTTAAGACCCGCCTTCAGCATCGAATTTTCCAAGATCTCCTCCTGCTCCTTTTTCCCTTGATCCGGCGAAGCGTGCCGACCCGGCTGTGCGCCATCATAGCGGCGGAGGCGAGCACAGCCGCCGCCCGCTCCCGTTCGGTGGGCTCACGGTTTTCCGGCACCCACGGAAACCGGCGCCGGTCCAATCCCATGCGTACAATTTCTACCACGCGCTGCACCATCTCCGGGTCGTTTTCTAACTGCTTTCGGCTGAGCGACGCTTCGCTTAAGGTCTCCAGGTCATCAGCCGATAGTGGCGGACCAGCCAAATAGCGGAACGCGGCGAGAAGCTGATGATTGGTGAGGATGTCAATTGCTGTGGCCTTCAGGCCGGTAAGATCGACACTCGTTTCAAACAGGTTTTCGACCGAGCCCTGGAAATGATCGAATGCTTTGAGGTAAGCATCAAGCGGCTCTAGCATCCGCTGTTTTCGAAACAGATCTTTTGACCGATTGAGATCCCTCCAGAGTTGTTTCTCGGTCCATACCGGCGGCGCGAGCATCGTTTAGCTTGCCTGTATGAGAGCTTCAAGGCCAGGTACAAGCAGCCGCTCCATTTCCCGGGGTTCGAATTTCGTCAGACCTCCTGCATATGTGCGGCCGCCCCGAATAGTCGTTGTATCCGAAAGGTACGTAGCCAAGCGGTCGAGCGCCGCCGCGGGCAACGGGTCGCGAGGGTACAGTCCATGCGCGATATTGATGTGACGTGCGGCCACAAGATTACGCACGAATGCGGGAGGCCTACGCGCCATGTATGTCGCGAGGATTGGCGCTGGAGCTTTGAGTCCAACGGACCACCAGACGTGCCGGTTTTCCGCGACATAGCCGTCTGCCGCGCCAGCCTTTTTCGCGTATTTCAGAAACTGCTCAATGGTTTGCCGCTCTGCCTTATCGAACGCCGAGAGATCAATTGGCAGGTCAATGACATCGCGCAGCATCGAATCGTCCGCGAGCGTGTCTCCGGCCGCGAACAGCTCGCGCGCTTTCGTCACGCTGCGGAACAAAACACTTGTTGGCAATTCCCTGCTGTGCTCACCGGCAATCCAAACACGATTGGCCCCCGTCACTTGACCGCGGTGAACGCGACAGAGTTCGCCAAGCTCTACATAGCCGGACGGCACAGCCTGTATCCTCCGCGTCAGACGCGACCACCTGGGCTGCATCTCCAGCCGGCTACGGTGAAGCAACCGGCCCGTGGCGAGGGGTTCTAGCTCGTGAACATGTTGGATGCGCTTTACACGAATACTCTTGGGCTTCGATCCAATTTCAAAAGTGCTGATAACTGCTGTCGTCGCCGCATCGGCAAAAGGCTTTGCAGCCGGCTCGAGAATCGTGACACTCTGCCCGCCGAGATCATTCAAAAACAATTCCCGAACGAGCCGGCCATAGTTAACATCTAGCCATTCAGCCGCGGTAATGAATGAACCCATATCGCCGGCCTTCGCTTGCAGAACAGTTGCGATAAAGAAATGTACGTGGAGGCCCGCGAGCTGACTGGCTTTGAAACCGAGCTTGTTTGCTTCGGTTGTTAACCACTGTTTCCAGCGGGCATCCAAGCGGTGATGACGGACATAAGGCGGGTTGCCAATGTATAACGTGCTTCCATCCGCGGCAGGTAGCAAGAGCTCCCGGTAGTCACCGACAAGAATTTGCGCCCGTTCCGCGCAGCCCGCCGCTGCAAGGTGCGCTCGTGCCATCAATGCCGCAAGCGGATCAATGTCGATGCCGATCAATTCCGCATTGGGGAACTCCCGGCCCGCAGCCACAAGGAAGCGCCCTGATCCCACGCCTGGATCGATAACGCGCTGAGGATCAACAGCTCGTGCATTGCCGGCTTTTTTCGCCCACTTTACCATCGCGTTCACGATTGCATGCGGAGTGTACGTGGCGCCGCGTTCGCGCCGCTGCCCGGCCGCCCGAATATTCGTGAACGCGTCACCCAGAGGATCGCGCCGGCGAGCAATTTCACGACGAAGTTGCTCAATGATCTCACGTGGCGGCATTGCAACGTTGCGGGTCAGCATCCGCTCTTCCGCTGACAGCCCCGGTACTTTCTCGGCGTTCAAACCTAGAGCCGCGGAGATAAGATGGTACTCCGTCCGTAGCGCGGCGATGAGATCAACCCGTCTCATGAATAGATGCCATTGTGTGACGGGACCCCCTGGCGCCATACCTTCTTATCGGCCAGGTACGGCCCAACCCAACGACCAGTGTAGCGGTATCCAACCATGTGCCGCTGTCTTGTTCGGGCAGGTTGTTTGCTACTCCAGCAAGAAGCGGCAAACTATGGCGAGCAATCCGGACCCATCACCATCGCTCGAAATTTATTTCATCCTTCCTCCTCAACGCCTTGGACGCCTTCATCCCTCTGCCCCCGCACTTCCCCCAGTACAATTAAATCGCTCGGGACCCGCAAGCCGTCCCGCCGGCGCGCTATTTGATAACGGAATATTTCACCCAAACCATAGGTGAGTCCGTCCTTGACTGCGCCAACCCTCTGCTGCGCATCTTTGCAGATTCCGTGACTTTTGACCTCATCAGATGCGCAGCTAGGGCCCCTAATGCCGTAGTTTGAGCGACTTGGTGCCTTTCACCAAAAAAGGAGTTACTCGTGAAAGATGCGCCGATGAGCTGCGGAGTAACCGGGGCGAATTCAACGATCTCTGAAGGAAAGCAGGTGGCAAGACCACCTGCTCCACGTTAAGAATGTAAATGTGTATTGCGCTACCACCAACCCCGGCAAGCTCCGTGAATTTTATTTAGCTTTGGACGGCAGCGGTGTTTCGCTTCAAGCTATGCCGAACCTTGATCAGATCGAACAACCCGAGGAGACAGGCGCAACGTTCGAGGAGAACGCCATTCTCAAGGCGACCTATTACTCAAAACAGGTGGACGGCTTCTTATTCGCGGATGATTCCGGCTTAGAGGTGGATGCGCTCGATCGGCAGCCCGGCGTTTACTCGGCGCGCTTTGCAGGTCCAGGGGCGTCTGACGACGACAACAATCGCCTGCTTCTGGAACGAATGCGCGGAGTCTCCGACCGGACCGCTCGGTTTATCTGTGTGATCGCGCTAGCGAATGCGGGCGAACTGGTACGCACATTTCATGGTGTTATCGAAGGGCAATTACTCGAAGCGCCCGCGGGCTCCAACGGGTTCGGCTACGATCCGCTTTTTTATTACCCGCTGTTCGGTTGTTCGTTCGGCCAAGCGCCGCTCGAACAAAAGCTACAGGTCAGCCATCGCACGCAGGCCTTGCGCGCTATGCTCTTTTACTTGCAAAGTGGCGCTTCCAGTGGAAATAGCCAATCATCGTCTTTGCATCGATGATCTTTCCGCTATCGATCCACTCGGCTAACTCCCTGGCGCCGAACCAGCGCGCCTCGATGCGCTCGTCTTCCATGGGCGCGGACTCGCCTTCCGTCAGACTGGTCGCAAGATAGATCGTCATCTTCTCGGCCACGTAGCCAGGGCTGGGATAGAAGACTGCCAGCTTGTCCCACTGGCGGGCGCGGTAGCCGGTCTCCTCGATCAACTCGCGCTTGGCAGCTTGCAGCGGCGTTTCGCCTTCGTCCAGACGGCCGGCGGGCAGCTCCCATAGGTATTGCCGCGCGGGCAGCCTGTACTGCCTGACAAGCAGAATGCGCTTGCGCTCATCCACGGCCATCATTACCGCCGACCCTATGTGCTGCACGATGGCTCGGTGGATTTCAAAGCCGCTGGGATCGACGGCGTGATCTTCGGTAACCCGGAAGAGCGGGTTGCTGTATTTTTCTACTGACGAGACGAGTTTCATTTCTTTCGGATTGCCTCTGAGAATCGATCGACGGGCAGCGTGTTGAGCACATCGGACGGGCTGAGCCATCCGCGGCGCGCCATCGTCACGCCGTAGGGCATGTTGAACCCGAGGCTTTTGGGATGGTGCGAGTCCGTCGAGATCGCGAACTTCGCGCCCAAGCTTTTCGCTGTCCGGACCATCGCGCCTCCCAAGTCGAGCCGCTCCGGGCTGGCATTGATCTCCAGGTAGACATTGCGCCGCACAGCTTCCCGGGCCACTTGGTCGAAGTCGAACGGATACCCTTCGCGGTGCAGCAGGATGCGCCCGGTGGGATGCCCGAGAATGCGGATGTTCGGCGATGCGAGAGCGCGGAGCAGCCGGTCGGTCATCTCCCGCGACTCCATATTCATGAGGCTGTGGACGCTGCCCACCACCAGGTCGAGTTCAGCCAACGCGTCCTCAGCCAGATCCATCGATCCATCACGCAGGATGTCGCACTCCAGACCGGAGAACACGCGAATTCCCAGCCCGCTCCGGTTCAGCTCACGCACCTGTTTTGCGAACGCCACGGCCCGTTGTTCGTCGAGCCCATTCGCCATGGCGAGCGCCTTCGAGTGGTCCGTGATCGCGATGTACTCGTATCCGAGCGCCCGGGCCGCTTCCGCCATCTCTTCGAGAGAAGCGCGCCCATCCGTTTCTGTGGTGTGCATGTGGAGATCGCCACGGATGTGCGATAGCTCAAGCAGGGCGGGCAGCTTGCCTTCGAGCGCCGCTTCAATCTCGCCGCAGTTCTCGCGAAGCTCCGGCGGAATCCACGGGAGCCCCAGTGCTTCGTAGACTCCTTCTTCGGTCTCGCCGGCGACGCGAGTGTTATCCTCCAGCCGGACCAGACCATACTCGTTCAGCGTCATGCCCAGCTTGAGCGCGCGGCTGCGTAGAGTAACGTTGTGCTCTTTGCTGCCCGTGAAATATTGCATGGCCGCGCCGTAGTTTTCGGGCGCAAGCGCGCGCAGATCCACCTGCAGTCCCTCCAGCCCGAATCGCACGCTCGCCTTGTTCGAACCCTTTCCGAGCACCTCGTGCACGCGCGGGTTTTGGACAAAGCTTTCGAGCGCCGCCTCTGCGCCGGGGCCGGTCGCAATCAGGTCCAGGTCGCCGATCGTGTCCTTGCCGCGCCGTAGACTCCCGGCAGGCGTGATCTTCTCGATACCCGCGGTTTGCGACAGATACGCAGTCAATTCGGCGGCTACGCGGTGTCCGAAGCTCAGCAGGTAACGGCCGGCGCTCTGCCGGTATTGTGAAATCGACCGGAGTACCTTTTCCTCCAGCTTCGCGCCCATACGCGGCAGGTCGCGCAATTTCTGCTCTTTACAGATTCGCTCCAAATCATCGATGGTGCTGACCCGGAAATGCTCGAACAGCAGCGCGATGCTCTTGGGCCCGAGCCCTTGGATCTTGAGCAGCTCGAGCGCGCTGGGAGGATACTTGGCGAGCAGTTGATCGCGCTTGTCGAACGATCCGCGGCGGCAAATCTCTTCGAGAATCGCGGCGATTCCTTTTCCAACGCCCGGGACTTCCGTCACCTTGCGATCGGCATTGCACACGATATCGGCTAGCTTCTCCGGGTACCCTTCAATAGCCGCCGCCGCATTGCGGTAACTGCGAATACGAAAGCCGTCTTCGGCGGCGATCTCCATCAAGTCCGCGGTCTCATACAGGAGCCGCGCGATCTCACGATTTCCCATGCGTCCTGCCTGCGATTGTAGCGAGCGTGTGCGGCTCCACGTGCACCAGCACGTCCGCAACCCAATCGAGGTTGTTGCGGATTCCGGATCGCACCTGAGTTGCGATCTGGTGCGAGTCGTGCACCGTCATGGCCGGGTCCACTTCCAGATGCAGGTCAACGTGATACTTGAGTCCGGTTTTACGGGCGTAGCACTTCTCTACGGCGAGAGCTCCGGGCACGCTGAGCGCGGTCTCCCGAACCTGCTGGAGGAGGTTCGGGTCCGGCATGGTATCCATCAGTTGCATTGTCGTGTCACGCACTACATGAATGCCGAGAAAGATCACGATCAGCCCGACCACGAATCCCCCGATGTGATCGGCGGAGGCAAACCTGGCTGGGTTCGACACAGCCAGCCCGAGCGCCACCAGCGCCGTCAAGCCCGACAGTATGTCCACCGCGTCGTTCCAGGCATCCGCGGTCAGCGCGTCGCTGCGGAGCTTGCGGCCGTAATAACGCTTCGAGGACCAGGTGCCGCTCTTGACGATGATCGAGCCAATCAGTGGCCAGATCGCAAACAATGCCGGCGGACGGCCGGTACTATAGGCACGTTCCACAGAACCGTAACAGATGAATGCTCCGGAAACAATCAGCAACATGCCCACGCCGAGCGCCGTCAGCGTTTCCACCCTGCCATGTCCATAAGGATGCTCGACGTCAGGCGGTCTAAATGCGATGATCAGTCCGAACAGCACCAGACCGGATGCGAGCACATCGCCCGCGGACTCGATGCCATCGGAAACAACCGCGGTGGAACCGGCCATTAACCCGACAACGATCTTGGCAGCCGCCAGGGCAGCGCTCACGAACATGCTCGCCAGCGCGACACGTTTCCCTAGTTGGTCCGGACTCACCGCGTCTTCTGTCCTACGCTACTTCACTCAGGAAGCTCTCGCCCTTCACAATCCGCACTCCGAAATTCTCCGCCACCGTTTGCCCGATATCCGACAGCGTGGCGCGAGTCCCGAGATCCCGCCCCTCGCGCTTTCTCGGCGTCCAGGCGAGGAGCGGCACATACTCACGGCTGTGATCGGTAGAAGGCGTGGTTGGATCGCAGCCATGATCGGCCGTCAAAATCAGCAGGTCTTCCGGCGTGAGCTTCTTCTCGATGGCGGGCAGCCACGCGTCCACTTCTTCCAGCGCCCGGGCGTAGCCCTCGACATCATTGCGGTGCCCGTACTGCTGATCGAAATCGACCAGGTTGGTGAACACCATTCCCGCGTCCAGCTCATTCAGCGCGGCCATCGTCTTGGCCATCCCGTCCGCGTTGCTCTTGGTCTTCTCGTGATCGCGAATCCCCCGCCCCAGAAAAACATCGAAGATCTTACCCACACTGAACACTCGCACGCCCGCGTCGTCGAGCTGATCGAGCAGCATGCCCTTGGGGGGCGGCACGGCAAAGTCCTTCCGGTTCGCTGTTCGCACGAATGCTCCGGGCTGGCCCTCGAAAGGCCGCGCGATCACACGGCCAACTTCGTACGGCCCGCGCAGAATATCGCGGGCGGCCTCGCAAATCCGGTAGAGCTCCCACAGCGGAATCACTTCGTCATGCGCCGCCACCTGGAACACGCTGTCAGCCGAGGTGTAAACGATCGGCGACCCGGTGCGCATGTGCTCTTCGCCAAGCTGTTGGATGATCTCCGTACCGGACGCGGCGATGTTGCCGATACTGCTCCGCCCGGTTCGCTTTTCGAGTTCACCCAGGATCTCCGGCGGAAAACCATTTGGATATACCGGGAACGGCTTTGCCAGATGAATGCCGGCCATTTCCCAATGACCGGTGGTGGTGTCCTTGCCGGGAGAGGCCAACGCGCAACGGCCATAGGCGGCCGCCGGAGCGGCGACCGGATCGAGATGCGCGAGCGGCTTGATATTGCCGAGCCCGAGGTTCAGCAGATTGGGAAGCCGCAGCGTTCGTTGCCGAGCGATATTGCCGAGGGTATCGCTGCCCACATCGCCGTACTCATCGGCGTCCGGCATGGCGCCGATGCCAACGCTATCGAGCACGATCCAGACGACGCGGCGGAAAGTAGCACCAGTCATCGTCGCCGCGAACCGCTCCCTAACGGTCGCGGCTCAGTTAGCGCGTGGGAACCTACTGAGCCGCGACCGTTAGGGAGCGGTTGCTCCATCGCGACCGTTTTCGGCCCCAACTCATTCAGCGCCTCTTGAATTCGCATCGTGAGCATATCGACAAAGCGGTCCGGCAGAAACCCGTTCATGCGGCTCGCAACTTCACCTTTTTTGTTAAAGATGACGGTGGTTGGGATGGAGCTGACCTGCAATAAGTGCCCCAGGCCGTCGTCGAAATAGACCTTGTGATTCCACTGCGCCTGGTCGAGAAACGGCTTCACCAGGGAATGGTCCTCATCTGTGTCAATCGCCAGAAACACGATATCGCTGCGATCCTTGAACTTGGCCTTCACATCCTCATACAACGGATGCTGGATACGGCACGGGCCACACCATGTCGCCCAAAAATCCATGATCACCACTTTGCCTCGGAGCGACGCAAGCTGCAGGTTGTCCCCTTCCACTCCGCTGAGCGTAAACTGCATGGCGTCCTTTGCATCCGCGTTTGGATCGAGCTTGCGGATCTGATGGCGGCGTGCCGAGAACACGCTCGCGGTTTCATCGTAGGCCTTCAGGACCAGATCGCCTAATCCAGCTTCCGAGCCCTTGAGCTTGCGGTACAACTCACCCAGCTTGACGCGATCCAGGGTTACCTCGGGATCGGTGGCTTTCAGCTCGGTAATGCTGAACGCATCGGCAAGATAGCGAATCGCCTCCTCGTCTTTTCCCGTTTCGGTTAACCAGTGAGATGCCTCGCGCGCGCCTTCCACGCTTGGGTACGCGGCATAGCTGGTCTTGGCCAGCTCGGCGGCTTTCTCTTTATGGCCCAACAAGCCCTCCGCGCGGGCTTCCAGAATCAAGCCGCGCGCCTTGCCGCGATCGGCGCCTTCCTTTACTTTCACCGTTTCCTTTCCGCTCTTGCTCTCTTGCTTGCTCGCATCGGCAATTAGCTCCGAGAAATGACGGGCGTACTTTTGCGCCCGTTCGGCGCTGGCCGGATCGCCTTTCTGGAGCAGAGCCACCACCACTCTCTCGAGCACCTGGGCGTCATCCGGCTCTCGCGCCAGTACCTTTTCGCCCCAACGAATGATGCGCGGGTTGTCCTTGACATCAATTGCGCTTTTGACGAGCGCTCGCTCCAGCTCCGCGCGCCGCACTGTGTTGGGGTACTTTGCGAGATGACCTTCGAGCGCATGGATAAAATCAACCGGACTGTTGCCCGCTTCGCCCAGGACCTGCCGCAAGCTCGCCTGCTCGTCCTCCGGCATTTGGCTCTCCCCTTTCGGAGGGTTTTGCGCAATGAGAGCGGCGCTAACAAGAAGCGCCAGAAAAAACTTGTTGATCATTTTTCAGTCTTGCGGCCTTCGGTGTTCGCTACGGTCTGATTCCGGAACAAACCCGCTATAGTGGCGGCACGCTCCCGTGACATGTGCATGAAACTCTCGTTCTTGGCGATGCGGTCGAGCAAAGGCAGAAACTGCTCGGGAGCCATCAGCCGTTTCTTGTCATAGGTGATCTGGAGCAGCAGCAACGCCTGATTCACGCCCAGTTTGTCGAACTTCACCGCGCGCTCCAGCCCGATAAAATCCTGCTCCGTCTCGGTGATGCGCTCGAACCAGTCGGCGAGCTGACGGGCATCCGGGTCTTCCGAGTAGTTGAATTTCACCTCGCCGGTGGTGCCGCCATCCGCAAACCGGAAGCTCTTGACGCCCATCTGCGCCACCTTGAGCCCCGACTCCAGCGGCCTGGTGAAATGATCCAGCTTGGCGGCGAGGCCGAATACCTCGTTGACCTGATCCGCCGGAATCTGAAAACGGATCGGTCGTTCATCATCCTTCGCCTCCTGGTACGTTACCTGCCCGGGCTTTTCAATCGTGATGGCGACATATTCCGGAACGCTGCCCTTAAAAAACTTAGAGTATTCGATGCGCGGCCCGCCAGAGCCCGCCTGCGCGAGCGCGGCAACACAGGCAATGCATACCAGCCCGGCCGCTCTCATCGCACGGCCTTCATGCGTTGCTCTGAAGAGTAGTGCGTTGCATGGCAGATGGCGACGGCGATTGCGTCGCAGGCGTCTTCCGATTCGATCTCGGTCGTGATACGTAGCAGGGAATGAACCATCATGCGCACCTGGTGCTTTTCAGCGCGCCCATAACCCACCACGCTGGTCTTAATCTCGAGCGGCGAATACTCACCCAGCGAAAGGCCGGCTTCCGCAACCGTGAGCAGCGCAACTCCGCGCGCATGGGACAGCTTGAGAGCGGTTTTGACGTTTTGCGAATAAAACACCTCCTCCACCGCGGCGCTTTCCGGCAGATGTTCTCGAATCACTTCACGCAATCCGGCCGCGATCAGAAACAGCCGCCGTTCCAGCGGATCTCGCGGGCTGGTCCGAATCACGCCAGCCGCTATCATCTGGTGCCCGCGGCCATCGCTCTCGATCATTCCGTAGCCGGTCTTCTCCGTGCCGCAATCGATGCCGAGAACACGCATGGCAGTCCCGCGGCCCGCGTTTAAGCGAGAGCCTCGAGCTCTTTTTCGTCGACGTCGAAATTGGAATACACGTTCTGCACGTCATCGTGCTCTTCCAGAGCCTCGCTCAGACGCAGCATGCCGGAAACATTCTTGCCCTCAAGCTTCATCAGGTTTTTGGGAATCATGGCAAGCTGCGCGGAAAGCGTGGGTATGCCGGCTTTTTGAATGGCTAGTTGCACGGCTTCGTGCGCTTCCGGCGCCGAGATCACTTCCCACTGGTCCTCATCGCCGCGCAGGTCGTCGGCGCCCGAGTCCAGCACGATGTTCATCAACTGATCTTCGCCAGCTTTATCCTTCTCGATCAGGATCTGGCCTTTGCGCTCGAACATCCACGCCACGCTGCCTTGCTCGCCGAGATTACCGCCGTTCTTTGAAAACATGTGGCGAATTTCGCTGACCGTGCGGTTGCGGTTGTCGGTAGCCACGTTGACCAGCACGGCCGCGCCGCCCGGACCGTACCCCTCGAACATGATTTCATCGATCTGCCCGCCCTCGAGCTCACCGGTGCCGCGCATGATCGCGCGCTTGATGTTGTCGGCCGGCATGCTGGCCGCTTTCGCCGCAACGATGGCGGTGCGCAGCCGCGGATTCATGTCCGGGTCGCCCCCGCTGCGGGCGGCAATCATGATTTCCTTAATAATGCGGGTGAACGATTTCCCGCGCTTCGCGTCGAGAGCGGCTTTCTTGTGCTTAATCGTCGCCCATTTTGAATGTCCTGACATGGTTAGACCTCGTGCGCTCCGAAAGCCGGGAGCAGTAGGAGCTTAAAGATCAGGATAGCAAAGACGCTGGATCGGGACCTTGCCGGATAGAGTGTCTTTCCAAAAGCCTGCCTAGCTTCCGTGGCAAGCATTCATCGAGCAGGATTTTCATCCGATCGCGGCAAACAAGGAATCCTTGGCGGTCTCGAGAGCCTCGATGCCATTTCTCTGGTGACGCTCGGAAAATCGTCTAGAAACTCATCCAGCGTCTCCCCAGTTTCCAGGTAATCAAGCAGATTCTTGAACGGTACCCGCGTTCCGCGAAAACACGGCGTGCCACCGAGGATATCGGCGTTTCGTACGATCACTTGCAAGAGTGAGTCCTCTTTCCGGTCCGCGCAGGGGTAGTGGAGGGCCTTCCAGTTTCATCGGTATTGTTTGGGGAATTATAGCGATCCGCGACCGAGATCACTTCTCCACTGGTCCTCATCGCCGGTTGCCACGTTGACCAGCACGGCCGCGCCGCCCGGATCGTATCCCTCGAACATAATGCAGTAGGAGCTTAAAGATCAGGATAGCAAAGGCGGTTGTGGCGCTGGCGCATAATAAAAAAGCGAGGGTGGAGTACATGTTCGAGCGATACACCGAGATCGCACGCCGAACCATTTTCTTTGCGCGCTACGAGGCCAGTCAGTTCGGCAGCCGCTACATCGAGACCGAGCATTTGCTGCTGGGCCTGCTCCGTGAGGACAAGTCGATAGCAAACCGGGTGTGGCCAAGCACCGAAGTGGAAGAGATTCGCAGGCAGATCGAATCGCAGGCGGTCGCGCGCGAAAAAGTCTCCACCTCGGTGGATCTGCCATTAAGCGCGGAAACCAAGCAATCTCTGGCATTTGCAGCCGAGGAATCGGAGCGCTTGCAACACAAGCATATCGATTGCGCCCACATGGTGCTGGGCCTGCTGCGGGTGGAGACCTGTACCGCGGCTGGCATTCTCCGGGAACACGGCGTCGATTATGCGAGCTATCGCGAAGTGGTCCGTTCAACGCCTCCCAGGCCGCCCGTGGGCAGCTATTTTACACAGAAGGAGACCCGGGCCATTCAACCGAGGGAAACGGCGGCGCCGTCGCTTCGGGCAGCGACCGCTCATCTAGACGAGTTAATCGACACCTCGAGCAACTATCTTCGTAATTACTCCGATGTCCACGGTGACCAGAAGCTAAAACGCAAACCGTGGACACGCAAGCAAGCTTTGGGACATCTGATCGACTTGGCAACAACGCATCACAACTGGTTCGTCCGTGCCATGACGGAACCGGGAATCGCGGCCAGTGGGTACCCCGGCCCTGACTGGGTGGCCGCGCAACAATACGAAAAACTCTCATGGCCGGATCTGGTAGATCTGTGGGTTTGGCTGAATCGTCTCCTGGTTCATGTGGTCGCCATGATTCCCGAAAACAAGGTAAAGACGTCTTGCCGCATAGGAATTGAGGAACCCATTGCGTTGCTGCAACTGATCCAGCGATACATCGAGAGCTGTGACGACATCCTCGGGCAGATCCTGGGCCGGCTTTGAAGGTTTGAAGTCCAAAGTGCAACACCCGCTTGCCGGCAGGCAGGCAAGAATGCCTGTGTTACCCGTTCTGTAGAATTGTTTCTATGGTCCTTTCCGACGTAGACATCCGGCGCTATCTGGCGCTTGGGAAAATCAAGGTCGCGCCGGAACTGCCCCCGGAACAGTTTGGAAGCTGCTCGGTCGATTTCCGCCTCGGTCACGAATTCAACGTGTTCGAGCATAGCCGTTATCCTTTCATCGATCTGCGGGAGAAGAAGGGCATCGAGGATCTGATGAAGCCCGTCATGATCGCTGATGGGGATGCCTTCATTCTTCAGCCGCGCGAGTTTGTCCTCGCGATCACCGAGGAGACCCTGGAGCTTGCGGACGACGTGCTTGGGAGACTCGAGGGGCGATCGAGCCTCGGCCGAATCGGCATCATCGTGCATGGGACCGCCGGTCTTTTCGACCCCGGTTGGTCCGGCAAAGCTACGCTCGAACTGAGCAATCTTGGCCGCATGCCGGTGGCGCTCTATCCCGGAATGCGGATCTGTTCGTTCACCTTTGAACAGCTTTCAACCCCGTCGTCGGTTCCGTACGGTAAGAAAAAGGGTAATAAGTACGCTGGCCAGGACCGGCCGCTAGCCAGCCGTTTGGCGGGCGAATTCAAGGGCTAAGGCCCAAACCGATACACTGAAGGCGTGATCCATTTACGCGTTCGATTTGCATTTTTGATCCTGGGGGCGGCTGGCGCTTCCGCACAAGCTCCTGCCAAGCACCCCCCCAATCCCGCAAATTTTCCCGAGCAAGGCAAGTCCGCTGTGGCAGCTACCAAGCTGCCGGGCTTCAGCCCCGCCAATATGGACCGCACCGCCGATCCGTGCGTCAATTTCTATCAGTACGCGTGCGGGACTTGGATAAAGAACAACCCAATTCCCGCGGATCAGCCGCGCTGGGGCCGCTTTGACGAGCTCGAGGAGCGCAATCGGGAGATCCTGCGCGGGATTCTCGACAAGGCCGCGGCCGATGATTCGAGCCGCAGTCCGATTGATCAGAAGATCGGCGACTTCTACGCGTCCTGCATGGATGAATCGTCGATCGACCGCCGTGGGCTGGATCCGCTCAAGCCGGAGTTGGACCGGATCGCCGCCATCCCCGCCAAGAACGCGTTGATCGGCGAGCTGGTGCGCTTGCACCGCATGGGCGTGAATGTATTCTTCAACTTTTCGTCGGGCGCCGACTTCAAGAACTCATCCATGAACATCGGTCAGGCCAGCCAGGGCGGGCTCGGCTTGCCCGACCGCGACTATTACCTTAAAGAGGACGCGAAATCGGTTGAGTTACGGGCCAAGTATCAGACGCACGTTCAGAAAATGTTGGAGCTGCTGGGCGGAACGCCCGAGAAGGCCTCTGCGGACGCTAAAGCAGTGATGACCCTCGAGACGAATCTGGCCAAGGGCTCGCTCGATAACGTGTCTTTGCGCGATCCACAAAAAACGTATCACAAGCTGACCGAACACGAGTTGTTTTCACTCGCTCCCTTTCTCGATTGGAACAAGTACTTCACGGGCATGGGCGCGCCGGCCATGGACGGCTTGAACGTCGAACACCCCACCTTTTTCCGGCAGCTCGAGTCGAGTGTCGTGCAAACCAGCCTGGATGACCTGAAAACGTACCTGCGCTGGCACTTAGTGCGGGCCGAAGGGCCTCTGCTTCCGGCGGCGTTTGTTTACGAGAATTTCAACTTCTACGGTAGGACACTTACCGGGGCAAAGGAACTGCGGCCGCGCTGGAAACGCTGCGTAGCGTATACCGATGGCGATCTGGGCGAGGCGCTCGGCCAGCGCTACGTTGATTTGACGTTCGGCGCCGAAGGCAAGCAGCGGACCTTGAAGATGGTTCAGGAGATCGAGAAGGCGCTCGCGGACGATCTTAAGACGCTGTCGTGGATGACTCCAGCTACCAAGAAAGAAGCGGTCGTCAAGCTGGACGCCATCAGCAACAAGATCGGGTTTCCGGAAAAGTGGCGCGACTATTCGAGCGTACGGATTATTCGTGGCGACGCCATCGGGAACGATCAGCGCGCGACGGAGTTCGAAATCCAGCGCCAGTTACACAAGATCGGGAATCCGGTGGACCCGAAGGAATGGGGAATGACGCCGCCTACAGTAAATGCTTATTACAATCCGCTCGAGAACAATATCAACTTCCCGGCCGGCATCCTGCAACCGCCCTTCTACGACAATAAGCTGGACGATGCGCCGAATTATGGAGGCATGGGGGCCGTGGTGGGACATGAGCTCACGCACGGGTTCGACGACCAGGGGAGGCAGTTCGATCCGAAGGGCAACCTGCGCGATTGGTGGACGCCCCAGGATGCGCAGGAATTTCAGAAGCGGGCGGACTGTTTTGTCAAAGAATACGAGAGTTTCAGCCCGGCGCCGGGGGTTCATCTGAACGGGAAGCTGACGTTGGGTGAAAACACAGCCGATAACGGGGGCGTACGGCTTGCGTTCATGGCGTTGATGGACAGCCTGAAAGGCAAGACTGCACAGAAGATCGATGGGCTCACTCCGCCGCAGCGGCTATTTCTCGGATGGGGGCAGATCTGGTGTGAAAGCGCTCGCGAAGAGTATTCCCGCATGAGCGCTGCGACAAACCCGCACTCGCCGGGACAATTCCGGGTGAATGGCGTGCTGTCGAACATGCCGGAATTCCGGGAGGCGTACGGATGCAAGGTGGGGCAGCCGATGGTCCGGGAACCGGGGTGCCGGGTTTGGTAGTAAACGCGATCGCCGCTAACCAGCGCTCAGATTTGACCTTGCCGCCGCGCCGCTCCATGTCAGAATGAGAACGTGACCAAGTATGCCGTTGTGATTCACGAAGATCCCGAAGGGGGTTTTTGGGCCGAAGTGCCAGCTTTGCCCGGCTGCTATTCACAAGGAGAATCGGTCGCAGAACTCAGGGACAACGTGCGCGAGGCGATCGCTGGAGTGCTTGAAGTTCTAAGGGAGCAGGGTCGCCAGCCAGAGCCGAATATCCAGATTCTGATGTAGCTGTCTGAAGCCCATCACGGGACCAGAGATGTGCCGTTTGCTCGTGGCCAACGGCTGGAAACTCCAGAGGATCGCCGGCAGTCATCACATTTATGCCAAGCCTGGCGAGCGCAAAGTGCTCGCATTCCCAGTCCATGGAAGCCGCGGTCTCAAGCCCGGACTCGCGAATCGCATCGCGCGGGACGCGAACTTGCGGTGGTAGATGCATCACCATTGCCGCATGATGGATAGCGTAAAGGGCAACCTGCACAGAAGAGCGATGGCCTTATCGCTTTTTGTACAAATGCTATAGTATTCACCTAAGTAGCCTTCGGGCAGGAAAGAGGAACCATGTCAGACCAAAAACCAGTTCCAGACGAGCAGGAAGTCCCAAAAAAGACGGGCCCGCACGATCCGAACGAGATCAATCCGAAGCTGGCCTCCGATATCCATTACTGGGCCGCGGAGCTTCATGTTACCGGCCAGCAGTTGCATGAAGCGATTCGTGTGCATGGCACTCATGTCGCCAAGATTCGCGAGGCGCTCAAGCACCACAAACATTAAATCACAACAGTACTTTTGACAAAACAGATGACCCATGTGCTGTTTTATCCACACCTATTCCACACCACGCTAGATCTAATACCATGAAATCACAGGGAATAAAGACGGAGGAAATCGCGCTATTACGTGCAATTAACAATTGACGCAACCTTGCTTTGGGTACATGATGGTTCTGGTTCCGAGAGGTTCAGCGAGTAGTAAACCTGGTGATCGGTAGCGGACCTGGAACGATGATCCGGCAGCAACCCTGAAAACGTAAAGCAGTTGGGGAGCGAAGGGAAATCGGGCTGATCACAAAGGTAAGTCTTTCAGGTGTGCCTCTAACTGAGCGCTATGATCTGAAGGGATCTCGATCCTGACAGGAAGCGAAAGTTAGAAGGACGCCGGGAGTTCCGAGTTCGGAAATCGGCAACGGGCAGCAAACGCAGATTGTCCCCGGAAACGAGGGCAGGAGTTTGCGGCCGAACGGGCCGGTGGAAAGATTCGGCTCGCAGCGAAGAGATAGGCCGGGAACATTGACCTCGCCACGGTGGCTTTCGAAAGAGAGCAGTCGTTGCGGGCGAGCGAAAGGCCGTTTCGAGTTGCAGGCTTCTAGCAGATAGACCGCGGATGCAGTCCTGAGCACTGATTCGTAGCTGTCAAAAAACAGCTACGGGGAGTTAAGGACAACAAGCCCGGCTACGCTGCATGCCACGTTCAGACCGTGCATGCCGGTCGGAGAACAGACTGCTCAACGGGTCACTTGGAACCATTTTTGTTTTTTGGGTCTATCCGATCCGCAATACACTCATGACTCGGCTGCGGGTTGCGGGTTCGCCGATCGGGCTGCCGCCGCTGCTTGAGCTTCCACTGTCTCCTCGCGCCGTCGTCTCCAGGAAAAGCGCTCTTTGCACGCGCGGAAGCTCGCGAAATTACAACGGCAACCCTCGCACCGGTAAGGCGTTGCTCCAATCCGCAGCAGGAAAACCGTCCGGAACGGTGGATTGTAGTACTGCTCCGACCAGGTACTTAGCTCAGCGCGCAGGCACTTCGGACACCGCGCAAACCGCCAGGTGCTGAGATCCCAAACGGACGCGGTAAATCGGTGGCTGCAACCCTTGCAGCGGAACGGGCAGATGCCAATCAGGCTCTGAACCCGTTCGACACTCGAGTGGATTCGGGATGTACGAACATTCTTCCCGCCGCAACTGGGGCAGGCAACAAAAGCCATTGTCACTCGATTATAGATCGAATCACAAATTACCAACAGTACACTCTGGGGTTAATAGCCTGCTGCGATAGCCGGTAAACGCCTGTTGTAGTTTAGACACGACCGGAGACCCGGTCTTCACATCCAGACCTTCGATGTGAATCACCGGCAGCAAGTCACGCGTGGTTGAGGTAATAAAGACCTGATCGGCCCGGGCGAGGTCGGCCGGCAACAAGGGCTTCTCACCAATCCCGATTCCGGGGAGGCGAATTTCCTCGACCAGAATCGCCCGGGTGATGCCGCCCAGGCAGCCGGAATCGAGAGGCGGCGTCCAGACGCCGGTCCCGTACACAGCAAAGATGTTCGCCGAGGTACACTCGCACACCTCGCCGCGCTCATTCAGCAGCAGGTATTCGTCGAAGCCTTTCTGATGAGCCTCCTCGTACCAGGTCAGGTTGAAGGCCCAGGATAAAATCTTGGTGCCTGCAAACTCGGATTGCGCGTGCCGGGCTTGTGGCTTGATCCCTAACCGCACGCCTTGCGGCCACGCCACGGTATCGGCGGTAAAGGCGATCAGGTCGAAGGCCCGGCTTTGACCAGGCGCTTCAAAAAGCCCTCCGCGATTCCGGACGACAGCCACCCGCAAGGTTGCGTCGGTCGCGCGATTGGCATCGACGAGCTTCAACAGCCGGCTGCTCATCCACTCGGGATCGTCCGGAAACGGAACATGCAGCTTGTGCGCGTCGGCTTTCATTCGCTCCCAATGCCGCGGGAATACGAACAGCGCGCCGTTTGAAACCCGGATGGTGCTGAACACGCCCCAGCCGTTCAGCAGTCCGACTTGCCCGGGTGAAACGCAGGGAGCTGTGGTGTCCACAATGTCGTCGTTATGCAACAAGAGGCGGTGCATATATGACGCCATTGTAGCGTCGTCGTATCGAATGGGTGGCCAATGCCACTCTACTTTGCGAGAAGCGACTGGTTCTCAGCATAGTGGAACAGGCGGTTTCGCCTGGTGTGTCGAGTCGTGATGTGCATTCAGGGGGTGCAAGTTCCCTATGGACCGTTAATGACCGGAACCATCCGTCTAAGCAAGGGCGTCCGCCGCGAGGCGGAATCTGAAGAAAGCCGACGACGAAATCCCAGATGCGACTTACAGGAAGCGGATACAAGGCCAAGCAGCGTTGGGTCACCCAGCCAGGGATGCGCTTGCGCACGTGCCGTGGGGAAGCCCGATTGTCATTCGGAACGTTGCGGGGTAGATCCGACGCATTCGGAAGAAGAAGGCATGTCTTACCTCGAGAACTCCGTTCTGGTCCGTTCACACCGGACTACCGCGCCAGCAATGTAGCGGGACAGGAATGGAGAAGTCAGCAGCCATAGTAGCCCTACGGGGCGCAGGGCTGAATCTTCAAATGCAAGGAGCAGAGGGAGGATTCGATGAACGCAGAGCAGCAGCAAAGCCAACAGCACCACGACGACGGCGAGGCGGGCGGAACCCGTCTCACGGCACCCTCGAAAACACAGGATGCGGCCATGGCAAGTCCTTTGTTTTGATTCAAGTCTTTGCCCGGCCTCCGGGCAGGGGGATTTTGGATCGACCAACCGGCGCTGACGAGCAGGCGATCGATACTAGCACGGGCACGATCCTCGGGACCCGGCTTGGGATGTTCATTCTTATTTTGAGAGACGTAGATTCAGCATATCGCGGCTCGGCGACGCTTCTCTTAATGGAGGGTTGGGCCGGGAGCGCTTCGCGAACGGTGGCAAGCAGGTTGTGGCGCGCTATGCCCGGCCTCACTTCTCTAATTTGTAGATTGTCAGCCCGGTAAGCAGCTTGGGGTAAAAGTCGGTCGACTTCTGGGGCATTACGCCACCCGAAAATGCCACGTCGGCTACCTGCTGGACGGTAGTTGGCTCAAGTAGAAATCCGATCTGGGCCGACCCGCTACGGATTTTGTCATAGGCCGCATCCACGCCGCGCACGTACTCCAGATGCTTCTCTTCCCGCACAGCCTCTTCGCCGATACCGAGCACCTGTCCGAGTAAATAGTCGTGTAGAACTTTGATGTCCAGTTCGCCCGGCCCGCGATTACGCTCATACAAGCGGATGTGAGGCGATCCGGCGATTGCAATGCCGATCCTGACTTTCTCCGGCGCGGGTTTCGCGAACAGCGCCTTGAGTTCCTCAATCGACGCCAAGGGACGGGTCTGCACCTTGCCGAGGAATGCCGAGGCTTCGAATCCATCGAGGCCGTTCACTAACCGGTGCGTAGCCAGGATCTTGAGGCCGGGTGAATGCATGTTGACGAAGGTCATCATCACTTTCGAGGCGTCCGCAACCCGCGGATTCGCATTCTTGAAAGCGAGCGCCGTCTCGTAGCGATGGTGGCCGTCGGCGATCAGCAGTTTCTTGTCCGACATCAACTGCTGGATCTTCGAGGTCAGTTTGGAATCCGCAATCTTCCAAACCCGGTGAATCGTCCCGTACTCGTCGGTGACGGTGGCCGACGGCGCGTTGCGCGCTGCCTGTTCCAGCAATCGATCCACGGCAAGCTCCGGATCGGGATAGAGCATGAAGATTTGCCCAAAATGGGCGCGAGTATGGTTCAGGAGCTCCGTGCGATCCTTCTTGGGCCCGGTCAGTGTCTGTTCGTGACGATGCACGACTCCCTTTTGGTATTCCTCCAAGGCACACAGGCCGATCAGGCCTTGGCGCCGCAGTTTTTCGTCGCTATCCGGGAGTGTGAACTCCTGCGAGTAGGCATAGAAGCTGGGCCGATCTTCCTGCACCAAAATTCCGTCTCGAATCCAGTCGTTTAGATACTGCGCGGCACGGGTGTACACGTTGTTCTGGTCCGTGTCCGACGGGAACCGCTCGCCTAAGATCACGCGCACCAGGTTGTGAGGGTTGAGCGAAAGATAGCGGGTCTGCATGGCGGGCGAGATCTTGTCGTAGGGCTGCGTGACCAGTGTTTCGAGGGGGCCTGCTTTGGAACTGTAACGGTAGGGTTGGAACGGATGTAGGTTGGCCATCGATCAGGATAGCAAAGGGAGTAGCAGTCTTCCGTTTTGGTGGGGAAATCTTCTGCCCAATGCTAATGTGTGCCGCCGGCGGATGTCAGTGAGCAGCTCGGCTCGGGGGCATTCGTTCGATCGGTTCGCGCGTCTGCGACGGCGCATGGGCTGGCGCAATCCAACACAGGCAAGAATGCGCTTGCGCACGATCGTGCCTGTGCCACTATCTTGGTGTGATCAAGCCGCCCAGTTTGTCCTGCTCCGAGGCCGTTACCCGGGGGAAGCGGGTCGAGTACGCTTCCAGATACTTCAGACCCGCGCCGGTGTTGTAGATCACGATTCGCTCGTCCGCCTTGAGGAAGCCATTTGCCAGCAATTTCCGGAGCGCCGCGATACAGGCGCCGCCTTCCGGAGCGGCGAAGATTCCCTCATCCGTTGCCAGGTCCACGCCGGAATCCAGCGCCTCGGCGTCGCTCACCGCGATCGCGGTTCCGCCACTTTTTCGAACTGCATCGAGGATTAGAAAATCCCCAAGTGGCTTCGGGACCCGTAGCCCGCTTGCTATCGTGTATGCATTTTCCCAGAACTCACTGCGCTCTTTTCCTTGCTCGAAAGCGCGGACCACTGGCTGGCAGCCTTCCGCCTGAACCGCGATCATCTTGGGCCGCTTGGATGAGATCCAGCCCATGGCGTCCATCTCGCCGAACGCTTTCCACATCCCGATTAGCCCGACCCCGCCGCCCGCCGGATAGAAGATCACATCGGGCAGCTCCCAATCGAACTGCTCGGCAACCTCGTAGCCCATCGTCTTTTTACCTTCGATGCGGTAAGGCTCTTTCAAGGTACTGACGTCGAACCATCCTTCGGGGTCCTTGCGCTCCGCGACGATTTTTCCGCAATCGCTGATCAGTCCGTCCACCAGCGTGACGTTTGCTCCGAAAGCCTTGCACTCGATGTAATTCGATTGAGGCACATCGCGCGGCATGAAAATGAACGACTCCAATCCAGCGGCCGCCGCATACGCCGCCATGGCGCTCGCCGCGTTGCCAGCGGACGGAATGGCCACTTTCCGAATGCCAAGCTCGACGCACATCGAGATCGCGCACGAAAGGCCGCGCGCCTTGAACGACCCGGTGGGGTTGATCCCCTCATCTTTGACCCACAGGTTGCGCGCCCCGAGGCGCTTTGCAAGCCGATCGGTCCTGATGAGCGGCGTCATTCCCTCTCCCAAGGTGACGATGGAGGACGCGTTGCGAACCGGTAGCACCGGAGCGTACCGCCACATGCTGGAAGGCCCACGCGCGACGGAATCCCGCGGCCAGGTTTGCCTGGTCTTCTCGAGATCGTAGCGGACCAGCAGCGGACCGCCGCAGGAGCATAGGTTCTGCACGGTTGCCGCCGGGAATTGTTTGCTACACAGGCTGCACTCTAGATGGGTTATATAGTTCATTGATCTCCAACAATCATCGCATCCGAAAGAACGCTAACGCGTTAATCTATAGATCATATGAAACTCCTGGTGTTGCTAATCGCGCCTGCTCTTGTATTCGCTCAGCCTCTCGATGAGTTGAAGAAGGAGGGTATCGCCGGAGTCGATCAACTGCGCACCATGACGCAGCAGATGGTGGATCAGATCTTCAGTTTTAGCGAGTTGGGATTTCAGGAAATTGAAACTTCGCGGTATCTGACCGGCGTTCTCGAGAAGAACGGGTTCGCCGTGCAGCGTGGAGTGGCGGGCATTCCGACAGCTTGGATTGCGAGCTACGGGTCGGGCAAGCCGGTGATCGGGTTTATGACCGACATCGATGGGATTCCACGAGCCTCGCAGAAGCCAGGCGTGGCTTATCACGCTCCCATTATCGAAGGAGCGCCGGGGCATGGCGAAGGGCACAACTCGGGACAGGCCGTGAATGTTACGGCCGCGCTGGTGCTGAAGAATCTCATGAATAAATACCACATTCCGGGCACGCTTCGACTGTATCCGGGAGTGGCGGAAGAACTGGTCGCCACAAAAGCGTTCTATGTGCGAGCCGGGCTATTCAAGGATGTCGACCTGGTGCTGGGATGTCACGTGGGCCACGAGTTTGCGACCAACTATGGCGTGAGCGACATCAGTAGCGGCCTGGTCTCCGTGCTGTACTCGTTTCACGGAGTGGCGGCGCATGCGGCCGGAGCTCCCTGGCAGGGGAAGAGCGCTCTGGACGCGGTGGAATTGATGGACGTGGCTTGGAATTTCAAGCGCGAGCATCTGCGGCCGGAGCAGCGCTCGCACTATGTGATCGTGAATGGCGGCGACCAGCCGAACGTCGTCCCATCCGAAGCCTCCGTCTGGTATTACTTCCGCGAGTTGGATTATCCACATATCAAGGAACTCCACGAATTTGGGAATACATTCGCTAACGCCGCCGCAATGATGACGGGAACAACCGTGACGCAACGGGTGCTGGGCTCCGCCTGGCCTCCGCATTTCAATAAGGTGATTGCCGAGGTAGAGCAGAAGAATATGGAGATGGTTGGCATGCCAGAATGGAGCGACAACGACCAGGCGCTCGCCAAGGCTCTGCAGAAAGACATCGGGGCCAAGGTGGAGGGATTGAGTCATCAGGTGAAGCCGCTCACGCCGCCCAAGCAACCTCGCGGTGGCGGGTCGGACGACATCGGCGACATCGCATGGAACGTGCCAACCGTCTACTTGCGATACCCTGCCAATATCCCGAACCTGCCTGGGCACAGTTGGCCGAATGCCGTTGCGATGGCGACTCCGATCGCGCACAAGGGCTCGACGGCGGGCGCGAAAGTTCAAGTGGCGACCGCGCTGGATTTTCTGTTACGCCCGGAGCTGGTGACGCAGGCCTGGGATTATTTTCGTAACGTTCAGACGAAAGATATAAAATACCAGCCGCTCATCAGCCCCAGCGATCAGCCTGCAATCGAGTTGAATAAAGAGAAGATGGGGAAGTTTACACCCGAGCTGAAGAAATACTATTACGATCCGGCGAAATACAAGACGTATCTGGAGCAACTCGGAATCACTTATCCGACGGTCAAATGACATTCTTTATCAAAGTGCAACACAGGCAGGAATGCCTGTGCTACGGTACCAGGCCAGGGTTCTTCGCAAGCCTTGCTCCAGAGTGTACTGCGGGTCGTGGCCTAACTCGCTGCGCGCCGCCGAGGCGCCGGCTTGTGAATGGCGCACATCCCCCTCCCGGGAGGGACCGTACTTCGCGGGCAGACTGACGCCCTCGATCTCTTGCAACTGCCGCCAAACTTCATTCAGCGTGTACCGATTGCCATTCCCCGCGTTATACATGTTGCCCGAAACGTTGGGTGCACTTGCAGCTTTCAGACAGAGCGCCACCACGTCCTCGACATAGGTGAAGTCGCGAGACTGCTCGCCGTCACCATGGATCGTGGGCCGCGTGCCTTCAAGCAGCGCCTTCATGAACACGGAAATCACGCCCGAATACGGACTGCCGGGGTCCTGCCGCTCGCCATACACGTTGAAGAAGCGCAGCGAAACCGTTTCCAGTCCATAACAGGAATGGAAGGTATTCGCGTAAAGCTCGCCCACCAGCTTTTGAACCGCATACGGCGACTTGGGACTGGGCCGCATCGTTTCTACTTTGGGCAACACCTCGGTATCGCCGTACGCGGACGAGGAAGCGGCGTACACTACGCGGCGCACCTTTCCTTGCACGCAGCCGTGCAACACGTTGAAGCAGCCATCCAGATTTACCTCATGAGACGGCACGGGATCGTGGATCGATCGTGGCACCGACGGGATTGCAGCCAGATGGAACACAGTATCGGCGCCTGCCAGAATGGGCGCGATGCGATCATAGTCCCGAATATCCACGCGATACATCTCGATTCGGGATTGCACCTCAGCCAGGTTGCGTTCGTGACCGGTCAGCAGATTATCGATGACAACGACATCGCCGTTACCTTCCGCAAGCAAAGCCCGGACCAACGCAGAGCCAATGAACCCTGCACCCCCTGTTACGACGAATCTCTTCATAAGGCGAGTTGCTGAATCTCCTTCTCTATGAAGTGTAGTGAATCGCTGGCGATTTTCTCGGGTCCGGGCGTAAAGTCGAAGGCCTCTAGCGAAACCCAATGCGCGTAGTTGCGCCGCCGCAATACTTGAAGGACCGGCTTGAAATCGTAGTCACCTGTTCCGGGATGCCGTCCATCCATCTCATTGACGTGCACATGCCGGACGTATTCGAAGTACCGGTCTACGAGAACGGCGTGAGGCTCGGTTTCATCGACCGCGTTGTGTATGTCGAACATGGTGCGAACAGCCGGACTCCCGATCTGCTCGACAACGGTTACCGCTTCCGCGAGACTGTTGACGATATCGCATTGATTCAGTGGAAGCGCTTCCACCAGAATCGTAACGCCCCGGTCACCCGCGTGCTTCGCGACACCAGCCAGACCGGCAACGAAGTTTTGGGTAGCCTCTTCACGGCTGATGCCTTGGGTGGCCCGCTGCTTTGGCGAGCCAAATACCATGACGCCGTTGTCGCCGAGGTCGGCGCAGAGATCGATCAGATCTCGAATATGATGCCAGCTACGTTCCCGCAAAACAGGATCGGGAGTTGTTACATGCAGCCCTTTGGGCGAGACCATCAGCCAATGCAACCCGACGAACGTGAGACCCTCGGCTTGGATAATCTCGCGATAGCGCTTACGCTGCCCGGCGTCAATGGCCGAGGGACTTTCCGCCAGCGTAAACGGAGCAATCTCGATGCCAGCGTAGCCGATACGGCGGATGCCGCGGCACACTTCCGCGAAGCCCGTGGTACCGTACACTTCATTGCAGATCGCCTGGCGGAATTCAAATGCCATCCCTCATTCAGTTTAGCTTCACGTAGCGCCGCCATATGCCAGAATAGAGCGTCGTGGTTTCGTTCATTTGCAACATATGCGGCGCTCACAACCAGGTGGAGAACTTCGCAACGGAGCCCGCCAGTTGCTCCTGTGGCTCCAATGTCCGGGTACGTGCACTGATCCACTTACTGTCAACGGAGTTATTTGGGAAAAGCCTGCACTTGACAGAGTTCCCTAAACTCAAAGCGATTCGCGGACTCGGCATGACTGACAAAGAAGGGTACGCCAGTATTCTTGCTGAGAAGTTTGACTATACCAATACCTTTTACGACCGGGAACCCAGTTTCGACTTCACGGAAGCGCATGAACAATTGGCCGGAACGTATGACTTCATCCTGTCGGCTGACGTGCTCGAACATATTGCGCCGCCGGTAGAGCGCGCTCTGACAGAAGTGTGCGTACTATTGAAGCCGCAGGGCTTCTTTGTAGTTACGGTGTACTGTAACCCGAACGATCGGATGCGTGAGCATTTTCCGGACCTGCATGAGTTTCGGGTGGTACCGTTGGGTGAGTCAGCGTTGCTCGTCAATCGCGCGCAAGACGGCACTGTGACGGTCAGAGATGAGCTGATCTTCCATGGCGGTAGCGGCGCTACGCTCGAGATGCGCGAGTTTGGAATCACGGAGCTGAGGGCGAAATTGTTGGCTTCGGGATTTCGAGAGGTCCATTTTCTGAATGACAACGTTCCGGAGATAGGAATATTCTTCGACCACGATGTATCTCAGCCGCTGCTTGCACGCAAGGAAGCGTTTGTGCTGAATAGGTGCGCAGAAGCTCAGCTCATCGATCTGTGGCGGGCCGCTGAAGACCAGGCTTCGAGAGAGCGGGACCGCGCGGACTTGTTGGCACGGGAGATACGCCTTGCCTCGCAATCCAAATGGATAGAATTGGGTAACAAACTGGGACTCGGGCCAAAGCTTCGCTGAGTGGAGTAGGCGGTTTCGCCTGCCGGGGACATGCTCTAGAAACCCACGGCTAAGGTGTTGATTCTGAGTGGCGCGGTCCTTCAGACTGCGCTTCAGAAGGCGGGCTGAAGCCCACCCCACTCATGTCCCACAGTTACCTTAGCCTTTCCTGGTAGGCTTGCGTTACGTCGCGGATTTTGGATCCCTCAAACGCGAGCACTACCACGTCGTGTTTGCGGAGCAGCGGCAGCAGGTCTTCCGGAGGGATCATGAACCGCGAGATGCCGCCCATCTCGGGATGTGGGTCGATCGCCTTTTCCGATCCTGGGACGAGATAGATCCGGCTTACGCCGATCAGGCGGAACGGGTCGCCATAGAACCCCAGCCAGTAAGTATCGTTATCGACACCCTCGACCAGGATGGTCTTGCCCGGATGCTCTCGCTGCACGGAAGTGACGGCGGTAAGCAGGTGTTTGATTTTCCGCGCTTTATTATAGTAGAACCTCTGCGCTGCGTGGATATCGGTGATAGCAACCGCGAGATAGACCGCTACTAACAGACAGGCAGGCGCGATCGACGGGCCGCGTATGCTCGCAATCGCCCAGCCACTTAGCATGGCCAAGCCAATTGCTGGAACGGTAACGTAGTAGTCGGTGAAATGATTCTTGAGCGGCAGAACCGGAAAGAGCACCACCACAAACCACCCGAATGCAAACAACGGTAAATATTCACGACGAAACAGTGCTCTGAACACGAAGAACAGGATTAGTAACAACGCCGCGACAGCGACAGATCTTCCCAGCCACAGGGGGCGCCAATCTATCTTGGAAGTTCGCACCGCACCGAGCGCAAACAACAGATACTGCCAGAGCGCCGTCCATAAGTTACCGCCGAAATACATTTTGTATGACGCGGCGTCTGGCCGCGAGATCAGTAAGAAATGTACTGCCGTGAACGCTATGGACGGTATAAAGAGATACAGCGTTTTGCGAAGATATGTACGCGCACAGCAAAGAGCATAGCCTGCCGCGATCACTGGATAGACGACATTTAACTCGAGAGATCCAAAGCCGAAAAGGAACACTACCCACTGCCAGACCCAATACTTGGCTTCTCCCGTGTCGATGTATGCCAAAAATAAGCGAAACGCCAGCAGAATGAAGAAACTGAAAGCGATCTGATTATAAGCGGATACCCACGCGAGCGGAATGGCCATGCCCGGATTTGCCGTCCAGAGTAGGGCGGTAAGAAAGCCGGCCAGCGCCGAGCCGGTGATCCGCCAGGTGATCTGGGCCAGCAATGCGATGTTCGCAAACTGTGTGAGAAACACCCAAATCTTGAACGGAAGCGCGTTCAGACCGAAGAGGATGGAGAAGGTCAGGAAAAACAGCCGCTCACTCAAGGTGCGTACCGTCCCTTGCGCTTCCGGGCGAAATAGCACCCCGAGCAGATCGCGAAACGAATGCACTTCCAGGCGCAGACCCAGCCACGCAAAATCGTCCAGGTAAAACCAGGTCCTCAGTCCCATGAAATGCACCGTCAGGCAGAACAGCATCGGAATGCCGTAATAGGCCAAGCGCCGATTGCGGAACATCATGTTTACTCGATGCGATACAAGCGAGCCGTGCCTGGCCGTCCCAATTCCTTCAAGCCCCAATTGGCGGAGTACGTGAAGAAATCGTCCGCCCGGTAGTTCGATGAGTCGATCAGAAGGTAGCGCACGCCGCGTCTGGTGAACTCTTCGGTTGCCGATCGCCTCAAATTCTGAGTAAGTGCATGTTCACTCCAGATCTCTTGATCGCTGAGAACGAACCACCCTCCAGACGGTTTCATACCCGCCACCCGCATCTTGATCAGGTCGTGATCGCTAGTCTCGATGCGAACGCTATCGACCGCCCGCGGCGCGCCAAAATCAATTTCGAGGAACATGCCGGGTTGCGCGGCTTGCCAGCTTCGCCACCTTGTTACCGGGGCGTTATCGAAAGCGAGTTGCACATCCCACGGATTGGGATGTGCCAGCAACCGCCAATGCGGATCACGAGCCAATTCCAGGCCCTTATTGAAAACGCGGAACTCCGAGACATCCCATTGATCGGTTGCGAGGCGCGCGGTTTGCACTACGCGAACCCGGCTAAGTTGCTGTTCGGGGAAATGGAAATCCACAAGGTGGCGTGGCTGGAAGTCCGTGATTAGCGCAGTCGCGAGCATGTCGCCAAGCACTTCGTTCTGCGCGCCCTGCCCCTGGACCAATATTTGCCGGGACGTGTACGCTTCCGGGATGCCCCCAAAGGAGAACACTTTATCGGATGGGCGCATCTGCGCGTCCAGCATGCGATCGACGTGATAGGCGGGCCAGGTTCGCGCCATGTAATGATCTTCGGATTCTCGCCTGAAGGCCTGGGCGACCGGTAGCTTGTCCAGCCGCCATGCATACTGGCTGCAATACGTTTTCAGCACCCAGGGCCAACATAGAATCGCCTGCGCTAATGCCAAACCGAACAAGACCCAACGAAATCGTTGAAGTACAAGTGTCAGAGCCAGACACACAAATGGGATTACAGGCATCAGTAAACGCGCGCCGATGTTATTAAAGTAAGTACTGCCGAGGACAAGAGCTGCGAGCAATAACTGGCGGCCGGCTGGATACGGTAACGCGAAGACCACAAGCGGGGCCAGCAGTAAAACCGGTCCGAATAGACCAGCCAGTTTTTCTCCACGGACTGTTAATTCCAGAGGGAGTTCCCGATAGCTTGTCAGATCGTACATTTTCGTGTAGGCGCGTAAATCTTGTTCTGCTGAGATATGGAAGTACGGATTGGGAAACAAGCTGTTCGCGAGTGGCGCGACTGGATTACGTACGAATATCCAGTTCTTGATTAGCCAAGGCGCGATCATGATGAAGGCGAGGGACGCGACTAAGGCAATTGGCCGTAGAATAGGGACATTTCGCCGCCGGGCACTCCACGCAACGAACAAGATTGCGTAAACAACGGCCATAACCGCTGTGTATTTCACAGCGAACGCGAATCCCGCTAAAAGGCCTGCTGGAACCAGGAACCGCCAGTTTTTATCGGAATGCCAAAGCTGCAGAAAGTAATACATGCCAAAGACAATTGCCGTGACAGCGACGTCATTATACGCGCAGGACCCGTCCCTGCCGACAACCGGACTTACAAAGACGATGAGTGCCGCGGCGACGCCTGCCGAAGCGAAGCCAAACCGGCGCGCATAAGCGATTATCAGGAACGGAAAGGCGAGCAGGAAGCTGAAGTGCGTCAGGGCCGCCGCGGAATGCCGACCAAACGAGAATGCCATCAGGAAGAGCAGTTCGATTCCCTGAGACAGATTGAAGTACATGTTCCAGGTGGCTCGCTCGAAGCCATGCGCGCGATAGTAATGGGCCGCTATGGGAATGTGGTAACCCGCGCCGTCCGGGCTCATCTCGGGCGCGAGTGCATTAATGAAATAGAGAAAAGCGAAGATCGCGAAAACAAGGGCGAAGGTCCATTTCCAAATTTTCGGAACGGGTGCCAGCGGCGCTTCCGGCGGGATGCAGCTTCGCGTTTTTGCAACCAGGAGAAGTGACGCAATCGCTACTGCCAGGAAAACACCTTTATGAATCAGGTGTAGGACGCACAAGGCGAAGATTAAGCCGCTCAGACAGGGCACGCCGGCTAGAAACCCGAGTAGGATCTCTTCGGATCGATGGAGCCGCAGGCTGATTCGGCGTAACAGGAAAACGCCGAGTGCCCACGCTGTTGCGGTGGTCAGGGTCCAGCCGAACAGACAGTTGAGGACTGTCTTCATCAAAGAACCACACAGGCAGGAATGCCTGTGCTACTGCAGCTTCTTGCCCTGGGTGTCGTACACTTCTACTGGTCCAAGCTTCTCCAGGACCGGCTTGATCTTGCTCGCATCGCCGACCGCCACGATCTGCATTGGTCGGGATCCAGGTATTTGCGGGCTTCCGTCTGCACCTGCTCGGCTGTAACCTGCGTGAGCTTCGACGGGTAGGTATCCCAGTAGTCGGCCGGTAGGCCGTACAGCTTCTGGGTCATGGCATAGCTTAAAAGCTCCGCGGGACTCTCGAGCGAGAGCGCGAACGATGCTACCACCGAGCGCTTGTCTTCTTCCAGTTCACTCTCAGGGACCGGTTCTTCGCGAATTCTGCGGATCTCCTTCAGAAACTCGGTCATCGCGCCTTCGGTAGCATCGGTCCGCATGCTCGCGAAGGCAATCCACGGCCCCGCCCACTGCCCCGCATCCAGACGGCTATACGCCCCGTACGTATAGCCTTTCTCCTCGCGAAGATTAATGAAGAAACGCGCAGCGGGTCCTCCGCCGATAATGCGATTCATTACCGTCATCGGAATATAGTCCGGGTCGGTGCGGCTGACCGCGATGTTGCCAAGATACACCTCGGTCTGAACAGATCCTGGCCGGTCCACAATATAGATCTTTTTGGCGGCAACAGGTTTGGTCG
Source organism: Bryobacteraceae bacterium (assembly GCA_051000095.1). Lineage (GTDB taxonomy): Bacteria > Acidobacteriota > Terriglobia > Bryobacterales > Bryobacteraceae > JBBSHP01. The sequence continues at coordinate 63,399 of JBPCOQ010000128.1, read as the reverse complement.
CCGCGATGGGCGCGACCTTAAAGTCTGTACGCTCCCAGGACTTCAGGTTGGCCAACTGCTTCATCAAAGCGTCGGCCGTGATATCGCCCGCTACGCCCAGAATCGCGTTCTGCGGCACATACCGTTCTTTGTGCCATTTCTGAAGCATCTCCGGCGTGGTTGCCTCGATCGAAGCCAGAGTCGGCGCGGTCCTGGCGGCCGGATGATCGCCGAATACGGCTTTGCTGAACCGCTCGTTCACCAGGAAACTCGGGGACGACCGTTGCTGCTGCAGTTGAGCCTTTTGGCGCTGCTTCAGCTTGGCTAACTCATCGGCGGGAAAGGTCGGGTTCAATATGATATCCGCCGCTAGCGCCATCCACTCCGGCATGTTATCGCTAAGTCCGGAGATGTTGATGCTCGCCGAACGGGAGTTAAAGCCCGCGGAGGTGAACAGGGAAGCGCCCAGCCGGTCAAGTTGCTCGGCGATCTGCTTACTGTTGCGAGTGGTTGTTCCCTCTTTCAGCATAGTGGCCGTGAAGCTGGCGAGTCCCGGCATATCCGGTGGATCGTAGATGCCGCCGGCCCCAGGAATTACCAGGCTGACTGTTACGGTGGGCATCCGGTGATCTTCAATCAGCAGGATTTTCAGCCCATCGTCCAGAGTCATTTCCTTTGCTTTGGGCAGATGAACGCGCAAAACATCGTTCGAGACCGGAGCTTTACGCTTGCGGTCGATTTTGCTCATGGGCGCCGCTTTAGCTCCCGGTGCGGTGTCAGGCGGCGGCGCTTGAGCGAGGGCAAAGATTGGAAAAAGCAGTGTGGCGGCGATTAAGACGTACACTCCCTCGCGGTCGTGGCTCTGTAAGATTCTCATGGATATTCCTTATTGCGCGGCCGGCTTGGGCGGCATCATAGTCTTCGGCTTCGGCACAGTGGTAATTACTGTCCGGTTGTCGTCCGTGAGGAACTTCTTCGCTACTCTTTGGACGTCCGCCTTGGTTACGTTTTGTATTTTGACAAAATGGGTGTTGATCAGGTTCGGATCGTTGTAATACACCGTCATCTGACCGATCAGAATCGCGCGGGAAAGAGTACTCTGCAACTGTTGGGCGCTCTGGCGGCGCGTTGCCATGCGCACTTTGTCGAGTTCCCAGTCCGCAATTGGCTCGGTTTTGAGGCGTTCAATTTCCGCGTAGATCGCATTCTCAACGTCTTTAGGGTCTTTCCCCGGGCGCACCAACGCGATCACATCCAACAGCCCGGGCCCACGGTGCTCTTGAGCGAAGGATACCGTCTGGATGGCGAGCTCCTTATCTTTAACCAGACTTTGATACAGCCGCGAGGACTGGCCGCCGCCCAGAACACTCGCGAGAACGCTGGCGGCGTACCAATCATCGGTATTTCCTGGAGGAATCCGGAACAGCACGTCAACTCGCGCGAGTTGCGCGAAGCTGTCCTCAATGGTCTTGCGGCGCTCTCCCGCTTGCGGTTTCTCCGTCAGATCCGGAACAGGCGGCGTGGGTTGCTTCGGGATGTCTTCAAAATATTTCTTGATTTTCGCCAGCGCTTCCTCCTGCTTGAAATCACCGACGAGTGTCAGCACCGCGTTATTAGGAGCGTAGTACATGCGAAAAAAATCCTGAACGTCCTTTACGCTGGCCGCGTTCAAGTCTTCCATCGATCCGATCACCGAATGCTTGTTCGCGAAATTATCGAAAGCAGTATCGTCCAATGCCTCCTGTGTTTTGCCATAAGGTTGGTTGTCAATGCCTAATCGGCGCTCTTCCTGGACCGCATTGCGTTGATTATCGAGATTGGCCTGGTTTATGACCAGCGAGCGCATGCGGTCTGCTTCGAGATACAGGCCCAGATCGATCTGATTCGAAGGAAAGGCCTGGAAGTAAACTGTCCTCTCCTCGTTGGTAGTGCCGTTCATATTGCCACCGTTGTTCTGGACCAAGATGAAGTGCTCGCCCTTGCCAACATTCTGGGAACCCTGGTACATCATGTGTTCAAACAGATGAGCAAAGCCTGTGCGTCCGGCCTTCTCGTCGTGCGATCCGACGTTGTAAGTCACGGCCACGGTATAAGTGGGAGCCGAGTGGTCCTCAGACATCACGATCCGGAGTCCGTTGTCCAGCTTGTACTGGCGGACAGGGATTTGAATGGGCTTAGGCCGAGGCGGATCGGCGGCTGAGAGGAGCGGAAGCAGAGCGAGTGAGATCAGAAGGCGCATAAGGGTTCACTCCAGTGTAACTCTTGAATTTCAAGGGTGGTATGTTCCGGCGGAAAGGAATGGCCGATGGAGGGTGGTGAGTCGAGCCTTAGGTGTCATATTTTTATACAGTTACATTCTGGCCGGACAGGATGTAGCAGATTTCCAAACGAAGGTTCGCGCGGCGATGGCTGCATCCCTGGAGAAGCAGAAAGCATCCGCGCAGAAGCAGTCGGTTGCCGCTCAGGTGGTTGCTTCAGACCCAGGACCTTCATCCGCGTTCTTCACCGTCCCCTGGCCGGCCCCGGTGAACATGAATATCGGTCTGGCTTCGGGGGTGGACTGCGATCCGATGCCGAAAGATCAGCTTGATTCACTAGTGAGCGCGGCGGGTGGGAAGGCGGGCGTCCAAGCCGATCTGATCCAGGCGGTGATTCATAAGGAGTCCGGGGCCAAACCGTGCGCGGTGTCGGTCAAAGGCGCCCAGGGACTGATGCAATTAATGCCCGGCACAGCGGACGAGCTTGGCGTGAGGGACCCGTTCGATCCGAAGCAAAATATCGAGGCTGGGACGAAACTGCTGAAACAGCTTCTGACGAAATATAACGGCGATTTGGCATTGACGCTGGGCGCTTACAATGCCGGGCCAGGGCGCGTGGACAAGGATGGTGGAGTACCGGCAATTCCCGAGACGGTAAATTACGTGTCGGATATTCTGAAGGCGGTATCGCCCTGGTAACCCATGTGGGGCAGGTTTCCGACCTGCCCTCCCCGCGCTTGACCGGACAGGTCGGAAACCATAGCGCCAAATTCGCTAAAAACCACGATCGGCGATGAGGGCTATAGGGTTTGGTCACTTCGAATGCCTGCCTGCTGTCCAAGCTAAAAATCCATCAGCGGTTGGCCGTCGTAGATGCCGGCCAGTACCGGAGGCGCCTGGAAGGGAATCCCGGTACAAACAACTGCGGGCGTAACAGCGCCACCAGATTGGAAAGGGCAGATCCTGCTCAACCCTTTCCGCAAGCACGAGGCCGCCCGCCTTTACTGCGCGATCGATTCCGTTGAAGCCGACCTCTTTCGAGAACGGCCCGCCTCAGGCTTAACGGCGACCCTGGCTTGTTGTATATGTCAGCCATATACGATTGATAGTGACGGAACATAGACACCCGCTGGATGATTGCTCCGGCTTTGATTGGGACGAAGCGAACGCTCAGAAGAATTGGGATCGCCATAGGGTCACCCCGGAAGAAGCAGAAGAGGTGTTCTTCAATGAGCCTCTTGTCCTTCGGGCCGACATCCGCTACTCGCAGCGCGAAAAAAGATACTACGTGTTGGGTCAGACGACCCGCGGCCGGTACTTGTTTGCCGCCTTCACCACGCGGCATAAGTTGATTCGAGTAATTTCCGTTCGAGAAATGAATCGCAGAGAGTAAGAGTTCTATGACAAACACCAAGAAAAAAATTCCTGAATTTCGTTCCGAAGAGCAAGAGCGAAACTTCTGGGCCGAGCACGATTCCACCGAGTTCATTGACTGGCAAGCCGCTCAAAAGCGCCGATTCCCGAAGTTGAAGCCGTCCCTTCGTACCATCTCGTTGCGCCTGCCTGTATCCATAATTGAAGATCTAAAAGTACTCGCGAACAAACGGGACGTTCCGTACCCGTCTCTTCTTAAAGTGTTTCTGGCGGAACGCCTGGAAAAGGGGCGCCGGCGCGCATAGAACAAACTGCTCACCGGCATGGACACCGCTGTGCTTGTTAGACTGGAGTCCCTGTTCGCTCGACTCCCCGCGAAGCCGGGATCAAGCGATCACAGCCTCTTCTCGAACATTTATTATGAACGAGTTCTCCGATCCTAACCACACGCTTTCGGAGACGAACACCGGACTGATACTAACGTTCGCATCCAGCGAAAGACGGGAGACGACTTCGCCGGTTCGGGATGATTGCTCCGCAGGGACAAGCTTCTCAGAAACTCACGGCTAGGTGATTGATTCTGACTGGGGTAGGCAATTTGCCTGCCCAGGGGCAAAGCAATGCCGAAGGCGGGCGAAACGCCCACTCCACTCAGTTTCCGATACTTGTGACGGCCCCCGTCGCTCCCGCTGAAGCATTTCCCACGGTGCTTAGAATCGGGGCAGTGGCTGCACCTGAGATAATGAGCTTTGCAAGCGAATCCCGGCCGCGGTCCGATGATCCGGGTCTCCGGTCTTACGAAGAGCATAGCCACCGCCACCCATCGCGTCGACATCCTGAAGGGCATCGATTTCGACATCCCGGCGGGCCAGTTCGCTGCAATCATGGGACCTTCCGGCAGTGGAAAGAGCACGCTACTCGGCCTGCTCGCCGGTCTGGATTCACCGACCACTGGCCAGATCCTGCTCGATGGCGAGGACATCACGGGTCTCGATGAGGACCGCCTGGCAGTGCTGCGCGGCCGCAAGATCGGTTTTGTTTTTCAGTCCTATCACTTGATCCCTACGCTGACCGCCGAGGAGAATGTTCTCCTTCCGTTCGAGTTGACTGGCAACGGCACGAACGGATCGCGTCGCGCGGCGGAGCTGCTCGAGAGCGTCGGCCTGCTGGACCGCCGCGACCATTACCCGGTGCAGCTTTCGGGTGGCGAGCAACAGCGCATCGCGATCGCCCGCGCATTCATGGTGAGCCCCCCGATTCTGTTAGCGGATGAGCCCACCGGCAACCTCGACAGCCAAAATGGCCGGCACATCTTAGACCTTCTGATGTCGCTTAACAAGCGCGAAGGCACAACGCTGGTCCTGGTTACGCATGACCAGACGCTCGCTGCTCATGCCGATCGCCGTATTCTGCTGAACGACGGATCGGTCTTCAGCGACGAATACAAGGAATCGTCTCGCGAGATACGAGCCGAACCGCTACCGCGATGAGGTTCGGCTGGCACACGGCTTGGAAGATCGCGTGGCGTGAATCTCGCGCGTCCTCGGTCAAGTTCCTTTTCGTTATTGTGGCCGTTGCCATCGGAGTGGGTTCGCTGACGGGAGTCCGCGGATTCAGCCGTGCATTTCATGGCCTGCTGCTCAGCCAGGCGCGCACGCTGATGGCGGCGGACCTCTCGCTTCGGGTGTTTACTTTGCCGGACCCCGATCAACAAGCGGCGCTTGAAGATCTCTCCCGGCGAGGCGTTCAACGCACCTGGATCACGGAAACACTTTCAATGGCTTCGGCTGCGCCGGGCCACCCTCCCATGTTGGTTTCGATCAAGGCCGTGGACCCAACCGTTTACCCGTTCTATGGTGAGATTCGGCTCGACCCGCCGGGTCCGCTCTCGCAGAAGCTGACCGCCGATACAGTGGCTGTTTCGGACGATGTGCTGCTTCGGCTGCAATTGAAGCCGGGCGATACGATTCGCCTGGGCGGCCACCCGTTCAACATCGTTGGCCGAGTCGCTTACGAACCCGACCGCATGCTGGGAAGCTTGAACGTGGGGCCGCGCGTCATGATCACGCGAGGTGGCCTGGAAAAGACCGGCCTGATGCTTCCTGGCAGCCGCGCGGCCGAGCGTTATCTGTTCCGGCTGGGTCCCCGCACCCCCGGCATTCAACAGGCGCGCGACACGCTCAAGAAAGCATTTCCGGAAGCGCTGATTGCCGATTACCGCGAAACCCATCCGATCATTACGCAGGGGTTGGATCGTGCCACGACATTCCTGAGTCTGGTGAGCCTGATCACGTTGATCATCGGCGCTTTGGGCGTCGCGACTGCAATGCACGCGCACCTGCAGCAAAAAATGGATTCGATTGCGATCATGAAGTGTATCGGCGCGCGATCGAACCAGATCATCCGCATTTATGTCCTCCAGACGCTGGCTCTCGGAACTCTGGGTGGTCTGCTGGGCGTCCTGATTGGGCTTGCGGTGCAGCGCGCCTTCCCGGTCTTTCTGGCGCGCTTCTTTCAGCTTCAGCCCTCGGTCACGTGGGATTTCATCACCGCGGCCCAGGGGATGAGCGTCGGTCTGCTGGCAACCCTGCTGTTCACGCTGCCTCCGTTGCTCACCGTTCGCCGGATCAAGCCGGGAGCAATCTTCCGCCGCGAGATGGAAGAGACCAAGCCGGGCTGGCGCACGCGTCTGTCGCAATCCAAGGAGTCTCTGATTGCGGGAGCGCTGATTATCTTTGGCATTGGCGGGATCGCCGCTTCGCTCACTTCCGGAAAGCGCCCGGATGCGTTTCAGACCGGCGCATATTTTACCGGCAGCCTGATTGTCAGCCTGCTGGTTCTATCTGCGATCGCATGGCTCCTGCTGGGCGGTCTTCGAAAGCTTTCCCGCAGCCCCGTGTGGAAGCTGCCGATGTCGCTACGCCACGGTATCGCGAATCTCTACCGGCCCGGCAATCACGCCCAGGCTGCGCTGGTGGCGCTAGGCATTGGAGTGATGTTCACGCTGACGGTTTATCTTGTGCAGCATGGGTTGTTGAAAGAGATCCGCCGCAGCGCGCCGCCTGGCATGCCGAACGTGTTCCTGATCGATGTGTCGCCCGAACAAAAACAAGGCGTGCTCGATCTCATTGCCCACCAGCCCGGCATCAGCGCACCACCCGAATTCATAGGAACAGTCGCGGCCAAAATGTTAGCCTATGACGGTAAGCAAATCGACAAGCTTCCGCTCAAAGGCTGGGCCCGGCGGTTCCATTACACACGGACTGTCACCTCCGCCGGCGTTAAGCCCGAATACGTGGATATCGTCCAAGGCAACTGGTGGAATCCAGCCGATCGTCACTTGGCTCCACAGGTGGCCGTGTCCGATGAGGTCGCGCACACGCTGAAGGTGCAGCCCGGCTCGACCACGGAATGGCAGATAGCGGGACGCAAAGTGACGGCGCGGGTCGCGTGTATTCAGAAGATCGATTCCATCCACCTGGCGAGCCGCGTCGAGTTCATCTTCAGCCCGGGCGCGCTGGACAGCTTTCCTGGGATCTACTACGGAAGTCTGCGCGTCGCGCCGGGCGCGGTGTCCGGCTTGCAACAGGCGCTTTATCAAGGCTACCCGACCGTCACGGTGATGAACATGGCCGATGTATTGCAAACTTTCCAGGGTGTGGTGGATCAGATCGCGATCGTGATCCGGTTCATCTCGCTATTCGCGATCCTCGCAGGCACAATCATCCTGGCATCCAGCATTGCGGGGACGCGCTTCCGCCGGGTCCGGGAAGTAGTGATTCTGAAGACGCTTGGCGCCACCCGCTGGCGTGTGAGCAAGATCTTCTCGGTGGAGTTTCTGGTTCTCGGCGCCGTGGCTGGCGTGATGGGCAGTCTACTGGCCAACGGATTCGCAAGCCTGCTGCTGAAACGCATGCTGAATGCGCATGTCAGTTTCGAAATATGGCCGAGCATCGCGTGCGTTGGAATCACCGCGCTCATCGCCAATTTCGCCGGATGGATGGCGAGCTTCCGCATCCTCGGCCAAAAGCCGCTCCAGATCTTGCGCGAGGAGTAGCCGCATGCGCCGCCTTCTATTCTTGCTTCCGATTCTCCACGCGCAAGCTGCTATCGAGAACAGCGGCGCGCCGATGCGCGTCCCGTTCACCTGCACGTCCGAGAGCATGCAGACCGCCGGGCTAGCGTGCTCCGAAGAGGAGCCATGCCCGGTCTACCTGGAACTGAGCGGTATCGAGGCGGTCGGCAACAGGATCTTTCTAGCGGGAAATCTGCATTCGGCGACGATCACGCTGGATTCGATTCTGCTGGCCACCGAGGACGCGGGCAAGACTTGGACCGAGCCGCACGAGCGGCTACGATTCACCGCACTCGATCAAATTCAATTCATCGACTTTGAAACCGGATGGATTTCGGGCCATATGGTGCAAGGTATTCCTCGCGATCCCTTTTTCCTGGTCACCTCCGACGGCGGCAAAACGTGGCGTCAAAGCCTGGTTTTCGAAGACGGGCGAGCCGGCGTGATCGAGCGCTTCCGGTTTGAATCGCGAACTCGCGGGACGATGCTGCTCGGCACCGGCCTTCGCAAACGGCATGAGCTGTACGCGAGCATGACCGGCGGCGAAAGTTGGACGCCTCAGCAAGTGAGCGATCAACCGATTCGGTGGCCGCACTCAGAGGACGGTGAACAGCAGGCGTGGCGCATACACGCCGATGCCAAAACGCACTCCTTTCAAATTGAAAAGCGCCAGCCGGAAAGATGGCAGGCCGTGGGAAGTTTCCTGGTGGACGCCGCCAGATGCACACAATAGTGTCACTCTAGTAAGGGGACCCGCTTGCGGGCAAGACCCGTTTGCGGGCAAGATGGCGAAATACAAATTAGCCGAACAAAACAAATCCAAAGCTACTAACGCAAAATCGATGAAAGGCGCAGTGCCGTGCCTGGTGTTGATCATTGGCGGCATCGCGATCTTGTGTTTGATGTTCTATCTTTCGCTGCAATCCGGAACTGTATGAGAATTGATGGCCGCAGGGACGATCAGATGCGTCCTGTGCGCATAACAACAAATTATCTGATGACTCCCGAAGGCTCGGCGCTGATCGAAGTGGGCAATACACGCGTGCTGTGCACGGCTTCGATTGAGGATACCGTGCCTCCGTTCCTGCGGGGAAGCGGCAAGGGATGGGTGACGGCCGAGTACGCAATGCTGCCGCGCGCCACCGCGACCCGCACGCCGCGCGAAGTGGCGAAAGGCCGGCCATCCGGGCGCACGCACGAAATCCAGCGTTTGATTGGCCGCTCGTTGCGCTCCGTGATCGATCTGGTGGCGCTGGGCGAACGGAGCATTCTGCTGGATTGCGATGTGCTGCAAGCGGACGGTGGAACTCGCACCGCCGCCATCACCGGCGCTTTCGTCGCGCTCTCTCTCGCGCTGAAGCAGTTGGTTCAATATCGATCGCTCAAGGCGCTGCCGATTCGCGATCACATTGCAGCCACCAGCGTCGGGATCGTCCATTCCACCGCCATGCTGGACCTTTGTTATGAGGAGGACTCACGAGCGGACGTTGACATGAACATTGTGATGACCGGCTCCGGCCAGTTTGTCGAGCTGCAAGCGACGGCCGAGAAGACTCCATTCGACGACTGCCATTTGGCGAGTCTGATTGCGCTGGGGCGCCGGGGCGCGATGGATCTGATTGAGATCCAAAGGCAGGCGCTAAAAGCGTAGTTTGTTAGAATAGAGTTCTACGGCCAGGTAGCTCAGTCGGTAGAGCGCAGCCCTGAAAAGGCTGGCGTCGGCGGTTCGATTCCGTCCCTGGCCACCACTTACATTCAATAGCTTAGAGGGCCGAGGCTCAGGCCGTTCCATTCCACAGAAGTGTTCGTCGAGAAGATCAAACTCCTTTGGAATCAGTTTGGAAGCATCCGGTCGAAAACCCAGCCGAAATAAGGCTGGCGTATCTAAGAATCTAATTTCACCTGAAGAATTCTGGCGTCAAGAATGTAAACAATCCATTGCGCACGCTATCGGAAACGAAGATCTCGCCATCCTGAGGGCTAAGCGCTAAACCCACCGGGTGCAGCAGACCGCTAAATGGCCCTTTGACGATGGCGCGCGGAGCCACGTCTCCGTTGTCAGTGATGTTCCAAACGCCGATAAAACCAAGGTTGGGATTATTCCAAGGATCCGCCGGCGGCTTGGTGTATCCCTTTTTCAAGGTGACTCCCGAATACAGGTTTTGATGAAGGTGGTTCGAGGCAGCCAAGAAGATCTTGCCATGATGTATTTGCATCTGCCAAGGCTCATCGCCTATGCCAGTATTCGGCCCGCCAATGACACTGCGCGGAGCCACGTCACCATTGTCGGTGCGGTGGAAAACGAGTATCTCCTCGGAGTTGGCCACCGCTAGCAAGTCGCTGGCCGCATCCACGCCCAGGCCCACCACATGCCCCAGTTTCGTCTTCGGACCTTTCAGCATTCGTAGCGGCGTGACGTTTCCATTTGCATTCCAGGGGTAAACGGTAATGGTCTTTCCAGTCAAGCTGGCGACCAGGATCTCGTGATGTTCGAGATCCAGGCTTACCGAGTGTGGAAGAACCAGTTTCGTGCATGGACCTTGAATCACCCGCAGGGGAGGCTCCGCGCCGTTCGCTCCCGCCCGGAAAACCAGGATGGCATCCGCCAAAGGATTTGGCACCACAATTTCATCATGGGCAGGATCGTAAGCCAGGCCGTGGACCGTTCGCCCTAATCTCGAAGCTTGTCCAGAAATGACGCGTTCGGGACTGACGTTTCCGTTCGCCATCCTGGCGAATGCCGCAACGCGCGGTTGGGTTACTCAATTCGGCACCAGAATTTGCTTCCGTTTGGAATCATAGGCAACAGCCATGGGGTTTCCGAAACCGGCGGCCGGAGTGCCCGCGGGAGCGGTCCGGATCACACGTTTCGGCGCGACATCGCCGCTGGCGCCGCGCGCAAATGCGAGGGCAGTGTGGTCGCCAAAGTTCGATACCCAGATCTCATCGTTTTTGGTGTCGATCACGACGCCCATGGGACGGCTGATCCCTGTTCGCCCGCCGCGAATCACTCGCACCGGAGCGGCATTTCCGGCAGCGGTCCTTTCAAATATCAAAATTGAGTCGCCGCCGTTGTTTGCAACCGCGATCTCACCGTGGACAGAATCCATGGAGAGGCCCATTGGAAAATCCAGTTTCGTACGTTCTCCCTGAATTACGCGCAGAGGTTTCTGATTTCCCTTTGCTTCAGCGGGATAGATGGATATAGACGGAGGCTGAAATGTACCTCCTTCCTCATCCGCCGTGCCCGTTGGAACACAACCTCCACCGGTGTTTCGAACGAGACCTCGGAAGTTGCCGTGGTTGGCGACACCGATCTCGTTGTGGCGCTCGTCCCAGAACACGCCGTGCGGATCGGCTAGTTGCGTTTCCACGCCGCGGATGTAACGGACGGGAGTTTCGATTCCTTGCGCTTCCCGCCGGTAAAAAACGACAGCGTTATGCATCTCCACCGATACCGCGATCTCATTGTGAGCCAGGCTGAGCGCCAACCCCCATGCCTGGTGCGGTACCGACAACAAACGGGCCGGCTTTTGATTTCCGGCAGCCGCGTAGGGCATCACAACGAGAGTGTCCTCAATATCGTTGTTAACGGTGAAAATCTCCCGTCTGCGCGGGTCTAGAGCTACGCCCGTCACGAAACCGAGATTCGTCTCCGGACCGATGATCTGTGTGAGCGCGGGCGTCGACTCGGTAGGATTGGTTGTGTCCGCATTCCGGTCGTAAGAGAGCAGACTTTTCCGGTTGACGTCGCTCATTACCACGACATTGTTTTGCGTGTCGACGGCGATGCCGTTGAAAACGGGAAATGGATCGAACACCTGCCGGACGGGAACGATGTCCCCTCCAGATTGCTGTGAGGCCGGCGAGCCGGGGGCTAATTGCTGTGCATAGGCATTTAAACCGGAGGCGTGACGGCAACAATCCTCGACGCCTGGGCCTTTATGAAAGAACGCGATTCCACCCGCCATGGAGAGGAGCAGCACGACCGCATTCCTCCGCTTGTGCGATGCCATGAAAAGAGTGTAAGCCACGAGCGCGAGTTCAGGTTAACCTCGTAGCAGCCTATGCCGATCGCTTCCATAAGTCCAGCAACAGGAAAAATACTGCGCAGTTTCGACTCGCTGACGCCAGAGCAACTCAACGCCAAAATCGGATTGGCAGCTCAAGCGTACAAAGTTTACCGAAAGACCAGTTTCGCCGATCGCCGGGGCTGGATGATGCGAGCCGCGGAGATCCTCGAGACTGAAAAGGATCGATTTGCAGCGATCATGACCGCCGAAATGGGCAAGCCGCTCCAGGCCGCCGCTGACGAAGCTGCCAAATGCGCGACCGCCTGTCGTTATTATGTGGAGAATGCCGAGCGAATCCTCGCAAAAGAGGAGATCGCGACCAATGCGCGGCGGAGCTACGTCGTGCACCAGCCTCTGGGAGTAATCCTCGCGATCATGCCCTGGAATTTTCCGTTCTGGCAGGTGTTCCGGTTTGTCGCGCCGGCTCTGATGTCGGGCAATGTGGGACTGCTGAAGCATGCCTCAAACGTACCTCAGTGCGCCTTGGCCATCGAAGACATCATTCGCCGCGCAGGCTTTCCGGAAGGTGTGTTTCAGACGCTCCTGATCGGATCGGACCTGGTGCGGGAAGTGATCGAGGACGCGCGAATCGTAGCAGTAACGCTCACCGGCAGCGAACCGGCGGGGAGCCAGGTAGCGGCGACGGCAGGCAAGCAGATCAAGAAAGCGGTTCTGGAACTGGGCGGCAGCGATCCATTTATCGTGATGCCCAGCGTAGGGATCGAAGAAGCCGCATCCACCGCTGTCCGCGCCCGGACGATTAACAACGGACAATCCTGCATTGCGGCAAAACGCTTCATCGTTGCGGACGCCATCTACGAAGAGTTCGAGAAACGATTTGTGGAAGGCATGCGTGCGTTGCGGGTCGGCGATCCGAGCGATCTGGCAACACAGGTAGGTCCTTTGGCAACGCCCCAGATCGTGCAGGATCTCGAGGACCAGGTGAATCGCGCCGTATCCGCGGGGGCGCGCCTACTCACTGGAGGAAGACGCTTGGACAAACCCGGCAACTTCTACGAGCCATCGGTGCTGGCGGGCGTGACACCCGATTCCCCAATCTTTTACGAGGAGCTGTTCGGACCCGTGGCCATGCTCTTCCGAGTACCGGATCTAGATGCCGCGATCGCGCTCGCAAACGATACTCCTTTCGGCCTGGGTGCATCAGCATGGACCAACGATCCAGCGGAGCAGGAGCGATTCGCCGAAGAGTTGGAAGCGGGGCTGGTGTTTATTAACGGCATGGTTGCCTCTGACGCCCGCCTTCCCTTTGGAGGCATCAAGCTCTCGGGCTACGGACGAGAGCTTGGGCCCTACGGGATTCTGGAGTTTGTGAACACAAAAACGGTGTGGATGGGAGCGAACCTGGGCACTCGTACCGAGTGATGCACAGCCAAGCTATGGTATAACATTAGACCAATAGTCAGTGGTCCAATCCCCGTCGAACGGAGGGAACGATGAAAACGTTCCAAATGCGAGCCATCGTTTGGCTGACCGGAATACTGTTGACGTCGCTGCAGCCCGTGCAAGGGCAGGTAGTCAATGGAACCATTCTCGGGACGGTGCGAGATTCCAGCGGCGCTGTCGTCAGCGGGGTCAACATTACCGCGAAAAGCCTCGAAACGGGCGTCTCGCGTTCCGCGACCTCGGATGCCACGGGCGCGTACCAGATCCTTAGCATACCGGCCGGAGACTATGATCTTGAGGCCGCGGTTAGCGGATTCAAGACTTCGGTACGCAAAGGGACCACTGTCACCGTTGGGGCGTCCGTGACCGCGGATTTCGAACTTACGGTCGGGGACGTCCAGCAAAGAGTGGAGGTCGAAGCCGTTGCGCCACAATTGGAAACCTCTAACGCCTCTATGGGCGGACTCGTGGGCGAAAATGCCGTCCGGGAGCTTCCTCTCAACGGACGCGATTGGCTGCAGTTAGCGACCTTGCAAGCGGGCGTTGTAGGAGGCATAGGACAGCAATCATCGGCCGGATTTTCCAATTCCCGAGCGGCCCGCGGCAACGGGCAGGCTCTCTCCATTTCCGGCGGCCGGCCCACGGGGAATGTCTTTCTCATCGATGGTTTGGTGGTGAACGATTACGCAAACGCCAGCCCGGGCAGCGGGTTGAACGTGAATCTGGGCGTCGAGGCCATCCGCGAGTTCCGGGTACTGACCAACGAGTTCACCGCCGAGTATGGACGATCCAGCGGCGGGGTTGTTACCGCCGTCTATAAAACGGGGACGAACCAGTTCCATGGCGGTCTTTTCGAATTCCTGCGGAACAGCGCTTTGGACGCTCGCAACACCTTCGATGCGAGCAAACCGCCGTTCCGCCGCAACCAGTTCGGAGGCTCCGCGGGAGGACCCATTGTAAAAAACAGAACATTTATCTTTGGCGACTATGAGGAGCTTCGTGAGGTGAGAGGGCTCTCACACGCTTCGGACACTTTGTCGCCCAATGCGCGGAACGGCATCTTATGCGCGAACAGCGCCTGCACTTCGACTAGGGTCGTTGCTATAGCTCCCGTCATCCAGCCGTATCTAGCCCTTTTTCCGGTTTCCAACGGTCCAATCAATGGCGACACAGCTAAGTTCCTCTTCGCAGGAAGGCAACTCGGGAACGAACGATATGTAGTCGGAAGAGTAGACCATAATTTTTCACCTCAAACAACGTTGTCGGGGAGCTACCAGTTCGATAACACGACGGAGGGTCAGCCGGATCCCTATAACGAGAAACTAACCGGTTCACCGTCCCGTCATCAGAACGCCGTCATCACCTTGCAGCATGTTTTCTCGGCCGGCTTGCTGAATACGTCCCGGATGGGAGTAAGCCGGACGCACGCGACCGATGCGCTCGACCAGGCAGCCATCAGTCCCGTCGCTACCGACACTTCGTTAGGCTTCGTCAAGGGCCGTCCGTCGGGAATTATTACCGTTGCCGGCCTGACTGGCACGCAGGGCGGCATCGGAGCGTCCGGGTCTGACACACTCAACTACACCTCCCTCCAGTGGGGCGACGAGCTGACATGGATCAAAGGGCGGAATACCTTCGGATTTGGAGGAAGAGTGGAGCGGCTGCGTTACAACAAGAACTCCCAGAGCGTACCGCTCGGCCAGTTTGACTTTGACACGGTTGCCAACTTTCTCCAGGGCACACCCGGCCAGTTCACCACCGATGAGCCGGACAGCCGGAACATCCGCGGAATACGCCAGACGTACACGGGAATTTATGCCGAAGATACGATTGCGTTTCGTTCCAATATGAAGGTCAGCCTGGGATTGCGATACGAATATGTAACTCCCTTGCACGAGCAGTTCAACCGAACCGGTAACCTGCCGACGTTAGCGTCGCCAAACCCTATCCTCGGCGGGGTCTACTTCAACACCACCACAAAGAATTTCGCACCGCGCGTGGCAATTGCGTGGGACCCGACCGGAAGCGGCAAGACCTCGATTCGTACCGGATTCGGCATTTACGACCTTCTACCTTTTCCCTACCTGGTTGAAAATCGCACCAATGGATTTCCCGTTTTCATACAAGGCTCCATCTCATCCCCTCCGCCATCCGCTTTCCCGACCGGCGCGCTCAGCTTGGTTCAAGCAGGCGCCAAACGCCAGACTTACGTGGAGCCGAACCCGCCGCGAGCCTATAACATGCAGTGGAACTTCTCGGTCCAGCGGCAACTCGCCTCCGATGTCGCATTCACCGTGGGGTACGTCGGCTCCCGAGGCAATCATCTTCCGCGGAGCCTCGAAGATATCGATCAGGTTCCTCTGGCGCTGACCACGGTATCACCGGATGGACACATACAATTCCCGAAGACCGGAACAATTCCGAGAATCAATCCCGTCTACAGCCGTATCGCAGCCACTCTGTGGGACGATTACTCCACTTATCACGCTCTGGTGACGGACGTGAACAAACGGTTCAGCCATGGATTCTTTTTGAAGGCGGTCTACACTTGGTCGAAGAGCATAGACCTGGGTTCAAACACGTTCAGCGACAACGAAAGCACCAACACCTCCGGAACCGCCTATGCTTTTCTTCCCCGGCTACAAAAGGGAGTCTCCGACTTCGACGTGACGCATAACTTCGTGTTGAACTACAGTTGGACCCTCCCGGCTCTCGCATCCTATAACGGCCTGTCGCGGGCGGTGCTGGGCGGATGGGAACTGGGCGGCATCTTCTCCGCCCGGTCCGGCGCGCCATTCTCGGTAACGCTTCAAACGGACCGGGCTCGAACGGGTGACAGCCGGGTCCGGAGCACCTCCGGGGGCCAGAGACCGGATTTCAATGCGCTGCCCGGCTGCTCGCCCAATGCCATCAATCCCGGCAACCCTTCGAACTATATCCGAACGGAGTGCTTCTCGTTTCCGGCCCTGGGAACGCTCGGCAATCTCGGGCGGAATACGCTGCGGGGACCCGGCCTGCAGGAGCTGGACTTCTCGTTATTCAAAAACTGGTTGATCTGGCATGAGAGGGTGAAGCTCCAATTCCGCGCCGAAGCGTTCAATGCTCTGAATAAGGCTAACTACCAGGCACCGAAGACCAAGATTTTCGATGGCTCGGGCAATGTCATTTCCACCGCCAACCAGCTCACCAGCCCGACGCAAACGAGTGAGCGGCAGATACAATTTGGGCTCAAATTGAATTGGTGAAGCGCAAGGGCGGCCTTCTTACCGGCTGCTTGCTTCGGTTGCCGTTCTATTTATCCCATGATCGGCGGGACCAACGATCCGGAACTGAGGCGATTCGCTGAAGCTGGAAGCGGGGCTGGCGTAATAAACGGCATGGTGACCTCTGATGCGCGCCTGCTGTTTGCAGGAATCGAGCGCTCCGGCTATGGCCGCGCCCTTGGGTCGATCCGACAAGTCAGCAGCAAATCGCCGGAGGGCCACGTTCTTCTCTGAACCATATAGAGGGTCACGTCGGAGCCGCAAGCCCTCGTCGATCAATGTCTTGCTCGCCCGTACGCGTGATGAAGTACTTCCTGCCATCATTGTGGACAAGAGCACGTTCATTGACCAATCTTTCCAAGGTGCGCCTGAGATTTGGCCGCATTGGAGGCCGGACCCACTCATGAAGCTCGGCAAATTCCGCACCTTGTTGTCCGCGTTGGTAAAGGAGCAATAGACAGAAGTCTCCTGCCGGCAGATCGTTGCGCAGTACTTTGAGGAAGCCTTGGAGTTCCTGAATGACAGGCGCTTTTCTAGTCACGATTTGGTCAACAATGATAGCGGCCTGATCGGGAGTAACGCTGTGATAAATCCTCACAAGCTCTGCGAGTATCCAGTCGAGTACGTTAACGACCAGCGTGGCATCTTGCAGATTCGGGTCAATACCGTCGGCGAGATGTGCCGTGTCCCGTTTATTACGAATGTCATAGACAACGCGGAGCGCGCGCGGGAGGTGCAGGCGGACGGAGTCAGGGGCACTGGCCGCCGGGAGTTTTCCAAGCCGATCAATAAGACGGTCAGTCGAGAGCGAGGTGCCCAACGGAGTAAAGGTTGCCGTCGTTGCGTATTCGAGGATGCGGAAGACTGCTTCGCAAAAACGTCCGCCTTCAACCGCGCTGAGGCGTAACCCTCCTAGGTAATAGTTGCGCTTTGCTTCTGCGTGGGCATCAAGAAGCTCCTCAACGAGCCTTGCTGGCAGAGCGCCATACAGTTGTGCTTCGATGGTCTTCCGCATCGGCAGTTAGCCTAGTCTAGGGCTTCTTTGACGCGCTGTTCTTGGCTCGCTTTTTTCTGGGCTTTTTGGTGATCTGGATAACGAGTTTTACCTTCTGCTGATCGGGTAGCGCTTTGACAACATCTTCGCCGAGTGCTGTAATCTGCTTCTTTTCGCCTCCTGCGGCCGTCAGCAAACCCGCACTAGTCGCGTTGCTTACTGCGACTGCCGCATTGGAGAATCTCGCGCCGGCGGCTTCAGTGTTTAGTTTTGTGAGATCGAGGGTCTTGAATTGAGACGTCTCGCGCGCCCGAGCGAGGTAGTCTGCGAGGCACGCGATCCGTTGCACGTCCGTCTTTGGTTGTTTGGACCGCATGAAATCCTTGGGCGTTGCCTCGCCTTGGCCGACACCTTCTGCATGAGTCCGGCTGGTTTTCTTTTGATCCGCCCCTAGTTCGAGAGTGCTTGACGTAAACGTTTCCTTGAGGGCCAGTCTATCAACGACTGTCCGCAGGACAAACAGGCGCTTGGCCTCATCGAGTGGCTCCAGCGCGCCGAGTACCGCGCCAAGAGCTGTTAGCTCTTCACTAAAACCGGTCTTTGCCATACGCCCTCTTTCCTGAACCCTATATAAATTTAGTCTAACACAAACTTAAGATATAAATAATAGTCGAATCTGAATAGTAGTAAAAACCTAAAGTTTGGTAGTTTATGGACATATCGACACTTAGCGCGTTCAGGTCACGCGCGGCGATTCGTGAAGGTGACGGCGCTTGATCGCGTTGTGCGTTCGACCGGTGGTTATTGCGGAGTTGCAAGCTCTTGATCGCTCCATCAGCAGCGTCGACGGAGAGGACGTGGCCGCGCGAGCGTTCCCCATGATCATTCGACATGGACGGGTTTGTCGGCAAATCATTCAAGTGGCCCATAAGCGGCGTTCTGGCGCATTGCTACCGTGAAGTCTGCTTTACGTCAACAGCGGCACTCGGTGCGTACCGCCCAAACCGGACTTCTGGCTCGGCGAATGAGTTGTCTAATAAAGACCGGCTCGGTCCTGGGAAATTGATGCCCGGTTTCATTACGTGACGAAGGAAGACCGGCTACGTTCAGGGAACAGCATTGGGGCTAGGCTCTCGTACCAAGCGATAGCAGAGTGCGTTTGACGATAGCTTGGGTGATCCCGACCTTGTACCCGTTTTTCGCCAAAGGCTTTGCGCCTTCCACGGCCTCTTCACCCGCCGCCGCGGCCAGCCCTGGAGTGATGCGCTGTCCGGCCAGCATGCTCTCCACCTTTGGCAATCTCCACGGAATAGGCGCGACGCCGCCGAGGACGATCCGAGCGGTTCGGCACACCTGCCGATCCATCTCGAGAACGATCGCGGCGCTGACGACCGCATGAGTCCACGCCTCGCGATCAAGCACTTTGTGATAGGTGCTGCGCGCCCCCTCGCCCGCAGGCGGCAACTGAACCTCGATGAGCACCTCGTCCGGAGCCAACACGTTTTCGCGTTTGAAATCCACGCGAGGCAAGGTAAAGAACTCACTGGCAGGCATGGTTCGTTCACCCGTGGGGCCTGCAATTCTAAATTTCGCATCGAGGGCGACCAGGGCTGGAGCTGTGTCCGAAGGGTGGACGATGTAGCTGGGTCCGCCGCCGAAAATCGCATGTAACTGGTTCTCGCCGGAGATGCTGAAGCAGGTCTGCCCGCCGTTTTTGAAACACGGGAAGCCGTTGCGCAGGTACCAGCACCACGGCCGCTGGCATACGTTGCCGGCCAGCGTTCCCACATTGCGGATCTGCGGCGTTCCCACGCTCTCGGACGCTTCCGCCAGCACGGTGTATTGCTTACGGATCTTGGCGTTGCGGCTAAGGGAATCGAGAGTAGTGAGCCCTCCTATTGTCAGGTTGCCGGCTTGTGAGGTCACTTGGTCGAATCCACGCATAGCTTTCAGATTCACCAGCACGTCGGGCTGGATCAGGCGTTCCTTTACCATTCCAAGCAGATCGCTGCCACCGCCTACGATCACGGCGCTACGCCCTTGCCGATGGGTCTCAGCGAGCACAGCCAAAGCGTCTTTGAGGTCGCGCGGATTTCGATTAGTAAACGCCCTCATGCCAAAGCCTTCAGGATCTTGTCGCGCGTGATCGGCAGGTCTTTCACACGGCGGCCGATCGCATTGTAGATCGCGTTGGCTACCGCTGCCACGCTCGGAATGATGGTCGGTTCACCCAGTGTCTTGGCTCCGAACGGTCCGTAGGGGTCGTCCGTTTCGACAAACATGACCTCGATGCCGGGAGCGTCGCGGTGGGTCATCACCCGCGCGCCGTAGTATCCGGCATTGAGCGGCACTCCCCAGGCGCGGTCATACAGCAGTTCCTCGTGGAGCGCCATCCCGATCCCCATGGTCGCGCCGCCCTTCACCTGGCTGATAGCCGTGAGGGGATTCACAATGCGTCCGCTGTCGTGGGCGGCGACGAACTTGAGCACGCGCACGTGGCCGGTTTCGGTGTCGACTTCGACCTCCGCGAATTGCGCCACGAAGCTGTGCCGGGCGGCATCCTTCAGGACCGGCTCCGGAGTCGCACTGCCCGTGAGAATCTGACCATTTGTTGGTAAGCCTTTTTCAGCGATCCGGCGTTTCAAGTCCCGCACCGCCTCGATCACGGCGTTGCCTGTGTAGACCGTCGTCCGGCTGCCGGATTCGCCCACTGAATAGGGACAGAGGCCCGTGTCGCCGCTGATGACGTTCACTTTCTCCAGCGGGACGCCCAGTTCCTCCGCCGCGATCAGGCCCATAGTGGTCTTTGCGCCGGTACCGACGTCGGTCACTCCGACGCGCAGGTGGTACCTGCCTCCTGAATCGAGCTCGATGATCGCGCTGCTGCGGCCGAGGCTTGAAGCGAAGCAGCCCATCGCCATCCCGACGCCTCGCTTGAGCGGACCGGGACCCACGCCGGCCGGGCGCCAGCGCGCGGCCCATTCAAAAGCCGCGGCGCCGCGGCGAATGCACTCTTCGAGTCCGTTGCTCGTGTAGGGCAGCCGGTCCTGGAACTTCCGCGTCATGTTCTTCAGGCGAAACTCGACGGGATCGATGTTTAGCTCGTACGCAATGCGATCCATCAACGATTCGATGCCGAAGACGCCCTGCGGGTAGGCCGGCGCGCGAAAGTTCGCCGACACCGCCATGTTGGTGTACACCGGATAGATGGCTGTCTGGACGTTCGGACACCGATAAATTTCGATTCCGCCGATGTCGCCCCGGCCTTTCCGGTACGGTCCCATGCCGCTGTAGCCGCGCAACTGAATGGCGGAAAGAGTGCCATCGTTACGCACGCCAACTTTGTAATACTGCCGCGTCGGCCAGCGTCCGTGAACGCTGACGAAATCTTCTTTTCGCGTGAATTCAAGTTTGACCGGCGCTCCTGCCTTCTTCGCTAGCACCGCGGCCATCAGATCGGAGTCCTGGCACTGGTTCTTGTTGCCGAAGCCGCCGCCCATGTACTGGCAGACTACGCGGACATTTTCGGGGTCCAGATGCAGGTCCTTGGCAAGATCGGTTTTGCAGTTCCAGATCCCTTGGGTGGCAGCATACACCGTGAGCTTATCCCCATCCCATTTCGCGATACTGACCCGCGGTTCGAGTTGCGCATTGTTGTGGTGAACGGAGGTATAGCGGTCCTCAAAGACGCGATCGGCAGCGTGCAGCCCTTCTTCGATGTTGCCGCGCGAGTACTTTTCGGGTTCGTGCTTGCCGGCGGCATTAGGAGAGAGATTCCCGCCCGATTGAATTTCGACAGCGCCGGGCTTCAAAGCCTCCTCGGCGTCGAGCACGAAGGGCAGCACCTGGTAATCCACATCGATCAATCCCAAGGCTTCTTCGGCAATGTGCCGGTTGGTAGCGGCGACCGCTGCCACGGCATCACCCGCGAACCGCACCGGGTTGTTGAACAGATAGCGCTGGTTGCGACTATCACCGCTCGACCAGACAACCTCACAGTTTCCACGAGTGATGATGGCTTTGACTCCGGGAAGCGCCAGTGCTTTCGATACTTCGATTTTCCGGATGTGCGCGTGCGGATGTGGACTGCGGAGTACTCGCGCGTACAGCATCCCCGGCAGATGGATATCGCCCGTATAGGTGGCCGACCCGGTGACGCGCCGGATGGCGTCAATTCGCTGGGTGGCGTGGCCCACTGACTTCAGCGGAGTCATGAATTCGCTTTCGCCGCGGCTAGCACGGACTCCACGTAGCGATTGTAGTTGGAGCACCGGCAGATGTTCCCGGTTAGCGCGGCGCGGACTTCGTCGGGGCTGGGATGGGGACGATCGTCGAGCAATGCCTTGGCGCTCATTAACTGGCCGGAAGTGCAGAATCCGCACTGGGGGCCATCATGCTCGATAAATGCTTGCTGCAAAGGGTGAAGCCGGCCATTGTGCGCGAGCCCTTCCACCGTCTGGATGGATTTGCCGTCCGCCCACACCCCCAGGTAGCTGCAAGAGTAAATGGGCTTGCCGTCCAGCAACACTGTGCATGCGCCACACTCACCGCGGTCACAACCAATCTTGGTGCCGGTCAGCCCGAGGTGATCGCGCAGCAGTTCCGCCACCGTCCATCGATCCTCGACCTTAATTTGGCGCGGAGCGCCGTTGACGGTGAGTGTGATTTTTGTCTGGGGCGCGGCATCGAATTGCTCTACTGCCGGCTTTCCGTCCTGCGCCGGCAGGGGCACAGCCCCAGCCACGAGCAGACCGCTCGCCTCGACGAATCCGCGACGGGAAATCTGGCTCACGCCGGCTGAAGCGCCTCCTCCAGTATTTCTTTCCGCAACAAGCCCGCTCGGCTCAACACGGCATCCAAAGTCCGTCCGCGCTCGGCGTCCAGCTTGACCAAGGGCAGGCGCAATTCCGGCGATTTCAGCAGGCCAAGACGGGTCATCATATATTTCAAAGGGATCGGATTTGTATCGAGAAAGATCGACTGGTTCAGCTCGAAGAGCGAGTAATGCAGCCGCCGCGCTTCCTGCAAATCACCTCGGGCCACCGCATTGTAGAGCGCCGCTACCGGGCCGGGTGCGAGATTACCGGCTGCGTTCATCAGTCCGGTTCCACCCACGGCGAGCATTGGCAGGCTCAGCGATTCCAAGCCGCAAAAAATACGGAACTCGTGTCCCAGCCGCGACAGCAATTCGGTGACGAGTTCCAGGTCGTTGGCGGCATGCTTCATACCCACGAGGGACGGAACCCGCTCCGCAATTTTCTCTACCGTGGCCGTTGTCACCGATACCGCTGCCCGTCCGGGTATGTGGTAAATCATCAGCGGGAGCTCTGTCTGTTTACCAATTGCAGTGAAGTACTCGACCAGACCCTGTTGCGATGGCTTGATGTAATACGGGGTGACCACCAGGAGCGCGTCCGCGCCGGCTTTCGCAGCTTCTAGCGTCAGCGTGACTGTCTCCGCATACGATTGCGAGCCGGTAGCGGCAACAACAGGAACCCGGTGTTTTACCGTATCTACGGCGACATGGAGCAGGCCGGTCCGCTCGCGGATAGTGAGACTGCTCGGCTCGGCCGTTGTCCCGGTGACGAGAATCCCGTGCGATCCCTCCCGTACCTGCCGGTCCACGAGTTCAGCGAACGTGTCCAGATCCACCGCGCCGTCGCGAAAAGGGGTAATTAAGGGCGGATAAGAGCCGCGTAAGAACGATTCAGCGAGCCGGATCACCTGGACGCCTCTTGCTCCAGCGGGCGGTTGGTTTTGAAACCGGCCTTCGACCCCAATGCTTCCAACGGCTGGCTCAGGTTCTCCTGCCACAGGAGCGAGCCCATCCAAATGTTCAGGGGGCTGTCTTGCACAGTGAGCTCATAAACATCTTCGTCGCCTGAGGCGTGGTTGTGAATTGCCCAGCCCGGCGCGGAGAGCATCAGGTCGCCCGCCTTCCACTGATATTTCTTCCCTTCTACTACGCTGAAGCCGCTGCCGGAAAAGTAATAGTTGATCGCCGATGCCGTGTGGCGGTGGGGACGATCTACGATTTTCCTGGGCCGGACACACATCGTCGCGAAGAAGTTGCTGGTGGTGCCGTTGGTGTGAGCAGTCGCCGGATTATAGAGCAGATAGAGCCGCCGGCCTACATAAGATGGCCCTAGCGCCGTCAATTTGTCCAGTTCCTGCTTCACGCTCGTCCACGGGAAATGCAGCGGCTTGTGCTTCACGACGTCCGGATTGATCAGCTTCTCGTAGGGCATGAGATAGCCGCCTTCTTCGGTCAACTGAAATGTTCCGAACGGATTTTCCGCGTGAGCGGAATGGCCTTCGTCCGAGCCGTTGGACTTAGCCGGCTCCGGAGGATTCTCGTCGACGACGTGAACCATCATCTTTTCGAGCAGCGCGGAGTTGCTGTAGGTCAGCCGTACCTGAAGCTCGCCGGTGTCGTTCAGGTGCTCGTAAATCGCCCAGGGCGGAGTGTTCCACACATCGTGCTTTTCGTAACGTACCAATTTGCCGTCGATGCGCGCGCTGCCTCCACCATGAATACAGAAATTTACCTGGGACGAGTTGTGCCGGATGGGCTTCGTCTTCTCGCCCGGCTTCAACACACTCAGAGAAACGGCCGTGCCGGGCGCGAGTCCATTTCCCGCGCCGCTCGAGGGGTTCACGATTGCCGATATGCGCCGGCCGTTTTCCGGGGCCGGAAGAGATGCCAGCCGCTCGATCTCGGCGTCGATTGCCTCCTTGGGGATCACGACCGCGGGGATCAGATTGATCGGTTCAGCCGCAACTCCGGTGCGGTCGACGAATTGAAAATCAGATTGCATATTAGGCTCCTGTCGAAATATTGAGTGGCTGCATGGCCCGCAACCTGGGTGATTTTTTCTGTGGATTGGGAAGCTCGCGTCCGATGCCCGATGCAAGAGCTTTCCGGTATAACTGGATGCCCAAGGACAGATCGGAAATACCTATGCCCAGCGCTTTGAACAACGTCAAGTCATCCGATGGCGATCGGGGCCGGCGCGCGGCCACCAGCGCTGCCAACGATTGAACTCTCTCCCACTTGGAGGGATCGGGTCCGAAGAACGCGATCAATTCCCGCGACAGCTTCTGAGCTTGGGGAATGCTGTCGGCAACAATTTGACTCGATCGCGCCAGCACATCCGCCGCAATCTCCGCGCGGCTAGGTACGATCGCGCCGATGGCGTTGATATGCGTTCCGCGCGCGCACATGTCCGCAACGATGATGGGCTCTGTGGCGCGCGTAGCTACCGTCACGATCGGTGCGTCTTTCAAAGCTTGTCCGATGGTGTCCGCGGCGACAGCTTCGATGCCAAGCTCGGTTTCAACGCGTTTTGCGAACTGCTCGCGCCGCTTCTCGTCGCGGCCATACACCCGGACCCGCCGAATCGGACGCACGGCTAACACCGCAGCCACTTGCGTGATGGCCTGTTTGCCGGTTCCTATCATGGCGAGCTCGCCGGCATCTTCAGCGGCCAGCCAACGTGTCGCGACACCTGAGGCGCCGCCGGTCCGCATTTGCCCTAAAGCGAACGCTTCCACAATGGCTTTCAAAGCGCCTGTGGCGGCGTCGAACAAAATGAGTAACGGAGTAGCGCCCCCTGGAGTATGGGTCCAAGTTTTAGTGCCGGCAAATCCCGCTTGCGCGAAGACCGCCCCGATCGCGTGGAGCGTCGAGCCGTCACCCCACTCGATATGGGTTTTCACCATGTTCCTCGCTTCATTATGGGCCTCGGCGAGCAGGCCCAGTTCTAGCGCGTCGATGGCCTCGCGGATGTCCATCATGGCAACCACGTCCGCTTCCGAGATCCACAGAGGAGACGATCCGGGCATTGCTAACCTTTGCGATTTCCATCCAACGGCGAAGCGACCGGAGGAGGCAGCGCCAGCGAGTTGGCGATCATGGCGTGCGTCGTGTAGCGGCCGATCAGCATCAAGACCGCGATGGCCTGCTCGTGGCCGATTCCATGGATCACTGCTTCAAGCTCAGGCTGTGTGTCGTGGCCCTTTCGTCCGACCACCGCCACCGCAAGCTTCTGAACTTGGCCCTCGACCGCGGAGAGGGTGGCGTTCCCGTCCCTATGGACCGCGAGAGCGCCGTGCAGCACGGCGCGCACCCAGGGTTCGCCTAATCCGAGCTTCAGCGATAAACGCTCGTGTTGCACGCGCTCGTAGTCATTGCCCATTACCGCCGCAACAGTGAGCGATACAACTTCGGTCAGGTTTTCCGGAAGCGCGTGTTTTAAATCATCTGTAAAAATCAGAAACGACATCAGCGCTTTGGGCTGATGAGCCGTGTACTGGAAGAACTCTCCCAGGTAGCCCAACCGCTCCACGCGAGGGCGCAGCAGCGCCGCCAATTCCGGCATCATCTGTTCTTGCGAAAGCTTTGGGATCAAGTCGCTCATGCGCCTTAAATGGGGATCACCAGCATCCCGGGAATCTGGAGGGAATCGTAAATGACGATTTTTTCCTGGAACTTCGGCGTCCCGTTCAAAAATACGATTTTGTCGGCATAACGCCCCGCGTTGAAAACCTTGGTTTCGTCGCCCTGCGTGGTTTGAAGCACCGCATAGTTCGCCTGCGCGAGGTAACAGTCGCCTTCGCGGCCGGCCAGACGTACGCTGGTGACGAGGTGCCGCAGATAGCGACGTGAAAAAACGCATGCGTTCCGAATCGCCGCCACCCGATCCATCATCATGCCCTTGCTCTCGCAAGACATCGTTGCCAGTGAGTACCCGCGTTCCAGATTTTCACGCGGAATAATGCGATACACGGCCGTGTCGGTAAAAAACTCGGGCCAATCTTCCAGGCGCTCTTCGTCGAGACACTGTATGTATCGGTCGAGCAGCTCCTCCACTTCCCATTTCGCTTCACGGTCCGTCAATTCCGGTCTCCCGTATCGAAACCCATGATGTCACGGTAATGCTTATAGAACGCGCGAATGGCGGTCTCGGTAACCATGTGCTCCTCGTTGTTGCACTCCCGGCCGCCCAACTCCACCACCGCGCTCGCATCCGGATTCCCTGCAATGCCCCGATGGCACATCTCGATTGCCTCGGAGTCGTCGATTGAGACCAGGCCGGACGGTCCCATCAAGTTCGCTTGCTTTAGGCGTATTTTCCTCATTTCCTCGTCGTCGTCCGCATACCCGAAGAAATCCCACACCAGCTCGAAGGCATTTGGGCCCAGGGGCAGAATCTGCCGCATCGCCAGAGTATTAGTTTGCTGTTGGACGATCAGACTCGGAAAAATGGTCTGCATTACCACCGTGTTTTCATCTTTAAATTCTTTACGGCGGTCCAGCAGCGACGGGTCATGCAGCGTGTAGTCGGATTTGAAGGAGGCCATGTCCGCGGTGCTGCCCGAGGCCTTCTGCTCTCCTTTACGGGAGACCAGAACGGAGTGGCCGCCGCCTTCATCCATTTCCACTTTCGATTTTTGATCGGCGCGGAAGAGTCCGAAGGAAACCAGGAAGACGTGCAGGAGGCTGGCGTGGTACGGGTCCTTGATATTTTCGAACATCAGTTTCCAGTTCCCGCCGATCTTCTGACGCAGTTGCCCCATGACGCGCAGCGGCCTTCCATCGAATACGCGATCGAAGTAGTACCACATCGTCTCGCCAATGTATTGGCGGAATGGCGGCAGATCGTGATCGAACGACGCGAAAACAACTCCATTCACGGTCTCAACCTTGAGCTTGGTCAGCCCGTGATCGCCAAGCGAGAAGTCCGCCGGCATGCCTCCCACCCGGCCGTTATCGCCCGGAATGCCGTTGCGAAAGGGTACTCCCACCAGCTTCCCTTTGAGATCGTAATTCCATTGATGATAGATGCACTGGAGCTTCATGGAATTCCCATAAGGCTCGCGGCACACCTTAGCTCCGCGGTGCGCGCACTGATTTACCATCGCGTGAACGGCGCCTTCCCGGTCGCGGGTCACGACAACAGGGGTATCCCCGATCGAGGTGGTCTTAAAATCTCCGGGCTTCGAAATCTCCGCCTCCAACGCGACGTAATTCCAAGTGGGGCCGCGAAAGATTCTCTCCTGCTCGAGCGCGTAGATCTCGGGATCGAGATAAACCTTGTACGGAACCCGGTGGACGCCTTCACCGGGCCAGTAATGACCGACGTCCGAAACCTCCGGCTTAGCTGTGACGGTGGCCATGGTCGTCCCCGTGCTGATGATGTGCAACCGGCTTGCGGCGCTCGGCATCGAAGCGTTTCTTGATCCCGGGGTCTTCCTGTGGCGCTTCAATCTGTTGCACTTCGAGCGGAATACCCAACCGCTTGGGGAAGTCGCCTTCGGTCACGGCAAAGTAGCGCGCGCGAGTATCGCCCGTATTGAAGTGCTGATGAAACCAGAAATAGGGCGGGGAAACCACCGAGCCGGCTTTCCATTCGAGTTGCATTGCGTCCGAACTCTTGAGGTGCTCCTTGCCGAACAGAGTAAAGCCGCGGCCATTGAGCGTCAGGATCACGGCCTCATAAGGATGGCGATGGCCCAGCTTGTAAGATCCGACCGGGAAGTCCGACATGTGCGGCTCCAGGATGGTGTTTCCGGCCATTTCCCAGAACATACTGGCATTGCCTTTTCCTCGTTCTTCCCACGCGACCACTTCCGAAGAACGGATGTCTTTGACGAAGTTAGTCTTGTCCCAGCGCTTTTCGACACGCTCGGTCTTAGAGAAAAAATCAGGCGCCCCGTCGTATCTATCATTGAACGAGAAATTCGTATCGTTGATCAGCCCCATGCTGCCATAAACCTGGAGAGCGAAGGGAAACGTGGTGACGGCCAGCAGACGCGCGGGATGCTGTGAATCGTCGTTGCTGTGACGGTGCAACACATTCATGGGAACGGCGAAAAGGCTGCCTTCGCCCCACTGCACCTTATTTTGGTTCGCGCCATCGCCAAAGGTGGTGGTGCCGCGGCCAGCCACGCAAACGATAAGCTGCTCATAGAATTTGCGGACGGGAAGCAGAGACTTGCCACTGGGAATTTCCATGATTAGGCCGTCCATGTGAACGTTGCCTGAAAAGTTCAGGTAAATTCCTCGGCCGCCAATCTCCGGCCAGGGATGGGTTTCCTGCGTCTTGGCATCCATGATCGAGTAGCCCTCGACCATGGGAGTTTTAGTCGACTTGGTCCAGTCGCGGTAAAAGTTCCGCTCGATGCGCCCGCCGCCGCCGATGTTCGCGGGACTGTAGACGACATCCGGTTTCCGTTTCGCCGTGGGTTCTTTTTCCTGCGCGGAGGCCGCGGCGGCAACTATCGGTACCGCCAACGCTTCCATCAATCTCCGGCGCGACAGATGGCCGGTAAACAATTCGTCGAGCAGATGG
The DNA here is from genome assembly GCA_051000095.1 of Bryobacteraceae bacterium. Taxonomy (GTDB): domain Bacteria; phylum Acidobacteriota; class Terriglobia; order Bryobacterales; family Bryobacteraceae; genus JBBSHP01. Next base: position 34,625 of record JBPCOQ010000128.1, on the reverse strand, counting down.
CTCATGATTTCTTTCCTCTCTTCGATGACATCTTCATAGGAACTCCCGATTTTTCGAGCTCCGCTACGAACATTTCGCGAATGGCGGGATCTTCGTCTTCATACTCGATCAGATTTCCGCCCAACCGCGTGCTTGTTTTTCCCAACCGGTGCGTTCTCCCGCCGCCGCCGAGCGACCGCATGAACCATTTGCCGTCTCCGCCCCAGGTTGCGGCCAGATAGCGCGCCGGGTCGCCGCCTCGGTTGAAATGCTGATGGAACCAGCCGTCCGGCGGAACGAACAGGCTGCCTTCCTTCCAATCGATACGCACCTGATCCGGCGCGTCCGAGTATTTCAGAGAACCTTTCCACAACAGCGTGAAACCCGTCCCATTGAGCATGACGACATGCGACCCCGGCCCATGCCGGTGGGCTTTCTTGTAAGTGCCGACCTCGAATTCCGAGATGTGCGCCTGCATGGTGTTGTCGGCGAGCTGCAGCTCAATGCGGGAATTGCCTTGGCCGCGCTCTTTGCTTGCAAATAGGCCGAGCGTCCTGGCGTTCGGAACGTAACCGCTTTCCCAGGTATAGACGCCGCCCTTCTGCTCGCTTTCTTCCGAGGTTGTTTCCTTGTGGTGCAGCTTGTCCTGGCCCGATCCGAATGCGTCAGGATTGCCATCGTAGCGATCGCGGAAAACGTAGTCGTTGTTGAAGACGAAATCGGTGCTGTGAAACAGATCGATCAGCACCGGAGCATTGGTGATGGCCAACAGGCGTGCCGGAGCGCCGCCCGTATTGATATGCTGCCGCCAAGTGTTCAAGGGCGGGCCAAGAACACTGCCGGCCTTCCATTTGACACCCTGCTTGGCGCCTCCGGTATTCCAGATTGTGCTCTCGCCTTCTCCACTCAAGACATATAGGATCTCCTCGAACATGTAGCGCTGCGGGGTGGTGCGGCCACCCTTCGGGATCTCACAGATGTAGCCGTCGTTGACGCCCTCTCCGCCTTTCAGATCGATATAGGCGCCGAGCACGCCGAGGCGCTTCCACGGAGCCACGGCCGCGGTCCGCACGTCCGCGATATAGAAATCCGTGTAAACCGGAAGGCCCTCGGTCTTGCGCCACTCCTCATATGGATTAAGATTGGTCTGGTTGTAATCATGGGCCAAGCTCGATTTGCTTCCGGAGGCCTTGCTTCCGGTCTGGGCGGCCGCCTTGAGAGTCGAAAGCGTGGCCGCAACACTCAAGCCGCTAGTCGCGGCCCGCTCGACGAATTCGCGACGCGATATGCCACCTGCGATGACATGGCGCGCCCAATCCTTTATTTCTCTCATTCGACCTCCTATCTTCTGCCCTGTTGCTTAAAAATGCCCGATCCCGATCAGCGGCCAATAAAACGGCACGATCAACAGGAGCAGGATTGACTCCACGATGGACATCACCAGGCCTACCCTGAACATGTCACGTGCGGTGAAACATCCATAGGAATAGCCGACCACCATCACAGCCGACTGGTATACAAAAATCTTGCCGCCCGCGGCGAAGGTCCAGATCATGCCGCAAGTCAGGGGATCGAGGCCCCTGGCATGCACGAATTTCATCAACACCGGCATGGAAGTGCTGAGCATCGATATTTCGTCACCCAGAAAAATGTGATAGACGAAGGCTGTCCAATAGAGCACCAGTGCCGAAGTAAACGAATTGAAAACGAGGGGCTGCATCCAGCCCAATACAGTGGCCGTCAGCACGTCCAGCGCTTTCGTCGAGATCAGCACTTGGCCCATGCCAAGCGCCGCTGCAACGAAGAACACCGGCAGATAATTCACCTTCTTCAGGTCCTCTACATCCAGTACGCCGAATAAGGGCAGAGCCGCCGCTAAGCCAACACCGAGGCCAACCATGGCGGGTGAGATGTGATGCCAGAAATCGGTCAGCCACAAGGCAATAGCGGCTATCATCAGCAACGCCGCCTTTTTTTCCAACCACGTCCACGGTCCCATTTGGCGCAATTCTTGTGCCAGGAAAGCCGCTCCGCCGGGTAGCGCAGGCCGCTCCGGCCGGTAGAGGCGGAGTGTCAACCACCATGCGATCAGTATCGTGATCACGGTGCAAGGCAAATATGCCAGCAGCCATTTGCTCCAGAGGACCTCGACGCCTCCGAATTTCTCAATCAGCCCACGCCCCGTGATGGACGCAGCCCCCGCGATCACCATTTTGTCGAACAGACCTGCCGTATAGGTCAGGATAATGAACATTCCGCGGGCAACATTGCTCGTTAAGTCTAATCCGAACGCCTCAATCAAACCCAGCGCGACGGTAGCCATGATCACGACGCGGGCGATGCCTGAGGGAACCATGAAGGTCAGGACGAAGTCCGACACGATCAGCCCCAGCAAAAGCCGCGAGTAGGTGGTGCCGATGCGCAGCATTAGCAAGTAGGCGATTCGACGGGCGAGGCCCGTTTTGCTGGCCATCATCCCGAACAGGATTGCGCCAAACAGGAACCAGGGCGTGGTATCCGAAAAACCGCTGAACGCGATGCTAAACTTTACGACGCCGAGTGCCCAGAACAGATAACAGCCGATCAGCCCGGCTAACGCATGATCCATCGCGTGCGTAATCCAAGAAACCAGGAGAAAAGACGTGATCGACAGCGCATGTTGTATGGTCCGGTCCAGACCCAGTGGAGCGAACCACATTGCAATGGGTATGACAACGGCCAAGATGCGTCCGGCGAAAACGCCTGGAGGAACGCGCACGGCCGGGGTCACGACATCGGGGATAGTTACTAGAGAAGCGGCGCTCATGGTCCAGTCCAGGCTGGCAGGCGAAACCGCCTGCCTCATTCTTACTCTGCCAGGATCTTGCCCCACTTGGCTTGCGCCGCGCGCCGGACTGGTTCGGACGATTCGGCAACTGGTGGAAAGTCGTTGATCCACTCATAGGGCCGGCAGCAGTCGATAATGGCGCGGGAACTGTGTCCCTTCTGGCCTTTTGGAATGATCGGGTCGAGCGGACCACTCCAACTCCGGCGGACGATCTCGATATCCTGCTCCGGATTGGAGCGCGTGGCGAGCGCCCACAACACATCATTGGTATTCGTTACGTCGATGTCTTCGTCTACCACGATCACGTACCGCCCCAGGTAGGCGGCGGCGTGGCAGTAACACGCGATCATGCCCGCCTGACGCGCATGACCCGGAAAGCGCTGCTTGATCGCGACAAACACCAGCAGACGGCTGCCACCGGCCTCATGACACCAAACCCCTCGCACGTCCGGCACCCCGGCGGCTTCGAGCTCCTGCCAGATCATCGCCGAACGCATATAGCAGCGCATGTAGTTGAACTCGCAAGGAGGCCGGGTGGGCGGCGCCCCCAGGATGATCGGGTTATTACGATGATACAGCCGCTTCACCTTCATGATCGGCTCGGGGCGCATGGAGCTGGCGTAATATCCCGTCCACTCGCCAAATGGCCCTTCGCTGCGGTCCTGGCCCGGAATCGCTTCTCCTTCAATGACGATTTCCGACGAGGCGGGGATCGGAAGTCCGGTGTATTCGCCGATGATAACGGGTACCGGCACTTTCTGTAAGCCGCCGACCCAGTCGTATTCGCACACTCCGGCGGGCACTTCCATGCCGCCCGCCAGATAGATCAGAGGGTCCTGGCCGAATGAGACGGCCACCTTGCAAGCCTCGCCTTTGGCGAAATGTTTCTCGCGCATGATGCGCCCTTGCTTGCCCGGCGAAATATAAAAGCCCAGCGTATCCTGGTCATGGATCATTACGCGGTAGGTGCCCAGGTTGACCCAGCCTTCATCCGGGTCGCGCGTGATGTCCACCGAGCCAGTGCCGATGTAGCGTCCCCCGTCCAATTCGTGCCATTTGGGCGTGGGGAACTTCCACATGTCGATGTCTGTGCCTTCAAAGACATTCTCCATCACCGGTCCGTCCTTCACTACTTCGGGCGGAACGTATTTGTCGCCGGTGATATGACGCTTGATGTCCTTAACAAACTCGATGCGCGTGTAGTTGGTGTCCATGTGCAGCGTGAGCGCAAGCCGCTTCAGACTGTTCAGCGTGTTGGACACCACCCGATAACCCGCCGGGTAGCCCTTGATATGGTCGAACAGCAGCGCATGACTCTGCTCGCCGCGGTGATGGCCCAGCTCGGTGATGGCTCCGATCTCGGTATCCCAATCGGCTCCATCGATTTTCTTCAACTCTCCGAGCTTGTCCACCTGGTCGATCCAGCCTCGCAGATCTCTCGAAGGCGTGGCCTCCGCCTTCTGGACCGTGGCCATTTGCGAAGGCGTTTCCAATCCGGGATGTGTCATGATTTTTTCTTCAATCTCTCCGGCATCTGATTCTGGATGCCATTGTTTTTCAATTCCTCGTCGAACATCGCGCGGATGATCGGATCCTCATCCGGATAGTCGATCATGTTGCCGCCGTCCCTGACATTGACGGTATTCAGACGGTGGGTGCGTCCGCCTCCGCCCATGGATTTGGCGAAATATTTTCCGCCGATCCAGGTGGTCGCCATATACTTGGCCGGTGAGCTTCCCGCATTGAAGTGCTGGTGAAACCAACGGTCCGGCGGGACGAGCAGCGTACCCTCCGTCCAATCGATACGCATATGTTTCCGCGCAGTCGAATATTGGGGAATATCGGTCCAGAGCAGCGTGTAGCCAATGCCGCCCAGGACGAAGACCTGCGACCCGGGGCCGTGGCGGTGCGCGCGCTTATACGATCCCGCGGCGAACTCCGAGATGTGGGTCTGAATGGTGTTGTCGCTGAACACCATTTCGATGCCGCGGTTCTTGAGGCCGCGCGACTTCGCTTCCGCCAATTGCAGGTTGTTCACATCGGCAATGAGTCCGGATTCGGCCATTAAGCCGGAACCTCGCTCGCCTTCACCAAACATGGCGGCCGTTCCGCCGGACTTGATTTTGGATTTGTCGAATTCGAAATAATCGGGCTGGTTGTTGTATCGATCCCGGAATACGAAGGAATTGTTGAACAGGAACTCGGTATTGTGGAGGACGTCCATCATCAGCGGCATGTCATGGAAGGAGATCAAACGGGCGGGCTGCTCGCCGCGATTGAAATGTTGGCGCCAGATATTCAACGGGGGCGAGAACATGCTTCCTTTGTTCCATCGGAAGTTCCTGCGGTTCCCCTCCGGCTGCCAGACCTGAGTCTCGCCCTGGCCGTCCAGAACGTAAACCGCTTCTTCAAACATGTACCGCTGCGGTTTGGTCGCGGCTCCGGGCGCGATTTCGATTACGTATGCGCCGTCGGTCCCTTCCGAACCCTCGAGGTTAATGAGAGCTCCGGGAACGCCCATGCGCTCCCAGGGTTTCAACGGCAGTTTGCGAACATCCGGAATATAGTAGCCGGTGTTGACGGGAATGCCTTCCCTGGACATCCACTGCTCATACGGCGTCTTTTCGCTGAAGGCTTCGAAGTGGAATGCGTCGGCCGATTTGAGCTCTTGACCCAGCGCCACAGTGTCGAGAATGGATTCCGCAGTGACCGCCCCGAATCCCAGGCCCCAGATCCGGTCCGAGAACTGCCTGCGGGAGATGCGCCCGTGAATGAGCTTAGCGAGGAGCGCAGCGAGAGATGTCATGGCTGCCGGTGCGAGTAAATCCAAGACTAAGGTATGATATTAGACCAAACGCTGTCAAGCGCGTTTGTGCCCGCCCTCGCCAGAAAGTAGGGCCGGGTCAGGGCTTAGCGTCGGGAAGTCCACGGTTCCTGCAATTGCTGGCTTCGACACGATACCCGAGATCGATGAGCAGGCGGTTTGTGCTTTCTCCACCATGATGCTCATAGGGTGACAATTCACCATTCCCTGAAAACTTATGTGCCAGACGAATGACGTACTTTGGAGGGTAATGCTGGCCCCGCTTCACTAGGCAGTAACCAACGGAGCGCATCCTGGGAGGAATTCCCAATCGGTCAATTTCGTCTAACGCAGATTCAACATGTTCAGCTGAAATGTGCAAAACAGCTGGCCTCCCATGCCAACGAAACTAGACTGGCTTCTTGCCTGTTTCTTCTTCGCCCGTTCCTCCTTCCATCGTACCTCTTCACGAAGCAGGTCTTCTTTCGAGACTGTGAAGATCTTGCGGACGGCCTGAAAGAAGTTTGTATGAGGAATAAACGAATCAAACTTGCGCCGGTGCACCCGGTGAAATCCTGCGCGAGGATTTCTTGAAGCCGCTTGGACTGTCCATCAACGCGCTGGGGCGGTCTCTTCACGTGCCACCCAACCATGTCTCCGGCATCGTTAACGAGAAGCGAGGCATTAGCGCGTTAATGGCGCTACGACTCGCAAGATATTTCGGTACATCTCCGGAGCTTTGGCTCGGCTTACAGCAGGATTATGAACTAGACATGGCTCGCGAGGAAGCTGATCTTAAGATCAAGCGTGAGGTGCTTCCCCGAGCCAGCTAACTGGTCGATTTGAGGAGTGCAATAGGCGCCGTGCCGCCGGGGCGGCCAGAGCGAACAAAGCGGATCGAAAGAACAAGGAGGAGCCCAAAAGCGAGCAACGGCGCCGTAGCGCGACTCGTAAATGACATCGCCGCTTCAAACGAGGCCCGCTCGGCTCAATGCGCCCCTAACCGGCTCTGGCTCGCGGTATAATAACAGACCATTACCGCCAACTGCGACCTTTGTGCCAGAACCATCTTTCAAAATCGTATCCGTCCGGCGGCAGAGGGTGTCTGATTCTGTCGCGAATCAGATCAGGCAGGCAATCTTCAGCGGCGAGCTGACCCCAGGTCACAAGCTGCCCCCCGAGCGCGAGATGGCCGAGCAGTTTGCGACCAGCCGCGTGGCATTGCGGGAGGCGCTCCGCGCGCTCGAGCAGGAGGGAATGATCGAGATCAAGCGCGGTTTCGGCGGAGGCGCCTTCGTGGCCGATTTCGATAACGCGCTCCGAGCTATGACGGATGCTCTGAACACAGTCGTGAAGCTCGGGCAGGCCAAGAGCGGCCACTTAACCGAGGTGCGCGGCATGCTGGAGCCCGTGATGGCTCGCCTGGCGGCCGTGCGAGCCACTGCCGCCGACCTGGGCGGGATTGAAGCCGTGGTGCTGGCACAGGAAGAAGAACTCCGGTCGGGTGCACTTAGCCGCAAATACGATATGGAGTTTCACAGACTGGTCGCTAACGCCAGCCATAACCCTGTGCTTAGCATCGTAGTCACCGCTATTAACGACTCGATTCGCGACGCCATCTATCGATCCAAGCTCACGCGCGACATGCGTGAACAAGTGGTGCGCTATCACCGCGAATTGTTCGAAGCCATTAGCAAGCGCGATCAGGAGCTTGCCCGCCGCGTGATGGAGGAACATGTCGTCGCGGTCCAAAGGCACGTTCAGGCTTCGAAGCCCGAGCAGGGCGCCCGGAAGAGCGGGGCGAGATAGCAACTGCGGGTGCCGGTCAGCCCTTTACGATCGGCCCGTCCCAGCGTTTCGCTTCCGGTTCCGGAAGTCCGAGCAAATCAAGCACCCGGTCCACGCTGTGGTCGACTATGTCCAGGAGTGTCTGGGGCTTCTGATAAAAAGCGGGCACCGGAGGAGCGATAATCGCTCCGCACTCGGTGAGCGCCACCATGGCCCGCAGATGCCCCAGGTGAAACGGCGTCTCCCGAACCATCAGGATCAGTTTGCGGCGTTCTTTCAGCACGACGTCGGCGGCACGGACCATTAGGTTTGAGCTAACTCCGGCCGCGATTGCCGACATGGTGTTGATCGAGCAAGGCGCGATCACCATACCTGCCGTGATAAAAGACCCGCTAGCCAGACGGCAACTAATGTCAGCGATGGGATAGGTGAAATCGGCCAGGCTTTTTAGATCAGCCGCCCGCTTGCCGGTTTCGATGAACAGTGTTTTTTCTCCAGCCTGAGTGAGAGTAAGGTGGATCTCTACATCCGGCCGGCGGCGCAGCCTCTCCATTAGCCGGACGCCATAGATGGATCCGCTCGCGCCGGAGATACCGACAACGATTCTCACCATGTCCCCAGGCAGTTATTAGTTGCTGTACTTGAGCAGGTAAAAATCTTTTGCAAAGTCGCCTTTTTCCATCCCGAGCGCCCGGCGAAGCTCTTCGGCGTTTTTGAAAGGCCCCGCTTTGCTGCGCGCTTCGAGGATGCGAGCCACCAAATCCGCATTCAGATTCGGCAGTTTTTCGAAATCTTCACGGCCCGCGGTATTGACGTTGAGGAGCTTAGGAACAGCTGGTCCGAAAACCGTTGAAAGGTAGCCTGTGATTGGTTCGATCTCTTCGGTAAAGAGCGGCGCGCCGCGCTGGATCATGTCGTTCACGCTCTTGGTCCAGGCTGCGCGGGTAAGGCGCGCATGGACGACTACTCTCAAATTATGACAACTGGTGCAGGAATTCAGAACCAATTCACGGCCTTCTCCGGGCGGCAGCAGATCGGACCATCCTTCATCCTTCGCCTTTTTGTTCTGCCCAACCAGCGCAGGCAGTAACAAGAGAAGCGGCAGGAGCACCACCAAATTTCTTCGCATCGTTACACCTTACTGCGCCGCATCGCGGCCACGGACAGCTTAGGATACCAAGTCGACTCCGCGCCTTTTCCAGTGCGGCCCACCAGCGCGTCGATCAGGTACGGCTTGCCCTCCCGCGTGGCGCGGGTAGCGCGCGCCATCGCCGGTTTGATTTGATCCGGTGTACTTACCTGTTCTCCCGCTACGCCAAAGGCACCGGCCAGTTTGACAAAGTCCACGTCCGGATCGCCCAGGTAGCTCAACATGTCCTTTCCGGTTTGGGCTTGCCTGCCGCCTTCGGCGAAGGCCCGCTCGCGCGTCTCGTTGTAGCTGCGGTTATTGTAGATAACCGTGACGATTGGGATCTGGTAGCGCGACATAGTCCACAAGGCCATCGCTTGACCTCCGAACAGGAAGCCGCCGTCGCCCTGCATGCAGATCACCTGCTTGTCAGGACGAGCGATCTTCACGCCCGCCGCCGCTCCGACGCCCCATCCCAGGGCGCTGCCGGACGTTCGGCCGATTAGCGTCTTCTCTCCCTCCGCAAAGGTGAAGCACTTCAGCGCTTTGGGACCCTCCGTTCCGAACTCCGACACGATATAGGCGTCGCGTTCAAGGGCATCGTTGATATCGCTCGAAAGCCGTTCCCAGGTGAGGGGAACCTTGTTCCAGTCGGCCTTCAATGCCTGGAGCCGCGCTTGCCTGATGCGGGCGGTGAACTGCCGGGTCTGCTCCAGCCGGGTGCCGCGGATCTTCTCCAACCGTTCCGCGGTTGCCAGTGACTTGATTGCGGCGACCAGGTCGATCGCCACTTGCTTCACGTCAGCCGCGGCGCCGGCGTACAGCGGGTAATCGTTCCCGATATCCGCGGCTTCGATTCGGACGTCGAGAATCTTGACCGAACGGGCAATCTGAGGCTCTCCGGTGCCGGGGTCGGGCAGCTTGCCGCCCATATTCAATAGAAGGTCCACGTTGCGGGGGTAACGCATAATGCGCGAATAGCCGCCGAGGAACAGCGGATGGTTGGTCGGAAAATTACACGAGACTCGGAAACCCTCCCGCTCCTCGCCGCTGGTCACCGGAATCGCCAGCAACTCGGCCAGAGCGACAATTTCAGGAATAGCTTTCGAGCGCCACACATCGGGACCCGCACGCAGTAGAGGGCTCTTGGCTTCGATGAGAGCGCGAGCCATTTTGTCGATAGTGGCCGAATCGGCTCGCACCGACATCGCGATGTCGAATGTTCCCGGAAGAAATATGTCCGATTCCACTTCACGAGCCGCCAGAAAATCACGTGGGAACATAAGGAAGGTGGGCCCACCGGGCGGTGTGGAAGCCAATTTCAGAGCCTTCATCGTCCACTCCGGAATGCGCGCGGAGGAATCCACGTTCCATCGCCATTTCGTGAACTGCTTAATCGGCTCAAGCGTATCGTCGAGATCCTCGCGGCTGTCCCGTCCCGACGCCATGCTTTCGATGTGGTCGCTCGCGATCACCAATGACGAGCGATCCTTCATGGCGTTGTACATGTTGGACGTAGCGTTGGGAACGCCCACACGGCTTACCATCGCGAAGGCCGTCTTGCCGGATGCCTTGGAGTACCCGTCCGCCATGGCTACGCAAAGCCCCTCATGTACGGCCAGAACGATCTTCATGTCCGGGCGATCGATGATAGCGTCGCAGAGCGGGCTCACGCCGGTGCCATTGCCGATGAACAGGTACTCAACTCCGGCTTCGCGCAATTGCTCGGCTAGCAATTCGCCGCCCGTGCCGCGGAAAGTGCGGGTGTACGGCTTGGCTTCGCCTTTGGAGTCATCCTGCCCACAGGCAGGGGACAGCGATGCCAGAACGGAATTCGCCGCCACCACGCTGAATCCGGACTTGACCATGCGATCCACGAATCCGCGGCGGCTGAGGCCCTTCTGAAGATATCTACGAACTAGTTCTCTCAAGCTACCTCCTAAATCTCTATTAACAAATCAATTTCAGCGGGAGCCAATATTGACAGGAACCAGACTGTGGTCTAACCTTATACCATCTTGTTAAGTCGGATGTCCAGCCGTCATCGGTCTTGAATCGGTGTCTAAACCGGTCCGTGTGCACAGCTAGCAGCCGAGTCGCTCGGGAGGGGCAGGAAAATGCTACGTATGCGAGTTCTTGCGGTACTTGGCTCGATAAGCGTGCTTTCGCTTATGGAAGAGAGCTCTTTGAAATTGGCTGCGCAAACCGCCAGTGGAACAATCAGCGGCGTGGTCCGGGATTCCACGGGCGCGGTTATACCCGGCGCGAACATTTCCGCAAGCAGTGCGGAAACCAGCGCCACACGTACCGTCATCGCGGACATTTCGGGAACCTACGAAATCTCCGGCCTGCCAGTAGGGGCCTACAACATCGAGGCTTCCCGGCCGGGCTTCAAGACGGAAGTCAGGAGAGGAATCGCCGTTGAAGTAGGCCGGGCCGTGGCGGTGAATTTCTCTCTCAGCGTAGGTGAGGTACAGCAGCGGGTGGAGGTGCAGGACACGCCCCCGCAGGTGGATACAGCCGACGCCACGATGCGGGGACTGGTAGGCGAAAATGCGATTCGTGAGCTTCCTCTAAACGGCCGCGATTGGCTCCAGCTCGCCACTTTGCAACCAGGCGTAACGGGCGGACTGGGGCAGCAATCCGCGGCGATTCTGACCAGTTCCAGAGCGGCCCGTGGAAACGGCGAGAATCTCGCGATCTCTGGAAACCGCCCTACCGAGAATGTTTATCTCGTCGACGGCTTGATCGTAAACGACTATTCGAATGGCAGCCCGGGCAGCGGCCTGAACGTGAACCTGGGCGTGGACGCGGTACGGGAGTTCTCGGTCTTAACCAGCGACTACACGGCCCAGTACGGTCTGACCTCCGGAGGAGTGGTGAACGCTATCTTCAAGTCGGGTACAAACACGATCCACGGCAGCGCCTTCGAGTTCCTCCGCAATAGCGCGCTGGACGCGCGCAATTTCTTCGACGGTAAGAACATTCCGGCCTTCCGGCGCAATCAATTCGGCGCTTCTATCGGAGGCCCGATTAAGAAAGACAGCACCTTTTTCTTTGCCGATTTTGAAGCGCTTCGCCAATTTCTAAGCTCGTCCGGATCGTCGGACACGCTCTCGCTCAATGCCCGAAACGGCCTGCTGACTTCGGGTAGGGTGAATATCGCGCCCAGCATCCAGCGTTATCTCGCCGCGTTTCCGCTCCCAAATGGATCCGTCAACGGAGACTCCGCCAAGTTCAATTTCAGCGGGGGAGAAGTGGGCAATGAGTCTTATGTGGTCGGGAAAATCGATCACAACTTCTCCGTCCGGACTACGCTCGCCGGTAGTTATCAATTTGACGACGCGTCCTTGTCTCAACCGGACCCTTACAACCAGAAGCGCATCGGATCTCCCTCACGCCACCATAACGGAATCTTGAGCCTGCAGCACGTATTCTCACCGGCGCTGGTGAACACCGCGCGGGCCGGCGTCACCCGGACTTTCGCGGCCGATGCGCTGGACATCTCCGCCATCGATCCTGTTGCGAGCGACAAGTCCCTCGGGTTTATCTCGGGCGCGCCGATCGGAATTCTTGGCGTGGCCGGTCTCACCGGTACCGCGGGCGGATTGGGTGGATCGGGCTCCGACGTGTTTAACTTCACAGCTCCTCAAGCCGCCGACGATCTGTTCTGGATGAAAGGCCGCCATGCGCTCAAGTTCGGCGCCAGCTTCGTGCGGCAGGACGACAACTTCAACTCCGCCAACATTCCGTTAGGCGAGTGGGACTATGGCTCGATCGCGGACTTTCTTACCAACACGCCTCAGGATTTTACCGCCGATCTTCCTGGCACCAATGGCGCGCGTGGATTGCGGGCCACCTATTTCGGCGTGTACGCTCAGGACGACTTCCATTTTCGTCCCAACCTGACTATCAATGTGGGGCTGCGATACGAAATATCGACGGCTGTCACAGAGGTGAACAACAAAGTTGCCACGCTTCCGGCGCTATCTTCGCCGACTCCCCGTTTAGGGGGTGCATTTTTCAATAACCCGACTCTCAAGAACTTCGCGCCGCGCGTCGGATTCGCGTGGGACCCAACTGGCGCAGGCAAAACTTCAATCCGGGCTGGCTTCGGGATCTATGATATTCTGCCGCTGCCCTATCTTCTAATCAATCGAACGCACTCCACGCCCTACTTCCTGCAAGGCACCGTCTCGAATCCTCCGGCCAGCGCTTTCCCGAACGGCGGCCTGGGCTTGCTCAGCCCGGCCTCCACGCGAGTCGCATATGTCGAACCCAATCCGGCTCGCGCCTACAACCTGCAATGGAACCTCTCGATCCAACGGCAGCTCACCGCCGATCTGGCTATGACCGTCGCCTATGTCGGCTCTCACGCCAGCCACATTCCGCAGGGAATTGAGGACGCCGACCAGGTTCCGGTTTCGTTAGTTACCCAGACGCCGGACGGCCATTTGCTTTTTCCCACTACCGGAACGATCCAGAGGATCAATCCGAATTTCGGGCGCATCGTTGCGACCGTGTGGCGGGACTGGTCCAAGTACAACGGTCTGCTGGTGAATGTCAGCAAGCGTTATAGTCACGGAATCGCCGTACAGGCGGCCTACACGTGGTCGAAAACCTTGGATCAAGGGTCTGCCACCTTTAGCGATAACGAATACACCAATACGGCTGGGCCATCCTATGCATTCGTGCCCAGCCTGCAGAACGGCGTTGCCGATTTTGACATTGCTCACAATTTTATAGCCAACGCCACCTGGAGCATCCCTACACCCGGCACGCTGAGCGGGTTCTCTAGAGCTCTGATCGGTGGGTGGCAGATTGGGGGAATTTTCCAGGTTCACACCGGTGCGCCGTTCACGGTAAAAATCCCCGTGGATCGGGCGCGAACCGGCAACAGCCGGACTGCCAGTTCCAGCGGTGGGCAAAGGCCGGACTTCAATCCGCTTCCGGGGTGCACTCCCAATGCGATTAATCCCGGGCAGCCTTCCAACTACATCCGGACGGACTGCTTCTCGTTTCCTGCTAATGGCGTTCTAGGAAACTTAGGACGCAACACGCTGAGGGGCCCCGGGCTTGAGAACGTCGATTTTTCGATTTTCAAGAATCACGCTCTTTTGCAGGATAAACTTCATGTACAGTTCCGGGCGGAAGCTTTCAACCTGCTGAATCATCCGAATTTTCAAGTCGGAACGACATCGGTACTCAATCGGCAGGGCAGTATCATCTCAACGGCCGGGCAACTTACTCCACCGACGCTTACAACTTCGCGTCAGATACAGTTCGGCATTCGGTTGATCTGGTGATAGGACATGATGATAAAAAATTACGTCTATCCCACTGCGGCTGTGGCTTGCCTTCTATGCGTGAATGCCATCGCGCAGAGCACCGCTACAATCTCGGGAACCGTTTCCGACCAGGGCGGGGGAGTGATCCCCGGGGCCAACATCGTCATCACAAACCTAAATACGGAGCGGCGCCGGACCATCCAGACAGACGGATCGGGGCTATTTTATGCTCCTGCGCTCCCCTCGGGGACTTACAAGGTGACTGTCACTGCCCCCGGTTTTGAAACCGTCATTCAACCAGGCATCACCCTGACGGTCGGCCTGGAACAGACCCTCAATCTCACGCTGAAGCCCAGCCGGGTGCAGGAGCAAGTGGAAGTGCTCGGTGAACCACCGCCGGTGCAGACTTCCAATGCCAGCGTGACCGAGTTGGTGGATAGCCAGAAAGTCCGGGCCTTGCCGCTCAATGGCCGGAGTTTCGATCAGTTGATTTATCTTCAGCCTGGCGTGAACGTGGCAACCTCGGCGGGAAGCAGCCCAAATCAGGGCCGCGGAGTAAAGTTCTCGGTGGGCGGAGCCCGCCTGACCTCCAATGTCTTTATGCTCGATGGCACCGATCTGAATGATTCTCAAAATTTCACGCCGGGCGGAGCTGGCGGACAATTGCTGGGTGTCGAGTCCATTCTCGAGTTCCAGGTAATTTCGCACAATGCCGGCGCGCAATACGGCCGGTCGATGGGGGGCATCATCAACGCCGTAAGCAAGTCCGGCACGAATGCAATCCACGGCGACCTGTACGAGTTTCTGCGAAATTCGGCCTTCGATGCCAAGAACTACTTTGACGATCCGGCTTCGCGCATTCCGGCTTTCGAGCGCAATCAGTTCGGGGCTGCGGTAGGAGGCCCGATCCTGAGGAACCGGCTCTTTTATTTCGGCAACTATGAAGGTTTGCGCGAGCGTCTGGGAGTATCCAAGTTTGGTTTGGTCCCGGATCTAAATGCCAGGCAAGGCATTATCTCCGGGCAGGCCCCTATCCAGGTCAAGCCCGAAGTAATTCCGTATCTGAATCTATTTCCGGTCCCGAACGGCCCCAGCGCAGGTCCGGGAATCGCGACCGTCCGCTTCAGCCAGAAGCAGCCCTCTCATGGAGATTACGTCACGGGAAAAGTGGATTGGGCCGCCAACGCCAAGCACTCCGTCTTTATCCGCTATACGATCGACAACAGCAACAAGCTTCGCCAGGATGCGCTCGATCACGTTTTGGGGCTATTCGCCGAGAATGAGCGCCACCGTAATCAGTACGTTACCCTTTCGACGACCCAATTGTTTTCAAGCGCGCTACTGAACTCAGCGCGTTTTGGAGTGAATCGCTCGGTGACTCTGGTCGATCTTTTTAACCAAGGCAATGTCCCCGCGGACCTCTCGTTCATTCCCGGTCAACCGTTTGGCCGGATCGGCGTCCGGGGCCTCTCCACTCTGGGAGCGACCATCAACGACCCCCGCTATTTCCGCATGACCAATTATCAACCGGCCGACGATCTCAGCATTGTGCGAGGCACCCACACCTTAAAGCTCGGCGTGTCGCTGGAGCGGTTCCAGTGGAACACGGCGAACTTCAATCGGATTGGCGGCGATTATATCTTCGACTCCCTCTCCAGCTTCCTCAAGGGCAGCGTTCAATCGGTGCAGGTGCCTTTCCCAGGTAGCGAGCCGAATCGCGGCATACGGGCCATATTGTTCGGTACCTACTTGCAGGACGACTATCGCGTTTCCTCGCGCCTTACCCTAAACGCCGGCCTTCGATATGAGCTAACCACGGTCCCTACGGAGGTGAATGGAAAGATGTATTTCCTGCGAGCCCCATCGGCGGCATCGACGGAAGTTACCCAGCCGTTTAAAGGAAACCACCTCAACTTCGCGCCACGCTTTGGATTCGCATTCGATCCCCAAGGAAGGAACACCTCGATCCGAGGGGGTTTCGGCATGTACTACGACCAGATTCTGCTGAATCAGTTCCTCAATCTGTTCGATCGCAATCCCCCGCTGTGGCTCACGGTTACCCTCGCGGGCGCCAACGCGCCGTTCCCCCACCCCCTTTCGGCGGCTCGCCTGACGCCGAGCTTCACTCTGCAGAACGCTTTGTACGACGACTTCAAAACCCCGTATCTATTTCAATATCATCTGACCGTCCAACATGCGCTGCCCGCTAAGGTAGTTGCTTCCATTGGTTATGTGGGATCGACCGGCAGGCACTTAATCGAACGGTACGATGCCAACACACCGATTCCCACCGTGCTGCCCGACGGGTCGCTGTTCACGCCCGCTACCGCTCAGCGCAGGATTCCCCAGTATGGAGAACTGCAGACCCGCAGACTCTCAGGAATGTCTTACTACAATTCCATGCAATTGTCCGTTGTCCGCCGAAGCTCGAATGGTCTTCAGGCCCAGGCGTCCTACACGTTCAGCAGGTCTATCGACACCGGTGGAGGACTGTTCAGCGAAGAAGCCAGCAATGCGGCGGTGGGCGTCCAGAATCCAGACAATATTTTCGGCGAAAAGGGTCTCTCTAATTTCGATATCAGGCACAATTTGGTCTTGAACGCGTTATATGAGTTGCCGTTCGGCAGGAGTCTTACCGGCTTCGGACGGCAACTCGTGCAGGGTTGGGGCGTAGGTTCGATCGTTACTTTGGCCAGCGGCGTTCCATTCACGGTTGAAAACTCCGGGAATCGTTCGCAAAGCAAACTTTCTGGAGCGAGCTTCGCCGATCGCCCGGACCTGGCGCCGGGCGCGAGCAACAATCCGACCAGTGGAGTCTCTCGTGGCTGCGCCGGCGTCGCCGCCGGTACTCCGGTCGGAACCCCTACATTGTATTTCGATCCGTGTGCGTTTGTTCCGCAGCCCTTGGGCCGGTTCGGAAATCTAGGCCGAAATACGCTCATCGGACCCGGCGTCACCGAACTGGACGTCTCGGTGGTGAAACATTTCAGAGTCACGGAGACAAAAGATCTGCAATTTCGCGCGGAGTGTTTCAACGTCGCCAACCATCCGAATTTCCAGGCGCCGAGCACCACCACGCGGCAGATCTTCAACTTGGCAGGTCAACTGTCTTCGACGGCCGGTGTTCTCACCCAGACGACGACCAGCTCTCGTCAAATCCAGTTTGCGCTGAAGTTGCTATTTTGATGCGCGACTCGGACCAGCAGGCAAAGGTCGACCGGCGCAATTTCTTAAGAGCCGCCGGTACCGGCGTCGCTCTGGCAGCAGCCACACCCGCGCCGGCCCAAGAGTCCGCATCGCCTCGCCCGGGGGCCCGGCCAATGCCGAAGGCTGCCGAAACCGAAACCCCTTCGTCGGCCGAAACGCTCACCACCGAGCGTCCCGGAGCCGATTTCATGACGGACGTGATTAAGTCGATTGGATTTGAGTACGTTTGCGCTAACCCGGGTTCCAGCTTTCGCGGGCTGCACGAATCCATCGTTAACTATGGGGGCAACCGCAATCCGGAACTGATCACCTGTTGTCATGAAGAGTCGGCTGTGGCAATGGCGCATGGCTACGCCAAGATCGAAGGGAAACCGCTGTGCGTTTTCGCGCACGGCACCGTTGGCTTGCAGCATGCGGCAATGGCTCTTTTTAATGCGTTTTGCGATCGCGTTCCGGTCTACCTGATTCTCGGCAACCTGATGGATGCCACGGCGCGGCGGCCCGGGGCGGAATGGAATCACAGCGTCCAGGACGCGGCGGCGATGGTCCGCGACTACATCAAATGGGACGATCTGCCGATGTCGCTGACCCATTTCGCTGAATCGGCCGTGCGCGCTTACAAGATCGCTATGACGGTGCCGATGATGCCGGTAGTATTAGTGGCGGATGGCGACCTGCAGGAGAACCCGATTCCGGACGAACTCCGGTTGCAGATACCGAAGCTGACTTTGGCGTCGCAGCCCCAAGGCGACCCAGGTGCGGTCGCCGAGGCTGCGCGCCTGCTGGTGGCAGCGGAGAATCCGGTGCTGGTTGCCGATCGGGCCGCGCGGACCTCCGCCGGCATGCTGCATCTGATCGAACTGGCAGAAGCATTGCAAGCGCACGTTATCGACCAGGCTGAGCGAATGAATTTCCCTACCCTTCATCCCCTCAACCACTCCGTTCGCGCGCGCACCGTCGTTGCTGAAGCCGATGTCATCCTGGGACTCGAGCTGGCTGACTTCTGGGGCACGGTAAACTCCTTTCGCGATCAGTTGCATCGCAGCTCGCGGTCTACTACCAAGCAGGGTGTCAAGCTGATCAGTCTTGGCGCGGGCGATCTTTATTCCAAGAGCAATTACCAGGATCAGCAACGTTTTCAAGCTGTCGATCTCGCCATGGCTGCGGACGCGGAGGCCACCCTCCCCGGGCTGATCGAAGCGGTCAAGAGACTAATCAGTCCCGATCGCAGCCGAGCTTTCAAAGAGCGTGGCGCGAAGCTGGCCGAGGAGCATCAGCGAGCTCTGGAGCGGCTTCGCACCGAGGCCACCTATGCTTGGGGCGCAAGCCCCATCAGCACCGCCCGGCTGTCAGCGGAGGTATGGGACCAGATTAAAGATAAGGACTGGTCTTTGGTGTCCGCGGTCACTGCCATGAGCAACTGGCCATTGAGGCTGTGGGCCTTCGATAAGCATTATCAGTTCATCGGCGGGGCTGGCGGGCATGGTATTGGCTACGGCGCACCCGCCGCAGCCGGCGCCGCGCTCGCCAATCGAAAGCATGGCCGCCTGTCGGTGAATTTTCAGAACGATGGCGATTTGCTGTATGCGCCGGGAGTCCTCTGGACGGCTGCGCATCATCGCATTCCTGTGCTCAATATTGTGCACAATAACCGGGCGTACCATCAGGAGGTGATGCACCTGCAACGCATGGCGAACCGGCACAATCGTGGCATCGCCAATGCGCCTATCGGCACGACGCTCTCCGATCCCAACGTTGACTTTGCAAAGCTCGCGCAAGGCCTGGGCGTACACGCCGAGGGCCCCATCAGCGATCCGAAAGACCTTGGGCCGGCGATCCGGCGAGCCATTGATGTGGTTGAGCGCGGGGAGCCGGCTTTGATTGATGTGATCACACAACCTCGCTGAGAAGGAATAGATGAAGCCTAGTGTTTTATGGATTGCAGCGGCGCTCATGCTCGAGAGTGCGGATGGACGGGCAGAGACGAAGGCCGCATCGGGGAAAACGATCTATACAAAGTACGGATGCTACCAGTGTCACGGGCGTGAAGGTCAGGGATCGTCCGCTACAGGCCCACGAATCGGCCCAGCTCCGATTCCATTCTCAGCGTTCATAGGTTACCTTCGCCAGCCTACCGGCCAAATGCCGCCATATAGCCGGAAGGTCCTTTCCGATTCAGAGGCTGCGGATATCTACGCCTTTCTGGAATCGCTGCCAAAGCCTCCAGCAAGGAAGAGCATTCCGCTGCTGAATTAAGTGCTAATCCGCTACTGGCTTCGTTTACGGAAATCCGCCGTAGCTCACCAGGGAGCTCCCAATATTGCCAACGGGAAACCCGGATCGTCCATTATCCGCCGGGCACGAGCAAGTGGAACAAGATCGAACACCGGCTCTTCTCTTCATCAGTCTGAACTGGCGTGGCAAGCCGCTACTCAACTTTGAAACCGTCATCAATCTCAACCGCCGATTGCGGAGTCAGCAGTGGGATCCGATGAATGCGGCGGCCAGCGGAACTACATCACCAGGGGTTCCGCATTCCGCCGAGGGCGTCCGCTATGAACGACGCGTGCCTTGGTCCTGGCGACCGACCACAAGGTCCGGGTCAAGCGCCCCGACTGAACGCTATTCTCCGTGCTCCTTCCATCAGCTAACCGCGCCCCCGATCGGACCGGTTCCGTCGCAAACAGCATGGCTACGCGGGCGATCGGAGCATCACGACCAGGCGGTGCGAGGCATACCCGCAGCAGTCCAGCGTGTGTCCCTGGCACGCACTGGCGCACGTCGGAGAAGTCCAGATCTTGCATGATCAAAAAGCGGTTGACCGGCTGAGCTGCTTGCCATCCTTCGTCGTCGGCTCGTCCTGCCAGGTGCTCAGTGCGCACCATATCAACGTCATGCCCAGTGCACCGAGTTCGGAGACCAGCCGGTCGGGAGATTCTCGTCGAGTTTGATCTTCACCGCCTGATAGGCAACTCGGCTAACGGGAGATCTTCTTGAGCCGACGTGGCGGCAAACGCGATGGCGGATCGAACATCTTCTTCCGATAGCATTGGAAAGTCGGCGAGAATCTCGGCAGTCGCCGCGCCTTCGGCCAAACTGGCCAGCACCGTCCTCACGTCACTCGTGTGCCCTTGAGCACTGACTCGCCACCGACGACGCGTGGGTCCCGGACGATCCGGTCGCGATAGCTCATGGTCGTTTTTATTGTAGCGCTCTACCGCTCGGTTGCTTGATCGCGCTACTGCTACACTGGCCTGTCCGGCAATAGCAGCCTGACACCGTCGCCGGCGAAACTGGCGCGATCCCTCGGCAGGTACATCTGGGGAGTCCGGAGACACCCAGGCAGCATATCGATCTGGCGATTAATTTATGAGAACAGGGGATTTAAATCAGGAATTTTGCGCCGGAAAGTAGCTAAGCTAGTGTTCGCGCACGCCCGGATCGGCGATCACATTCGAAACAGGGATCTTCCAGATGGAGGACTGCACCGGCGCGGTTTCCGGCTTTTTAACGCCCTTGTCATCGTACGCGCTCCAACCGGTATTCGCGATCACGTAGAAGATGTTCCCAACCAGCGTCCCGTGGGTTGGTTCGCCTAGACCGGGCGTATTTGCTTCCAGAACCTGCTGTTCCTGGAGATCGCGCGAGAACTTCATCACGCGCGGCGGGTTGGTTCCGTTCTGCACGGCGAGAAAAGAATTTCCGTATACGTACAAGCCGTCGATTCCATTCAGCGCGATGTCGTCCGCCGGTTGCAGCCAAGTCGCAGTGCGCCAATTTGCGGTCCGATGGACGAGATCGATCGCCGCTATCCCTCGCGCGTAGTCGGGAACATACAGAGTCTTCTCGTCCTCCGATAAGGCGGGCGTTTGCGGCGACGGAAATTGACCGGGAATGTCCAACCGCTCCAACTGCTTGCCCCCGGGCTTCAAATGAAAAACAGCTCCGTGGATTCCCTCCGAAACGTAAATGTCGCCTCGGCGGCCAATTGTCATGTCGCCTAGAAGTCCCTTGACCGGCGAATCGATGCGTTGCTTAAGCGCGTGCGAATCGAGATCGAAGGCCAGCAGCGCCGTCTTGTCTTTGTCGGCCTTATCGCAGTGCTCGCAATGGGGAACCCAACCCGTGGTGGCCCACAGAATCCGGCGCTCCGGATCTACGGCGAGCGCGAGAACGGACCAGTCCGCTTTTGCGAACTGCTCGCCGCCGGTGGTGAGGATTTTGGCTTTGCGAACGCTGCTGACGAAAAACCGGCGCGTCTTCGAATCGTAGGCGATGTCTTCGGGCAGGAGATCGTTTTCGGCGAGCGTAAACGCGGGAGTGGAGTGAGTCACCGGTCTCTTGTTCTCGTTCATGCGCGCGAGAATTGCGGCAAACTCCGGCGAATTTTTCAGCGATGTGAAATCCGCGTCGGCGGGCAGATCATACACCAGTCCCATGCCTGCGAGATCCCGCAGGTGCGACAGCGACACCTCTCGTTGTCCAAGCATTGCTTCGGAAGCCGCAAGATTGTAAGTGATGCGAGGATTGCCGGGCATCAGCGGCTTCAGCTCTAGCAGAATGGCGCGTAATTTGGCATAATCCTTAGCCTGCGCCGCTTGGCGCGCCGCTTGATTCAGCACACGCCAGCGCGGCTGATCGTCAGCGGCTCGAAGAAGACACGCTGCGAAGCCAAGGATCAGAAATAAACGGTGCATATAGAAGCCCCTGTGCAAATGTAGCGCGATTCCGGATTCGCTATCCTATTCGAATGGCAACCAAAAAGAAAGCGGTCAAAGCACAGAAGAAAGTCGGCAAGGTGATGCATGAGTACAAGCATGGTGAACTGCACTCCGGCTCGAAGGAGGGACCGAAGGTAAAGAACCCCAAGCAGGCGATCGCGATCGCGCTGAGCGAAGCCCGGCAATCCGGAGCGAACGTGCCGCCGAAGAAGGCAGGCAAGAAGGCGGCGGGGAAGAAGACCACAACCAAGAAGAAGAGCGCGTCGCAGAAGAGCTAAAGCATACTGGGAGCGCTTAGAGCCTTCATGTGGACTACGCGCTAGGATGTATGTACAATTAGTATGTACACAATCTCGGGCGCTCGCTGCTCGAGTTCGATTGGGATAATGCAAACCAGGCGCACATAGCGCGGCATGGTGTTAAGCTTCCGAAGCAGAGGAGGCATTATCGAACGCCGACTGGCTGCTGGTGGGGAATCCCATAGCGCATCCAGCCGGTGAGAAGCGGTATGCGGCTTACGGTAAGACCGATTCTGGAAGAGTTCTCCGAATTGTGTTCATCATCCGGAGCCGGATGGTGCGTGTTGTTACAGCACACACGCTGAAGCGTAGACTGAGGATCGACTATGAAGCGGCAATCGCAGATCGGCGGCAAGGCTCAGAAGGCCTCGCTGGGCGTGCCTAAATTCAACTCTGAGGCTGAAGAGGCATCTTGGTGGGACAAAAACCTTGATAACTTTCACGGAGACATTATTGCCAAGGGCCACTATAGGCCAACGCTCAATGTCCGCCGCACCAAGTCCGTCACGATACGCCTCGCGCAAGACGACATTGAACTGGCTAAATCGCTTGCTTCGGCACATGGCTTGCCATACCAAACTCTTGTGAAGGATCTTCTCCATCAAGCGCTCGCAAACTGCCGGTCCAGGCCAGTTCGGTCACGTTCTTAACGGCGACGTGGCTCAGACACCGGCGCGTTTTGCACGGCCAGGTCTCCGCCTTCGTGCCAATCAATTGTTCCTATCGGCCTCATTCAAAGTTTGGGCTGGCACGCTGGCGCGGTACGCTGCATAATCAGAAGTTTATGTATCGCTTCTGCCTCGCTCTAGTTCTGCCTGTGCTCGCCGTGGCGCAGTCCATTCCGCCTGCCACGGAGGCTCGGATCACGGCCGTCGAAGCGGCGGCCAAGTCGGCGCAGAGCGCGGGCGACAACGCCTGGATGCTGGTCTCCGCTGCGCTGGTCCTGATGATGACCGGGCCTGGCCTCGCGTTGTTTTACGGCGGGCTGGTGCGCACCAAAAATGTCCTCAGCACCATGATGCACAGCTTCAGTCTGATGGCGGTGGTTACGGTGCTGTGGGCCATCGTCGGGTACAGTCTGGCTTTCGGCGAGGGCAATCCGTTCGTGGGAGGATTCCAATACCTTTTCCTGAACAATGTTGGAGCCGCTCCGAATCCCGATTACGCGGCCACCATTCCACACCAGACGTTCATGATTTATCAACTCATGTTCGCCATCATTACGCCGGCGCTGATCTCCGGCGCATTCGCCGAGCGGATGAAATACAGCGCGATGCTGCTGTTTACGGTGCTGTGGGCTTTGCTCGTCTACTTCCCGATGGCGCACATGGTGTGGGGCAAAGGCGGGTTGCTCAATGCCTTCACGGGCGGCAAGTTGCCGTGCTTCGATTTTGCGGGTGGCACGGTGGTGCACATCACGTCAGGCGTGTCGGCGCTGGTGTGCGCTCTGTATCTCGGCAAACGCGTTGGCTATCCGCATGAGCCGATCAAGCCGCATAGCCTGGTGATCAGCTTTATCGGCGCGTGCCTGCTGTGGGTGGGCTGGTTCGGCTTTAACGCCGGTAGCGCGCTCGCCGCATCCTCGCTCGCCACCAGCGCATTCGTCGCGACCCATTTTGCGGCCGCGGCGGCCACGCTCGGCTGGCTGCTGGCGGAGTGGCTGAAGAACGGCAAACCCAGCATGCTCGGGGGCATCTCCGGATGCGTTGCCGGTCTGGTAGCGATCACGCCGGCCTCCGGTTTCGTCAAGCCTTTTCCTGCACTGCTGATCGGTTTTGCGGCGGGCATCGTCTGTTATTGGATGGTCACCGCAGTCAAGCGTCGCTTCGGTTACGACGACACGCTCGACGCTTTTGGAGTTCATGGCGCGGGCGGCACCGTCGGCGCGATTCTCACTGGAGTGTTTGCAACCAGTCTGGTGAACGACGGGCTGAAGGATTCCGCGGGACACGTTCTGCCGCTGGGATGGGTGGATGGCAGACCGGTGCAAGTTCTTCATCAGGCTGGCGGCGTGGTGATTTCCTGGGTGCTCGCTATGGTGGGCACTTGGATCATCCTGAAGATCTGCGATGCCGTGGTGGGCGTGCGCGCCTCGCGCCAGGAGGAGATTGAAGGTCTCGATCTGAGCATGCACGGCGAAGAAGGTTATAATCTCGAATCGTAGCGCCTGTCATATTTCCTCATGAAAAAAATCGAAGCGATCATCCAGCCGCACAAGCTCGAAGAAGTGAAAGAAGCGCTCAAAGCCATCGGCATCGACGGCATGACGATTTCCGAGGTGCGCGGCCACGGGCGTCAAAAGGGCCACAAGGAAATTTACCGCGGGATGGAATATCACGTCGATCTGCTCCCCAAGGTGAAGCTCGAAATGGTGGTGCCGGATTCGCGATCCGGCGAAGTGACTCAGACGATCGTGACTTCCGCCCGCACCGGCAAGATCGGCGATGGAAAAGTGTTTGTGTACGATGTTGCGGAAGCGATCCGTATCCGCAATGACGATCGCGGCGAAGGCGCTCTGTAGGGCACGCCGCGGGTAGCTGATTTGCAAAATCTTTGTGCCAACTTTGCAAAATTCCCCAGCCGCAGAAACCTCAGGTCGCAGTAATCGCGTCGATGACATCGTGCTTGCAGCGTTCGCTCGGATTTTGCCTCCGGTGACGCCAGTCGCTGTAGGCGGATACGGCCGCCGCGAGTTGTTCCCGTACTCAGACGTTGATCTGCTGTTGCTCACACCCGGCACGCTTGAAGGCGAGCCGCGCGATTGTCTGGGCGAATTCCTACGCAGTTTGTGGGACGCAGGTCTGCGCGTCAGCCAATCCGTGCATACGACGGCCGAGTGCTGCACGATGCAGGAAGGCAATTTCGAACTCACCATCAGCCTGCTCGATCACCGTTACCTGTGTGGCGAAGGCTCACTTTACGAGCAATTGACTGCGGGATTCTCGAAATTTCTGGACACCCAACGGGCCGCTATCACCGCGCACCTGATCGAAGCCACTGGCGCCCGCCACGCTAAATACGGCAACACGATTTATCACCTGGAGCCGAATGTTAAAGAGCATCCGGGCGGGTTGCGTGATCTGCATGCGATTCACTGGCTTGGCAAGTTAAAAACCTTCGAAAGCGAGCCTCGCGGCGACGCGCGTGATTTCTTGTTCTCCGTGCGCGCGGAGCTGCATCGCTACTTCCGGCGCGACAACAATCTGCTCAGCTTCGAAGCGCAGGAAGCGATTGCGGCAGATCCAGCGAACTGGATGCGGCAGTATTATCGCAATGCCCGGCGAATCTTCGGGACACTCAATCGCGCCATGGATGCCTGCGAGCCGGCCGGGGCCGGACTGCTCGCGCAGTTTCGAGATTGGCGCGGGCGTCTGTCTAATGCGGAGTTCACGGTTTCGCGCGAGCGGGTGCTGCTGCGAAATCCGGCTCAGCTTCAGGCGGATCCGTTCGCGGCCGGCCGCCTGCTGGAATTTGTGGCGCGGCACGGCCTGAGGCTCGCCCCCGATACGGAGCGCCGCCTGGGCGATCTGCGCCAGTTTACGATGGGCTGGCCGGAATTTCGCCAGTTGCTCGCCTTACCTCACTGCGTCGCGGCGCTTCGTGTGATGGCGGGCTTAGGGCTGTTGGCGAAACTGATCCCGGAGTGGAACCGCATCGATTGCCTGGTTGTGCGGGATTTCTATCACCGGTACACCGTCGACGAGCACACGCTGGAAACGATCCACATCCTGGAAGATCTTGCGGATTCCAAAGACCCCGCACGACAGCGGTTCGCCGGCGTGTACTCGGAGGTCGACCATCCCGAAATCCTGCGGTTTGCGCTGCTGCTGCACGATCTCGGCAAAGGCGAAGGAACGGGCGAGCACGTCGCTCAATCGGCTGCGATTGCACGATCCATCCTGGAGCGCTTCCAGGTCCGTGAGGAAGACCGAGGTACGATCCTGTTTCTGATCGAGCATCATCTCGATCTGTTTTCGACCATGACCTCACGGGACCTGAGCGACTCCGCGACCGCCCGCCAGGTTGCTGAGCGCACCGGTACGATTGAGCGGCTAAAACTGCTCACGCTGTTGACCTATGCGGATATCAGCGCCGTCAATCCAACCGCGATGACTCCCTGGCGGTTGGAACAACTGTGGCGCGTCTACCGGATTGGCCAGGACGAATTCACGCGCGAGCTTGCTTCGGACCGCATACAATCGCCAGCCCAGCCCGACGCCGAATTGGCGGCCTTTCTCGAAGGCTTTCCCACCAGATATCTGCGGACTCACTCGCAATCCGAGATCCAGCAGCACAAGGAACTGGCGCGTCATTCTCCGGGAATCGCGTTGAGCCGGTTGGATGAAACGTATCAGATTACAGTAGTGACGCCGGACCGGCCGTCGCTGCTGGCGTCTATCTCCGGCGCGCTCGCGAGCTTTGGGTTCAACATCCTGAAAGCCGAGGCGTTCGCGAACCGGCACGGCGTTGCGTTGGACTCCTTTGTCTTTTCCGATCCTCATCGCACGCTCGAGCTGAATCCACCGGAGAGCGAGCGGCTGCGCGATACCATCGAGCGCACGGTTCTCGGAAAAGTAGATGCCGGCCAGTTGATCGGCAAACGCCGCCGCACGGTGCCGGTAAAACGGATTGAGCCGTCGATCTCGTTCACCAACGAGGTTTCCGAGACTGCTACTTTAATTGAGATGGTTGCGGAAGACCGCCCCGGACTGCTATACGACGTCGCCTCCGCGATTTCGTCTACCGGGGCTAACATCGAAGTTGTGCTTGTCGATACGGAGGCCCATAAGGCGCTCGACGTTTTTTATGTAACGGCGGAGAAGCGAAAGCTAACCGAAGAGCATCGACAGCGTCTCAAGGCGAAGCTGATCGACGCTTGCAACGGCTGACAGAGGGGGATGAACATGGACGTAACGAATGTAGAACAACCTGGAGCCACGCGCCGCACTTTCTATCTCGAGTTGGTGTATGGGCTGCAGGCCATCATGGGCGCCGCACTGGCCGGGATCGCTGGAGTTTATCTCTTCTTTCCGCCGAAAGCGAAGAGCGAGAGCGAGTGGGTGGACGCGGCCGATTTGACGAAATTGCCGCTGAACGCGCCCGAAGAGGTTGCGTTTCAACGCAAGCGCGTGGATGGATGGAAGATCACGAGCGAGAAAGCGACGGCGTGGGTGGTAAAACGTTCGGACACGCAGGTGGTGGCCTTTGCACCGCAGTGTACGCATCTGGGCTGTGCCTATCATTGGGACGAAAGCAATCACAACTTCCTGTGCCCGTGTCACACTTCGACCTTTTCGATCGATGGAAAAGTGTTGTCTGGCCCCGCGCCTCGGCCGCTGGATCGCTATGCCGTCAAGATCGATGGCTCAACGTTGCAACTCGGCCCCGTGGCGCCAAATGCGTAGGATCGTCGACTGGGTGGAACATCGCACCGGGCTCGAAAGCGCGATCAGGAATTTTCTTTATGAAGACATTCCGGCGTCTAGCGGCTGGCATCAGATCATAGGCAGCGTCGCGGTGTTCTCGTTTCTGGTGCAGGCGTTCACCGGAATCTTGCTGGCCGTTAACTACGCGCCCACGCCTGGCGATTCCTATAACAGCCTGAAATACATCATGACGGAGCTGACCGGCGGCAAGCTGATCCACGGCCTGCATCACTGGGGCGCCACCATGATGATCGTGATTGTCGTGCTGCATATGATCCAGGTCTTCATCTACGGCGCGTACAAGAAGCCGCGGGAAGCGACGTGGATGGTGGGCGTGGTGCTGCTGCTCATCACGCTTGCCTATGGACTGACCGGTTACCTGCTGCCTTGGGATAACCGCGCGTATTGGGGCACAGTAGTGACGATCCAGATTGCCGGGTCCGCGCCGCTGGCCGGGCCGTACTTGATGCGCCTGCTCGGCGGGGGTAACGGGATCGGGGTTGTGACCTTCGCGCGTTTTTACGCGGTGCACGTTCTGTTGTTGCCCCCGTTGACCATGCTGCTGATCGCGGTTCACATTTACCTGGTCCGCAAGCACGGCGTGGCGCCCGCAGCGGACGACACCGCGCCACGCAAGAAATTTTTCCCCGAGCAGGTTTTCAAAGACACGGTCGGCATGTTCCTGGGCTTTGCGCTGCTGGTTACGCTCGCGATCGTGTTCCAAACCCCGCTCGAGAAGCTGGCCGATCCGACGGACACAAACTACATCCCGCGCCCGGAATGGTATTTCTTGTTCCTCTTTCAGACGCTGAAGTTTTTCAAAGGCTCGCTCGAGGTAGTGGGCGCGATCATTCTTCCGACACTCGCGATCCTGGGTCTCTTTCTGATTCCGTTCATCGATCGCGGACCGATGGTCCGGCTACGTCAGCGGACCTTCGCCATGCTGGTGGCGGTGATCGCGGGGCTGGGCTGGACCGGGCTGACCGTGGCCGCGGTGTTGACCACTCCGAAAACCACGGAGACGGCAGAGCTGACCGCAAACACCACGCCTGCCTGGCAATCGCTGACGCCGGAGCAATTGGCCGGCCTCGGCTATTTCCGCCACGAGAACTGCAAAGCCTGCCATCCCGGAGGAGGCAAGCGCGGCGTCGGACCGGACCTGACGCACATGTCCGCCGAACATCGCAACGCCGCGTGGATGATCCCGCACTTCAAGCGGCCATCGGCGATTGTGCCCGGCAGCTCGATGCCGCCCGTGCAGTTGAGCGATTCGCAGTTGAATGCGCTCTCTTCTTTTCTCGAGAAGCTGACGCCGTCGAACGAAGCGGCTCTTTTCGCCGCCCCCGACGCCGTTGCTCAAGGGGCGGTCCTATATCATGCGAATCATTGCAACTCGTGTCATCAGGTGAACGGCGCTGGCGTAAAACTCGGGCCGCCGCTCAACGGAGTCTCGGGACGCCGCGATAAGGCGTGGCTGGAGCGGCATTTCCGCGATCCGCAGAGCACCTCGAAGGGCAGCATCATGCCGGCCTACAACTTCAAAGATCCAGACATGGCTGACATGATCGCTTATCTGCGGGCGATTCCCAGGTAGATCTGGGACAAGCTAAACTGGCATGCGCCCGGCGGGCCCACCCGCGATGATGAAAATGGGTGTGGAGGTGATGCAACTTGACACGCCCGCTAGCCTGAAATTGAAGAGACCCCGGTCGCACGCTTTATGGCGGCCAAACACCCCGTAAGCTAAACTGACCCGGCCGCGCACTTTTGTACCCGTGATTGGCGCTGGCTCGCATCCAAAAATGCCTGGATCTGTTCCAGGCTCAGTTGTTCTCCCCCTTGCATGCCGATGGTCAACTTCCCACTTGCGGGAACCTCGCTCGTTCAGGCTCATCTTGTGTTGGGAACAAGCCTTTCCTTCAGGCTCATCTTGCTTTAGACAAGACTCGTTCTTTACAGAATCGGCACGGATGTTGTACACTTCCATAACCGACTTTTTTGGGGAGTCCATCGAAAATGTATAAGATTGCTGTACTTCTGCTTGCCGTTGCGGCGCTTGCGTACCCGCAGGGCGCCACCAGTATCATTAGCGGAACGGTGGTCGATCCGCAGGGCGCCGTGATTCCGAATGCCGAGGTAACGGTCACAAATGTGGGCACGGGACAGGTGTTTCGCGCCAGCACCAGCGAAAAAGGCGTGTGGACGCTTGCGTCCATGCAACCCGCGGTTTACAAAGTCGCCGTAGTAAAAGCCGGTTTTAAGTCCCAGACCGTCGACAACATCACTGTGAATGCCGGAGTTCCCGCCACCGTGGACGTCCGGCTGCAAATCGGCCAGACCACCGAAAACATTGTGGTCGAAGCGGGCGCGGAAATTCTACAGACGGAAAGCGCGACACTCGCCAGCACCGTGCAGGCCCGCCAAGTCGCGGAGATTCCGTTCGCAACGCGCAATGCCGTCGAGCTGATGGTGACCCAACCGGGCGTTCAGACGCCCACCAACCCGCGCAGCTCGTCCATTAACGGTCTGCCGAAAGGCGCCATCAACGTCACCATCGACGGCATGAACACGCAGGACAACCTGCTTAAAAGCAGTGACGGGTTCTTCAGCTACATCTATACGCCCATCGATGCCGTCGAAGAGATCACGCTGACCACCTCGGCTACCGACGCGCTGGGCGGTGGTGAAGGCGCCGCCAATATCAAGTTCGTCACGCGCTCCGGCACCAACACCTTTCATGGTGGCGTGTTCTACCAGAACCGCAACACCTTTTTCAACGCAAACTACTACTTCAACAACATTAACGGGCAGCCGCGCGACATCATCAATCTGAACCAGTTTGGCGGGCACATTGGCGGGCCGATCGTCAGGAACAAGGTGTTCTTCTTCACCAATTTCGAGGCTTATAAGCTGCCGAGCACTTACAATTTCACGCGCCAGGTCCTGACACCCGATGCATTGAATGGAAACTTCAGTTACAAGGGATCTGACAATGCGCTTCACACGGTCAACCTGTATCAGTTGGCGGCCAAGTCGAACCTCGCTCTGCCGTCCACTATCCGGCAGTTCTCTACCACGCCGGACCCAATCGTTCTTGCCACCTTGCAGCAGATCAATACGCTGACCTCTTCGGGCAACCTGAAATCCCGCATCGCGACAAACAATGACTTCAACCGCGTCGATTACAACTACCAGCCGCATAGTCTGGACCGCCGTTACTTCACCACCGCGCGCTTGGACTACAACATCACTTCAAAACACGTCTTCTCGGTAACCTACGACTACGATAGTTATTTCTCCGCTCCCGACGGCTTGAACAGCGTTGTCCCGATTTACGCCGGTACCGGAACCGTCCTGGGCAGCGATGTGAATGCAGGCCAGCGCAGCACGCGGTTTGTAGGCAATCTATCGCTTCGCTCCGTGGTCACGCCGCGCGTCACCAACGAGCTCCGCGCCGGGTTGAATGGTGGAACCGTGCTGTTCCGCGACGCAATCAACGATTCTCTGTTCTCCGCCTGGCGTGGTTTCAACCCAAGCTTTGCGGGTGGTTACATTTCCGGTGTGACCAGCGTGTCCACGCCGCAGCGCCGCAATTCGCCCACGAAAACCGTCACGGATAATGTGTCCTGGATCAAGGGCTCTCATCAGATCAGCTTCGGCGGCAATTTCGAGCAGGTGAATTTGTTCCAGTCCAATACAGGGACTGTCAACAGTGTGATCCCGGGCATTACGTTCGGTGTTTCATCGATTGACCCCGCGTTTTCCGGCTCAACGGACATGTTCAACACCACGAATTTTCCAGGCCTCTCCAGTACCGATCGCATCAACGCGCAGAACCTTTACGCGATTCTCACCGGCCGCATCTCCGCCATCACGCAAGGGCGCAGCCTGGATAGCAACGGGAAGTATGCGTTCACTCCGGCGGTGGATCGCGACCGGATTCGCGATTACGGCGCCTACATTCAGGACACCTGGCGCGTTCGTCCGCGCCTCACGATTCAAGCCGGCATCCGGTACGAGAAACAGTTGCCGTTCGAGAACCTGACACGAACGTATTCGACCGTCGGTTATGCCGGCCTATATGGCATATCCGGCGTGGGCAATCTATTTAAGCCGGGGGCGGATAGCGGCGTGGTTCCGTCGTACCAGCAGATCGCCGGCACGTCCGCCGGCTATGCGATTCCGGGGCGTTGGCTCCCTTCCATCGGACTGGCCTGGCAGTTGCCGTCCGGAGACGGGCCGTTCAAGTTCCTGTTTGGAAGCCATCCTGGCGCTTCCGTGCTGCGCCTGGGCTACGCCATGAACGTGGTGCGCGAAGGCTCGAACGTCTTCACCAGTATCTTAGGCTCCAATCAGGGTTTGAACATCGATAACTCAGTGGACCCATCCACTTGGCCGCAGTACTTCGGACCGGCCGGTTCCGCCTTGTTCCGCGATCCCACTCTGCCTTCCCGTCCCTTCCCTGCAACGCCATCCTATCCGATTCCCGCCATCTTCACTTCGAGTTTGAACGACTTCAACCCGAACCTGAAATTGGGTTATGTGCAGAGCTGGAATATCGGTTTCCAGCGTGAGCTCGGTCAGAACACTGTGATTGAATTCCGATTCACCGGTAATCACGGAACGGATCTATGGCGGCAGTACAACTTGAACGAGGTCAATATTATTGAGAACGGCTTTCTGACTGAATTTAACGTCGCGGCCAACAATCTGCGCATCGCTCGCCAAACCAACCCGGCTTCGAACAACTGGGGCAATCAGGGCTTGCCCGGTCAGCAAAATTTGGGCATTATCAATAACGCTTACGGCAACACCACCGATGCCAACGTTGCGAATAACTTGACCTTCGGCCAGCCGGGTGGTCTGGCGTTTGCCATTGCGACCAACGCCACTCGCTTGGCCAACCTGCAGAAGGCGAACCCCGCTATTCCGGCGAACTTCTTTCAGGTGAATCCCACGGTGGGCAGCGGCGGTTCGTTTCTGCTGGATAACGGGGGCAGCTCCTTTTTCGATGCGGGTGAAGTTGAGTTGCGCCGCCGCCTCAGCAAAGGTTTTCTGATGCAGGGCAGCTACGTGTGGGCGAAATCCCTCGCGAACGGATCGACCAATAGTTCCATCGACAACTTACAGCCCACCACGCTGCGGAATTTTGGACTTGACCGGCTGCCTTCGTCCTTCGATATCCGTCATGCAGTGAAAATCAACGGCATCTGGGACCTGCCTTTCGGCCCGCGCCGATATTTTTTGGGCAACGTGCAAAACGGCTTTGCGAGAAAGCTCATGGAGGGCTGGCAGCTCGCTGGGAATGTCCGCCTTCAATCTGGGACTCCCTTCTTCATAAACCCGGCGACCGGTTCCACTGGTTACGGCAGTTTCAATCAGTATTCCAACGGCGTCATCCTTCATAACATGACCGCCGCGGACTTGCAGAACATGATCGGGAATTACAAGAGCACCGATGTTACCGGAAAGGGTCAAGTCACTTATCTACCGGACAGCGTGATCTTCAACACGAAAGCGGCTTTCAACGTGGGCGGCCTGTCGCAGACCCAAGTGGATCCCACCGCCAAGTACATCGGTCCAGCAGCCCCGGGCACGGTGGGCTTTCGAGCTTATTTCTACCTGCCATGGCAGCGGCACTTCGACTTCAGCTTGATCAAGCAGACTAAGATCACCGAGCGCGTGAATTTCGAATTCCGGGCCCAGGCTTTGAACCTGCCGAATCTCACGAACTTTTTGCCGAACAACGGAGCTACCAACGGCTCGACCATCAGCAGCTCGTTCGGCCAGACCACCTTGGCCTATCGCGACACTGCGGGTACCGTAGATCCGGGCGGCCGCGTCCTGGAGTTTGTTTTCCGCCTGAACTTCTAATCCTGGGTATAATTGGGGTTCCCCCGAAGTTCTCCTAAGGACAACAAACCAGAGTGGATGAAAAAGAACGCAGCCGGGCGCTCGGCGTAACGCTGAGCCAGATTGAAAAGCAGTTTGGGAAAGGCTCGATCCTGCGCCTGGGATCGAAAGACGCCATCGTTCCCGTCTCTGTGATTTCGTCGGGATCGATTTCACTCGACTACGCGCTCGGGGCCGGTGGATTCCCGCGCGGCCGCGTCACCGAAATCTTTGGTCCTGAGTCGTCCGGAAAAACCACGGTCGCGCTCCAGGTAGTCGCGGAAGCGCAGAAGGCCGGGGGCATGGCGGCATTTATCGACGTCGAGCATGCACTCGATCCCGCGTATGCAAAACAGCTCGGTGTGGATGTGGACAACCTGCTCGTCTCGCAACCGGACTACGCCGAGCAGGCCCTCGAAATTACCAGCGCGTTAATCAGCTCGAATTCCGTGGACGTCCTGATCGTCGACTCGGTAGCCGCCCTGGTCCCCAAAGCTGAGCTGGACGGTGAAATGGGCGATAGCCACATGGGCGTGCAAGCGCGCCTGATGTCCCAGGCCATGCGCAAGCTCACCGGCAACATCTCGAAATCGAATACCTGCCTGATCTTCATCAACCAGATTCGCGAGAAGATCGGCGTAATGTTCGGCAATCCTGAAACCACTACCGGCGGGCGGGCGTTGAAGTTCTATTCTTCCATCCGGGCGGACATCCGGCGCATCGCCGCGATCAAAGACGGCGATGTCGTTACCGGCAACCGCACCAAAGTCAAGATCGTGAAAAACAAGATTGCCGCGCCGTTCCGGGAAGCCGAGTTTGACATCATCTACGGCGAGGGGATCTCGCGGGAAGGCGATCTGATCGACCTTGGCGCGGCCCAGAACATTATCGAGAAGAGTGGCTCCTGGTACAGCTACAAAGGTGAGCGGATTGGCCAGGGCCGTGAGAACGCGCGCCAGTTCCTGAAGCAGAATCCGGACATACGGCGGGACGTGGACATCAATGTCCGCAAGGCGTTGGGGCTGATTAAAACCGCGCCGGAACCCGCCGAGCCCGAAGCCGCAAAACCGGTAGCCGCAGCCAGCGCCCGCCGCTAGGTGACACAGGCACGGCACGTGCGCAAGCGCTTTCCTGCCTGTTTTTATGGGCGCGGGATCGCCCACCAAAGGCGATGAAAAGCAGTGAGTGGAGTAGGCGGTTTCGCCTGCTCGGCAGGCCAACGGCCTGCTCCACTCTACCTCGCACCACGGGAGGGTTTTCGAGAGT
>JBPCOQ010000125.1:0-35327 GCA_051000095.1 Bryobacteraceae bacterium | reverse complement strand
GGCCCGAGTCACCCGCCCAGGATTGCTCGGTCCAAGCCTTCGCACCTTCATATCAGATCCGCCTGAAAAAGAACAAGATCTCCTCCGGGAACCCGCTCCCGACGATTGGCCGGTTAACGATCACAACTATTTTCGGTTTCTATTTCATACAATCCAATCTACTTACCAAAACCCAACGCACGCTTCGCCGCACCCCCATGCTCCAATAGTCCTGGGTGTTGACACCCACAAATTATTCCCGGAGGTCTCTATGTCAATCTCGAAACTCAAGCGGGCCGCCAGCCGCCAGAACGCGTTCTGCTCCACCGGGCCGCGCAACCCCCGAGGGCAAACAGCGCTCCTCCATGAACGCCTATCGCCATGGCCTCACCAGCCAGAATTTCGGGGAGGCAGCGGAAATTGAAACTGGCAACCTTGAGACTCACTCGGCTTCAACCGCCGCGCGCCAGCTCTCCGGCAAAATGCTGGAGAAACGAAGTCCCAGCCGCCATGGGCAGCGCCTCTCCCGCTGCTTCCAAGCCATCTTCAGGACCGCCGCAAACAGGCCGGGAGCGCGCAATTCCGACACCGCCGAGGTCGGCAAGCTCCACAAAATGCAAGACAAACCTTTCGACCCCACCGAATTTGGGTTCGTTTTGAAAAATCCCCAGAGTGGGGCACGCGGGTTCGCCTGCCCAGGCAACCCAAGGTCGCCGTCAACATTCGCTCCTCCAGCCTCAAGTTCTGCTTGCGAATGCCGATTAACTCACTGTGGCCTAAAAGGATGCTGAACGGAACACGGGCGGAGGGACGCTCGGCGGGAACTTCATGATACGCGTCACGCGCATCAACCACGTGCCGCTGGTCCTCAATTCGGATTTGATTGAACACGTGGAAGTCACACCGGACACAGTTGTCAGCTTGACGAACGGGCAAAAGTTCATGGTGCTTGAATCACCCGATGAGGTGATCTCGCGGGTGATTGACTTCCGGCGCTCCATTTCAAGCTTGCCGGAGCTTGTGGCTCGCGGCGGCGAGCGGCGCTGAACGCATGGCGGCCACTGGCAAAAAGTCCGGGAAGCCGGATTTCGCGACGATCGGCGGCATCGTCCTCGCGGTCGGCGGGATTGTGGGCGGGCTTCTGCTCGAGGGCGGAAAGATCCGGGACGTCGCTCAGATCACCGCGGCAATCATCGTTCTGGGCGGAACATTCGGCGCGGTGATGATTAACACGCCGCCGCAAGTACTGCTTGGGGCCTTGAAACGGCTCCGGGAAGTTTTCCTGTACTCCGCGGAAGGTCCCGAGTCCATTATTGAGGAGATCATCGGGTATGCCACCAAGGCCCGAAAAAGCGGGCTGGTGTCGCTCGAGCAGGACGCCGAAGCGATTGCCCACCCGTTCTTGCGGAAAGCCATGGGGCTGGCCGTAGATGGAACGGATATGCAGGAGCTGCGGTGCATGCTGGAGCTCGAAATCGAGGTCCAGGAGAGCCATGCTCATGCCGAGGCCAAAGTATTTGAGTGCGCGGGCGGTTATGCTCCAACCATCGGGATCATCGGCGCGGTGATGGGATTGATTCAGGTAATGAAGAACCTGGCCAATATCGACGAAGTGGGACATGGGATTGCCGTAGCCTTTGTCGCGACGGTATATGGCGTGGGCGTGGCGAATGTGCTGCTGATTCCGGCGGCGAACAAGATCAAGGCGCGTGTTCAGCAACAGATGGAGCTCCGGCAACTGATGCTCGAAGGCGTGATCGGGATTATCGAAGGGCTAAACCCGAAATTGATTCGCAGCAAACTGGAAGCTTTTCAGGTGGGAGCAAAGGCGCCAGCCAAGGCAGAGGCGGCGCGGCGATCTGTGCCTGGAGCAGCCAAGCCCTTAGCTGTGGGAAATTGACGATGGCGAGAAAGCACAGACAGGAGGCCGCAGAAAATCATGAGCGTTGGCTGGTCTCGTATGCGGACTTCATCACCTTACTGTTTGCGTTTTTTGTCGTGATGTTTGCGACATCGCAGACCGACCGTTCCAAGGCACAGCAGGTTTCAGACTCCGTAAACAAGGCTCTGGAGGGCCAGTCGTTCTCGGCGGCAGTCGCCAGCGTGCTCGGCGGAACCGTCAGCGACAAAGGACAGGGCAACGCCCAGATGAAGGGACCGGGCGGCGCGGACAAGGTTTCCAAACCCGAAAAAGTTGTGGAGCTATTGCCTTCCCTCAAGATTCTGAGAAAGGAGCTCGATCAAGAGATCAAAGACGGGCGCATTGAGGTGAGCATGCAGCCGAGAGGCCTCACAATCAGCTTTCAACAGGCGGCCTTCTTCCCGTCCGGTGGCGACGAGATCGCGCCGGACACTTACTCGAGCATCCAGAAAGTGGCGTCCGCGATGCAGCGCATCCCCAATCCGGCGCGGCTCGAAGGACACACGGACGCGATTCCGATCCACAATTCCCGGTTTCGGAGTAACTGGGAGCTTTCCGCGGCCAGGAGTATCGCGTTACTGGAGTTGCTGGCATCCCGCTTCGGCGTTTCGCGGGATAGGATTTCGATTGCCGGATATGCCGAAACCGTGCCGGCCGCAAGCAATCAGACGGACGTAGGACGGGCCAGGAATCGAAGAGTGGACATTGTCCTCCTGAATCAAACAGGCGTGATGGGAGAGCCGGAACGGTATACGCCAAACCAGCCGGCACATTAATGGGAATACAATAATCATGGCCCCATCTACAAAAGACATAAACTGGCGAGCCAGGCTGTACCTGGAGTTCGTGATTGTAGCCGGGTGTTACATGCTGGCGGTCGAAATGCTCCGTTGGACCTCGGCCCATCCGCTACGGTACTTCTGTTATTTGGCGTTGGCGATCGGCGCATCGCGCATAAAAATCGGTCTACCGGGGCCTGCGGCCACGATTCCGCTTTTCATCGTGTTCGTTTTCTTCGGCATCCTCGAATGGAGCCTGCCGGAGACCGTGTTTCTGGCCTGTACGGCGACTCTGAGCCAATGGTTCTGGCACACCAGCGAGTCGCGTACAGTACGCCAACTTCTGTTCAACGTGTCCAACATGGCGCTTGCTGCCGCGACCAGCTATTTTTCGTACCACTCCGAGGTTCTACGGCGCGCGCAGGTAGATGTGCCCTTGCTGCTGGCTAGCGCGGCGGCCGTGTTGTTTGTCATGAACACCTTTCCGGTTGCGGCTGTTGTTGCTCTGCGGGATGGCAGATCGCTACGCCTCTTTTGGAAAGATTGCTACTTCTGGTCCTTGCCTCAGTATCTGGCGTACGCGGCGATCGCATGGGTTGTCAGTTGGGTAAGCCGAGCCATAGGATGGCAGGAAGCTCTACTGGCCACGCCGCTGCTTTACCTGGCGCACTGGTCGTACTCGCGGCACATCTACCGGGCGTTGGATGAGAAGAAGCAGGCCGAAGAAATGGCCGCCTTACATCTGCGAACCATACAGGCGCTTGCCGCCGCGATTGAAGCAAAGGACCATACGGCCCGGGGCAATCCGCGGCGCGTGCACGTATTTGCGATTGAGATCGGAAAAGAACTGGGCTTGAGCAAGCCGGAATTAGATGCCTTGAGCGCCGCGGCGGTGCTGCATGATATCGGCAAGCTTGCGGTCCCCGAGCACATCGTTTCAAAGCCGGGCAAGCTGACGCGGGAGGAGTTCGAGAAGATAAAGATCCACCCGGTCATCGGCGCTGAAATTCTGGAGGCGGTTCGCTTTCCATATCCGGTAACCCCGATCGTCCGCTCGCATCACGAGAAATGGAACGGAAGCGGATATCCGGACGGCCTGAAGGGAGAAGAAATTCCAATTGGCGCCAGGATACTGTCTGCCGTAGACAGCCTTGACGCGCGTGCCTCAGACCGGCAGCACAGGCCTGCGATGCCACTCGAAACAGCCCTGCGGCAAGTAGTCGCGGAAGCCGGAACAAGTTTCGACCCGAGGGTGGTGAAGATCCTGGAGCGGCGGTTCGCCGAAATGGAAATGCTTGCTGGTAATCAAGCGCCTCAAACAGCACAAGCCCTGATCAATTTCGGAGTCGATTCCGGGCGCCAGCCGAAAACCAATCAGAAGCCCCTTGGCAGTGTGGCGGATGTAACGCCCGCGGACAAGACAGGTGATTGTTTGTCGCATATTGCGGCGGCGCGCCAGGAGGTTCAGGATGTGTTTGAACTGGCACAGGAAATCGGAAGCTCCCTGAGTCTGAACGAAACTTTGTCGCTGTTGGCCATCAGATTGAAGCGCATTATCCCGTACGATTCGCTTGCCATTTATGTCCTTCGCAACGCGGTGCTGAAAGCCGAATACGTGAGTGGTGAAAATCTTCGCCTGTTCTCCGCGCTCGAAATCCCGCTCGGCCAGGGATTGTCCGGCTGGGTGGCGGAAAACCGTAAACCGATCCTCAACGGCAACCCGGCTGTCGAACCGGGCTATCTGAATGACGAGACCAAGTTCACAAGCATGCGATCGGCGCTGTCCATCCCGCTCACTGGATTGAGCGGCGTGGTTTCCGTGCTCACTCTATACCACAGCGGCCGTGAGGCGTTTACGCGCGATCATCAGCGTATTCTGATGGGGATTGCGCCTAAAGTGGGCCATTCGATCGAGAACGCGCTGAAGTTTGCACAGGCCGAGAGCTCCGCGTCCACCGATTACATGACGGGTCTGCCCAATGCGCGATCGCTCTTCCTGCATCTCGATGGCGAGCTTGCCAGATGCCGCCGGACGGCCTCGCCGGTAGTAGTGCTGGTCTGTGATTTAAACGGTTTCAAGGCAGTGAACGATCAGTTTGGCCACCTGGAGGGCAACCGCTTGCTCAAGGCCGTCGCGGACAAGATCAAAGATTGCTGCCGCGAATACGACTATGTCGCCAGAATGGGCGGAGATGAGTTCGTGCTCGTGCTTCCAGGACTCCGGCTCGACCAGGCGAAGTCCACGATGCAGCGGCTGAACCACAAAACGCAGGAAGCGGGGCAGGAAGTCTGCGGCGTTGACACCTTATCCTTGAGCATCGGCGCGTCCATGTACCCTGAAGACGGAACTGAAGCGGAACAGCTACTGAGCGATGCCGACCGGCGCATGTACCAAGCCAAGCAAAAGCAGAAAATGCGAATCGTCGAGCCCCGCGGTTTCGATTTCGATCGTCAGATGGCGGTTTGAGCATCAGATGTACGCCCGATTTAGCTCGCTTAAGATCCGTAACGCGGCGTCCTTTCCACGTTCGCCAATCTCTCCGATCGGACCCACGCATGCCGGACAGCCGCCCTCACAGGCGCACGAGCGGATCATATCCATCGCACCGGCGAGTAGCTTCTCTCTTAACTTAAACAACGGCGCGCTTAACCCGATGCCGCCCGGGTACGCATCGTACAGAAAGAGATCCGGCTCAAAGCGAGAGACACCTTGGGCGCTGTCCTCGGTTAGCGCCAGGCCCAAATCGCGAGGATCGCACATCAGAAGCAGCGCGCCCGAGGTTCGTAACACATTGCCCAGGCCCGTGATTCCGTTCTGCTTCTCCGTAGGCGATAGATCCGGGAAGCGCGCCAGAAACGCTTCGGGGAAATGCAGCCAGAATGCCGTAGTTTGCATCTCCTGTTCCGGCATGGACAAGTTCCCCGCCCCGACATTTTCGAGCGTGTAAAATTTCACCTTCTTGAAACCGGTCACCTGCCGGTTCACGCGCACTTCGCCGTGCGCCGCCCAAGCGCCATTCACACCGGTCGACTCGAATCGATCGAGCTGCTTGACCTGCGTGTAATCGATGGCATTGGTGAAATAGTCGCTATCCACACTGCGAACGTAGGCCTTTCGTCCGTCATAATCGAACTTCTCCACCTGAAACTGGCGGGCCTCATGAAGATAGATTGCCTTCTCATATAAAGTAGTCAGCGCCGCCGGAAACGAGACCTCGGCAATGATGTTGTGCGCATTTGTAATGTCCACTACGACGAAGTTGTCGCTGGTCACCGCGCGCAGGCTGACCGCATCGGCGGGATAGGTGTCTGACGTCCAATGCCAGCAGCCCGCCGAATGATGTAACAGACGCATATGCTCTGCCAGGAACTGGCACAACGGGCCGGTGTCGTGAATTCCAAACCGCTCGCCATCTCGAATGGGCAGCTCGAAAGCCGCGCATTTCAGGTGGTCGATGAGAATCTCGATGTTGTCGGGATTGATGTGCGCGTGCTCCGGCGAGCGATCGAAGAAGTAGTCGGGATGTTCCACAACATATTGGTCCAGGGGCGCGCTGGATGCGACCAAAACGGCAAGCGAGGCGGTTTGCCGGCGGCCGGCGCGCCCCGCGCGTTGCCATGTAGAAGCGATCGACCCGGGATAACCGGCCATCACCACGGCATCGAGAGATCCGATGTCGATCCCAAGCTCGAGCGCATTGGTGGCGACCACGGCGCGAATTTCTCCGGCGCGCAATTTGCGCTCGATTTCCCGGCGCTCACGCGGCAGGTAACCGCCTCGATACCCGCGGATCGCGCTTTCCGGCAACGGCCCGCGTTCACAGGCATTCCGCAGGTAGGTCAACAATAACTCCATGGCGAGCCGGTTATTCGCGAAGACCAGGGTCTGCTGTCGGTGCTCGATAAACTCGCTCGCAATACGCCGGGTTTCCTGCAAGTAGCCGCGGCGGATTCCAAGCTGCCGGTTCACCACCGGCG
Source organism: Bryobacteraceae bacterium (assembly GCA_051000095.1). Taxonomy (GTDB): domain Bacteria; phylum Acidobacteriota; class Terriglobia; order Bryobacterales; family Bryobacteraceae; genus JBBSHP01. Next base: position 28,670 of record JBPCOQ010000125.1, on the reverse strand, counting down.
GATTGTAGAAAACCATGTACTTCTCGCCGCTTGGCGCCCCATTCCGCTCAATCAGCTCAAATGGCGCTTCGGTAAGCGCTTCGGCCAGCTCTTTCGGATTGGCGATCGTGGCCGAGCAACAAATGAATTGCGGCGTTGAACCATAAAACTCGCAGATCCGCTTCAGGCGCCGCAGCAGGTTGGCGAGATGGCTGCCGTACACGCCGCGATAGTAGTGCAGCTCATCGATAACGACATATCGAAGGTTCTCGAAACATTTCGCCCATTTCGTGTGGTGCGGCAGAATGCCGCTATGCAGCATATCCGGGTTCGTCAGAACGACGTTGGCGCGCTCGCGAATGGCTTTGCGGGCATCCTGCGGAGTGTCGCCATCGTAAGTGAAGGCGCGGACGTTGCCGCAGTCATTGGAACCGAGCGCATTCACCGCGGATTGAAACTCGTAAGCTGATCCTCGGCCAGCGCTTTGGCCGGAAACAGATACAAGGCGCGCGCGCCTGGGTCTTGCAACGCGCACTGCAGGACAGGCAGGTTGTAGCACAGCGTTTTGCCGCTCGCCGTGGGCGTGACGATAACCACATTGCGGCCTTCCATGACGGCGCGAAAGGCGTCGGCCTGATGGCTATACAAGCGCGGGATTGCGCGCGCTAAAAGGCTTTGCTTGAGAGCCGGTACGAGATCACTGGGAATATCCGCGAACTCGCCGGTTCGCGCCGCTTGATGGCGGATCGCCCGGATCGGCGACTCCGGAACGGCCATCCATTGCTCGAAGCGCGCAACCGCTGCCGCCACGTCGCCACGCGGCGCTATTTCGAGATCCAGTGCTAAATTCATATTCGCCTTTTCTTTGCCAGAGTACACGATTTGCGCGCCAAAGAAAAGGAGAACTACAGAGCTCCGCGGGACGGCCATCGCGGCAGCTAACAGACCCGCCGCCATTGTCGTCTGGCCTGCCCACGTTATACTGACTACTTTCCGTAACGCTTTCCGGGGGAACGCTGCAGCAAACCGCGTCGTACGGCTATATCAGCGATGAAGCTCTGCTCTCGCTCGACTCGATGGAGGGCATTCAAAAGCTCCCCGGGGCTGTGGCGCCGCCATCGAAAACCCTCTCCTGGTCCGGCACGTTTCTCGCCGCGCTGGTTGCCGCCATCGCTTATGCAATCCACTACCTTCCTTTCCCGCCATTTCGAGTGAGCACGGGATCCGCCGTACGCTATCCAGTCAGCGCGGCCATCGTTGCCATCGTGGGAGGCGTGCTGGTTCGTAACCTGTTTACTCTTCCACCTGCAGCGATTGAGAGCGCGAAAAAGCTGGCCCGCAGGGTAATACCAATCACGATCGTGCTCACGGGCGCGGGCTTAAATCTGGTGCGTATCGCCTCGGTGGGCTCAACCGCCCTGGTGATCACGCTGCTGTGCATTGGCCTTTCGATGGGCGCTGCCATCTGGTTCGGAAAACTGTTGGGCGTCTGGCCGCGCACCTCACTTTTGATTGGGGCCGGCACAGCGATTTGCGGAACCAGCGCGATCGTGGCGGTTGCGCCCTTGATCGAGGCGGAAGACCAGGACCTCATGCTCTCGATCGGCACCGTGAACATCCTCGGCCTGGGCCTGATGTTTCTGCTGCCGGCCATCGGCGGGCTGCTGCATATGAAAGACGACGCGTTCGGTGTCTGGGCCGGCACATCGATTCACGCGGTGCCCCAGGTGGTCGCCGCGGCATTCGCATATAGTGCCCAGGCGGGGGCGCTTGCCACGCTTGTCAAACTAGTGCGAGTCACTCTACTTGCCCCGTTCCTGTTTGTCCTGGGCTTTCTTTATGCGAGACGGCGCGGGCCCAGAATGGCGATTCATTACACCCGGTTGGTACCGGCCTTTGTTTACGGCTTTCTCGCCTTGTCGTTGCTCAATACACTCAGCCTGTTGCCGGTTCTGCAATTCCGATTCGGCGCGACTCCTCTGTCGGAACTGCTGGTGAACCTGGGCGAAATGTTGCTGACGCTTTCGATGGCGGCCATGGGCCTGGAGGTGAATGTCAGATTCCTGGCCAGAGTGGGTGGCACCGCGGTGCTGACCGGGGCCGCCGCGAGCGTGATTCTCTGCATCGTAAGTCTCCTGCTCATTCGCTTGCTGTTATAAGCTGTGACGCACGTTTCAGCGGAACATCATTTTATTCTGAACGTGCTACGGTGAGAGATGGCCTAGCCTCCTGCCCGATGCACATTCCCGATGGATACCTGAGCCCCGCCACGTGCGCCGCGCTGTATGCCGGCGCGGCGCCCTTCTGGTATGTGGCGCTGAGGCGCGTCAAGCGGCTACTGCACACCAGATTCGTTCCACTGCTGTCACTGTTTTCGGCCTTCTCCTTCGTGGTGATGATGTTTAATTTTCCGTTGCCTGGCGGCACCACGGGTCATGCCGTGGGCGTGGGCATCGCCACAATTGTTTTGGGTCCGTGGGCTGCGATTCTCTCGATCTCCATCGCGCTGCTGATTCAGGCGCTTTTCTTCGGTGATGGCGGCATCACGGCTCTGGGAGCGAACTGTTTCAACATGGCCGTTGCCGGGTCGCTCGTAACGTATGGTGTTTACCGGCTGATTGCCGGCCGCAGCGCCCTCGCGTCAACGCGCCGAGTGGTCGCTGCCGCTGTGGCGGGCTACTCGGGTATCAATGTCGCCGCACTCTGCGCCGCAATCGAATTCGGGATTCAGCCGCTGCTGTTTCGAGACGCATCCGGAGCGCCGTTGTACGCGCCGTACCCTTTGCACATCGCCATTCCAGCGATGATGATTGGACATCTGACCATCGCCGGGTTGGCTGAACTGGTGGTCACGGCTGGCGTCGTCGCTTATTTGCAGAGAACCGATCCAGCGCTGCTCCAGAGGACCGCGCCGGGAGTGAATGACGGCGCACTCGTGTCCCAGAGCCAGCGCACCATGCGAAGGCTCTGGTTTGCACTGGCGACGCTCTTGATCCTGACGCCGCTCGGTATTCTGGCGGTGGGCACAGCTTGGGGAGAATGGAGCGCCCGCGATTTCTCCGATGCGGCCACGCGCCACTCAATGGCCGCGGCTTCCGGCAATCAGCCTCCGCCGGAGCGGGCGCCAAGCGGCTTGCAACGCCTGTCATCGATTTGGACCGCGCCGTTTCCTGCTTACGCGCCGGCAATTGTGCGCAGCCCATCTTTCGGGTATGTCCTGTCATCTATGGCCGGAGTGGGTCTCGTAGTTCTGGTATGCGCCTTGGTGTCACTCGCGAGCCGTAGTGGGACAAGCTGAAGCATGCGGTTTAGGCACGCAAGCGTGTCCCACGCGCAACGCTTTTTGGACCATATTGAATACACGCTTTCGGCGGAGGAACTGGCCAAAGCCCCAGGTCTCGCTCAGCAGATCGACCCGCGTGTGAAAGTGGTGGGCTTGGCAGCGCTCGTGATCGGCGTTGTTGCGGTGCATCGCCTCGCCGTCGTCGGCGCGTTGTTCGGCTTGGGATTGGCGATCGCCGTTGCGTCCCGGATACCGATCCGTACTCTCGCCAGCCGGGTTTGGATCGCTGTACTCCTCTTTACAGGAATTATCGCGCTTCCTGCAATTTTTCTCACGCCCGGGCAGGCGCTCTATCAGCTCCCCGTGCTGCACTGGACAATCACATCGCAGGGCGTAACGAGCGCGTCCTTCTTGCTCGCGCGGGCCGAAACGACGGCTACATTGTCCTTGTTGCTAGTCCTCACAACGCCATGGATGCAGGTATTGAAGTCGCTGCGGACTTTCGGTGTTCCGGTGCTCCTGGTCGTGATTCTCGGGATGACTTACCGCTACATCTTCGTCTTGCTGCGCACCGCTCATGACATGTTCGAATCGAGGCGGAGCCGGACGTTGGCGCGGCTGCCGGCCGGAGAGCGGCGCAAGGTTGCAGTTAACAGCGCGGGGGTGCTGTTGAGCAAGACTTTCCAACTGAGCGGCGAAGTCTACCTGGCGATGCAATCACGCGGATTCCGGGGCGAAGTTTATCTGCTGAACGATTTCCGAATGCGTGCCGCCGATTGGACAGCGCTGGCGGTGCTTCTGACTGCGAGCCTCACCACGCTGTGGCTTGGAAGATAAATGGAATCCGGTCCGCTGTTTGAAGTTGACAGCGCGGTGTACCGCTATCAGCACCAGATCGCGCTTAACGGCCTCTCGATGCGGGTGGATCCGGGCGAGCGCGTCGCGCTGCTTGGCGCCAACGGGTCGGGTAAATCGACGCTGCTGCGTCTGCTCGACGCGCTCTACTTCGCCGAGCGCGGCGCCGTTCGATTCTTCGGCACGGAACTCACCGAGGATCAACTGCAGGACGACACGTTTGCATTCCAGTTCCGCCGGCGCGTCGGGCTGGTTTTTCAGAACCCGGATGTCCAGCTCTTCAATCCGACCGTGTTTGATGAAGTAGCCTTTGGGCCTCTTCAACTCCGTTGGCAGAAGCAGGAGATTCGGGACCGCGTCGCCGAGTCGCTGGCCAGTCTCGAGATCAGCCACTTGAAGGACCGTCCGCCTCATCGGCTTTCCGGCGGCGAGAAAAAGCGAGTGGCGTTAGCCTCGGTTCTGGTGCTTGATCCAGAGGTGCTGCTTCTGGATGAGCCGACCGCGGCGCTCGATCCTAAGAGCCAGGGCCAGATCATCGATTTCCTGGCTGGTTGGAGCGGCGGATTGAAAACCGTAGTGACGGCGACCCACGATCTGGACAGTGTCGAATTCATCGCGGACCGCTGTTACGTGCTGCGTGAGGGCCTTGTGGCGGCGCAAGGGGCTCCGGCTGACATTCTGGCGGACACGGCATTGCTGGAACATACGAATCTGATTCACGCGCACCACCACCGGCACGCGACTGGCGAATTCCACTCTCACCCGCATCGGCATTCGCACGAATAACCTTGCTGTCTGTCAGCAATGTGCTGGCGACCCACAGACCGGCGATATGACGTTGCGGCCAAGCGACAGGCGACCCGAAAACCGGGTCGCCCTGGCAGGCGGCAAAAGACGACCGCCTGCCCCACGTTTGCTCGAATTATAAAGGTATTGCAAAACTGGCATCCAATCGGATATGATCACCGTAATACGTTTATGCGAATCGTAGCACTATGGCTCGGGTTCTGCGGCTTGGCGTTCCCCGCTTCGGCGGCGTCATCCTTGAGCGGGGCTGTCAGCGAGCAAGGCCGATTGTCGTTCGGAGCTATCGATCCCGGCGAATACCGGCTCACCGCGGAATCGGCGGGATTCCCGAGCCTGACTCGAACGATTCAGCTTTCCGTGGCAGACACGCAGACCGAGAACCTTCAGTTTTCGGCCATCGCTTCACAGAACCAGTCGATCACCGTCTCCGCGGACGTGTCGGACGTGGGCCTCTTCGCGCCGGATCCGGCACAACGGATCATGATTCGCGACGAAACTCTCGATGCGAATCCTGGCCGCCCGGGTATGCCGATTTCAATTCCGGGCATGCCGGTGGAATCGCCAGCCGGCGGTGTAAAGCCTCCGCAGTATTTTGTGCCTGGCGTAGCAGGCGATCATGGCGAACCAATCGCGATGTTCTTTCAGATCGGCGGCTTTCTGTTTCAGAACAATCTGCCTGCCAACGCTCATGGAAACGGATACGCCGACCCGAACGTGATTATCCCAATCGCTATCGAAAGTGTCCAGACCGATGGCGGCGCGTTCAATGTACGCGAAGGCAACAACTCCGTGAACTCCGCCATCATCTTCGGTTTGCGCGATCGCCTCGAGCCTTTGGCGCGCCTGACTGCCGACTCTAGGGACCTGAACCTGGTAACGGGCTGGAGTCCCAGGAATCCGGAAAACAAAATGTGGCTGGGGCTGGAGATCGGCTATGGGAACGGTTATCTCAAACGCCTGGAACATCGCAAACAGTACAAAGGGAATGTTTCGAAAGTCTTCAAGTTCGGCAAGCACGACTTGACGGTGTACGGCATCGGATACTACGGCTTCGCGTTCCAGCCGGGCTTGATCCCAATCCATACTGACGTTCCGGACGACACTTATGACTCACGGCAAAAGGAAGAGACGTCGAACGGAGCGCTCATCCTGAATGACGTCTGGCATCTCACGGCGCGCCGCCAGCTACAGTTTTCGGGCTTCTACCAGTACTACACGTTAACGTGAACTCGGAGGATGTACTCTACGCGGAGCAATACAGCAAGGCTTTTTCTCTTATGGCAGGCGTCGATCTCCGGCGCGAAGCTCCTAGAGCCCTGGACCTGGATCATGTGAACGACGCGGGAACTTTCGATCCCGTCACCGGCAACAACATCACTCTCAACTTCTACAGCCCTTATATGGCCGTGGACGGAACGCTGCTGCGCGTGCTGCATTACAACCTGGGTTACCGGCGCGATGAAGTGAGCTTCGACAACCGCGATCTATACAGGCCGGAGTTCTCGTTCGCCCGGCGCGCCACTGTCAATTCTCCGAAGGGCACGATCTCGCTGCTGCCGCCTGAATCTATCTCTTTCCTGCCGGCTGTTTCTCTGAGCTACGGCCAGGCGTTTCACATCAACGATCCGCGCATCGGCACCACTGCAGTGTTCGGCGGAACGGTGGTAAGCAAGGCTCGCGCTTACCACTCGTAGTGAGCAAGACCATCGCGCAAACGGAGTTCCGAGTCACCCTCGCGCATGTGACCACGGCGCAGCAACTCGCCCGTATCTCGAACGACACCGGCCTGCAGCAAGACGAAGGGCCGGGTTTGCTGAAGTCGCTTACGGTAACAGCGCGGCATAACTTCTCACACGGTTTTCTGCAGGGTCTGTTCGCGCGAGCGGACGCCCGGGATCGCATCACTGGTGAGCCGACGCCTGAAGCTCCGCGGCTGATTTGGGATGTGCTGGGTACGCTTGATAAGCTGCCGTTTCATCTGGTCGCACGCGGCGAGTACGAGCATGTTGGTATCAAGCCGTTGGGTGACGGGTTCCATTCTGCGCCAGTCCGCGAATTCCGCGGGGCGATCGTCCGCCCATTCGTAAGCAAGGGATTCGATATCGGAATGAATCTATTTATCGCGAGCGGGTACGGAGGCCAGACTCTTGAAAGCTTGGCATTGCCAGGCGAGGGCGATCCCTTCGAGCGGGTTACGGGCTTTCCGCTGCGATCGTATGTTACGGCCTCATTCACGTATCATTTCCGGCGGTAACACAGCACGGCACGTGCGCAAGCGCATTCTTGTCTGTCTTGCACTTTGACGCTCTCCGTCTCAAGCCAACACGGGCAGGAAGGCCTCGGGCTAAAGCCTCGGGCTCTCCGGAAACCCAGGGCTAAGCGGTTGATTCTGAGTGGCGCGGTCCTTCAGACTGCGCTTCAGGAAGGCGGGCTGAAGCCCACCCCACTCACTGGTTTCCGAGGTTACCGCAGGGCTTCGAGTCTGGGTATGCGGCTCTTTGGACTGTCCAGGCTAAACGAGCGTGCGTCGCCCAACTGCGACTGGACGTACTCCTCCATGCGGAGAACCGTTTGCTCAAGCGGCTTGGTTTTCTTCACGAAACAGATCCACACTATTTTGTTGGTCCGCGGATCGAATTCCCACAACCCGATCACGCGCCCGCGGTCGAGGATCGCGTGACTGGGCAAGTCCTTCAAACTGCCTAACTCCTGGGAATCCTTCTCGACAAAGACGCTACGCTTCCAGTCTGCCGGATCGACGTGCGCATTCAAGTCCCTGCGCAGGAGAAAAATCGCGTCCAGGCCGCTCACCAACGCATACTGAAGATCCTTTGGTGGCTTAAACGCCATCAAGTTTTCGCGATCTTCCGCCAGCATCATCCGCTCATCTCCGGATTCGAGCGGGGTTAGTTTCAGCGGCTCGACCGCAGCCTTGGCCGCCTTCACGCCCAACGCGGAGAACCATTGAAATTCCGCCACGGTAGCGGGTCCGATCCAGCGGAAGAACCGGCGCGCCAGTTCAGCGTACGCCTCTTCCGTCGAAAGCTTGAACCCCGCAAGCGGATTGGGCCGCCACAGAGCGTAGCGGTAACGCTGCTGATCGAGCCGACCGTTGATCGGGACACGGCGGATCTCGCCCGCCGATTGCAGTTTTCCTAACGCGACCGGAAGCGTGGTGGTGACTCCTTTCCTGGCTCCTTCCGCTCCCAAATTGCGCGCCGCCGAACCGGCAGCTTGACGCAGCTCATCCGTATTAAGCGGACCTTTCTCCAGAAGTCTGACAATCACGACACAGAGCTTCTTGATCTCGGCATCGGTGACGCCGACCTTTCGCACGGTCTTCATTTCGTCGCCGAGGTTCTGGCCTACTTTCAGGCCAAGCGCGAAATCCGAAGCTGGAAGCACATAGGTGCAGCCCCTCGCGCTGGGCAACTCGTAAATGCGGAGGCTGGCTACGGACGCATCCGTCTCTTCCCTGGTTGTGCCAGCGCGTGCAAACAAGGTTAAATAGGGACCGGCCCCGCCGACCGATCGGGCCCATCCTGTCTGCTCCAGCACTTCTTCAGGCGGTTTGCCTTGCAGCCGTCCATCCAGCCCCTGCCGGGTCCACCACCAGGCCCGGAGTGTCGCCGCGTCCATGGGTCAATGTTCCTTTCGCTGAGTCAGGCTGAACCAATTGCCGGAGTTATCCTGGAACACGGCTTCGATGCCATAGAATTGGTCTTTCGGAGGCGAGGCGAACTGCACGCCTTTCGCCGAAAGTGTTTCATAGGTCTTCTGGCAGTCAGCAGTTTCAAACACGCCAGCGTGGAACGCGCCCTTCTTCATTAGCTTGCCGATCGACTCGGCGCTTTCAGCATCGAGATGAGGCCCCGGCATCAGCTTCATGAGCACGAACTCGAAATCGGGCTGCGCCTTGGGGCCGACTGTTAGCCATCGGAAGCCATTATCCATGGTGCTGTCGGCGCGGACGTCGAATCCCAGCTTATTCACATAAAAATCATAAGCCGCGTCCTGGTCCGTGACATAGAGGCTGAAGTGCGACATTTTCTGAATCATTCGGTTTCTCCTTAGGATCTCCATCAAAGGGTACACGAGATGTAGCCCGGAACGCTTCTCGAATCTTGCGATTGTTGGCTCGAATGCCATCCCTATTGCACCGGCCGCTTACTTCGCGTACGGTGAAGACAGGCATTCAGAAAGGAAAGTCACGGATGACCATTCAAATCCATAAACCCGAACTCGAAGCCCTCATTGAGGAGCGTCTCAAGACAGGTGCGTTCGAAAACATAGAGGATGTCCTTCTGCAAGCTCTGATATCTTCCGGTGTGGAAATCAAACCTGTCCAGGCCAAACGCCCTCGCCCCGAGGGTAAAAAGAGCCTCGCTCGGTTGTTCGCCGATTCTCCCTTCAAAGGGCTCGCTCTCGACTTTGAGAGATTTCCCGATAATGATCTGTGAAAGGATTCCTACTCGATACGAATGTCCCTTCCGAGCTGACCTACCCTCGCCCGAAACAGCAGGTGGAACGCTGGTTGGATGAAACAGATGACGAACAACTTTTCTTCAGTGTTATTTCCCTTGCAGAAATCTGTAAAGGAATAGCGAAGCTTCCCGAGAGCAAAAAGCGCGTCCAGCTCCAAGGCTGGCTCAATTCCACCTTGCGCCCATGGTTTGCCGGCCGTATTTTGCCGATTACCGAGGTGATCGCCGAACGGATGGGACGCTGGGCTGGAGAGGGGGAGGCCAAAGGCCTAACTATCAAAATCGCCGATGGCTTAATCGCCGCTACCGCAATCGAGCATGACCTCACGGTAGTCACGCGCAACGTGAAGGATTTTGTTCGATTCAGCGTTCCGATCTTCAACCCGTGGGAGTGAGCTTACTGTCATACTTCCATGACTGCATCCCGAACCGCGGCGATAATGGCTCCGGGGCGTCACATTAATCCAATGGCGGCTATTCTGTACACCACCTGCCGATCCTACGTTGACAGACGTGCGAGTTGCTTTTGAATCCCGACCCAATGCTGTTGCCTCTCGCGCCTTCACCGGGTTGTCCGCTTCGTGTGAAGGTAGGCCAGCGGTCAGGACAATCAGCGGACAGTCGCCCAAACGCCGGCGGCACGGGCCTGCCTCGCGCTTTCAAGGCTATGCGGGAGAAAAGAAATGTACGAAACAGCCGGGGACAAATTGCAGGCGCCACAAGCCCGCCGAGCCGAAAACACGCTGGGCTTCACGCCTGTAGGCAGACGGTGAACGGCCAGCCAGACTGTGAAATCGCGAGCTGATCCAGCGCAAGCAGGCGCTTGGCTTCTTCGATGCGCAACTGCGTCAGAAACTCGTGAGGTGTCTGCCCAAACGCTCGCGCGAAGAGGCGGTGATAGGGCAGGGCGGCATCTTCCAACGTGATGCGCTCGCGATACGATGCCGCGAGAATATCACGGGATCGGCAAAGCCGGATGAAAGTGTCGTGATCGAGAATCAGGATTTTAGAGTACCAGGATGGGGTGGTAGAGATGCGGCATGCGAGCCTCGCCGATGGCTACCAGATCGCCGTCTCGCGTTACTGCCTTCACGATGGGCGCGCCAGGATTGGGGCGGAAGGGTGACAGGCGAAAGTCTTTGCCCTGGCGAATGTTTCCGGCAGTGGCCGTATCCACCAGCTCCGCCGGGAATTGCGGCAGGAGGCGAGCGGCCGGGACTAATGCCTGATTCAGCCGCTGCTCTTGCGCCAACTGTTGAAGCGCGTCGATCGTGAAGGATTGCTCCTCGGTAAAATCGCCGGAAGCAGTTCGCCGGAGCGATTCGAGCACGGCCCCACAACCAAGCTGAATCCCGAGCTCATGGGCGATGCTGCGCACGTACGTTCCCGCTGAGCAATGAAACTGAATCCTCGCGCTCAATCCATCGAAGCCGATCAGATCGAGCGAGTAGACATGAATCTCCACCGGCTTCAATTCGACCGGAATTTGCTTGCGCGCGAGCTTGTAGGCCGGCACGCCGCCCACTTTCTTGGCGGAGACCGGTGGGGGCGTCTGTAAGAGTGTTCCGCGAAATTGCGCGAGCGCCTGTTCCAGTTCGGACGGATCGATGGTGAAGTGGGTTGCACGGGCGGTCTCCACGCCATCGCGGTCGTACGTATCGGTGCTGTAGCCGAACCGGATGATCGCGTCATACCGCTTGTCATTCGCGGTGAAGAAACGGGCCAGGCGCGTGGCCCGGCCGATGACGAGTGGCAAAACGCCAGTAGCCAGCGGGTCCAACGTTCCAAGATGCCCGATGCCGCGCGTTCCGGCAATGCGCCGCATTCGGTTCACAACATCGTGCGATGTATGGGCCGCGGGCTTGTCGACTACGATCACTCCATCCACCACTCTCAATGTAGCTTGAACGTTTTCAAGAACCTTCGATGTACCATGGTTATAAAGCCACATGAATGTGCCGGACATCCGTGCGAAGCCTGACTTCAAGAAGACCGTGAATCTTCCGCGCACGGACTTCCCGATGAAGGCCAATCTGCCTCAGCAAGAGCCGAAGATGCTCGCACGGTGGGATCGGGAAGACCTGTATGGCCGGATTCGCGCGTCCCGTAAAGGCCGGCCGCTGTATGTTCTGCATGACGGCCCTCCGTATGCCAACGGCAACGTTCATCTGGGTACGGCCTTCAATAAAATCCTGAAGGACTTTATCGTCAAATCGAAGACCATGGCCGGCTTCGATTCGCCTTACGTGCCCGGCTGGGATTGCCACGGCTTGCCCATCGAGATCAAGGTAGACAGCGAACTTGGCTCGAAGAAAGCCAGGATGACGGTCGTGCAGATCCGCGCGGAATGCAGAAAGTACGCGGAGAAATTCGTCAACCTGCAGCGCAAGGATTTCATCCGGCTGGGCGTGTTAGGCCGCTGGAACGACCCTTACCTCACGATGAGCGCCGAGTACGAAGCCGTCATCGCGGGAGCGTTCGTCGACTTCCTCGACAAGGGTTATGTTTACAAGGGACTGAAGTCGGTCAACTGGTGTATCCACGATCGCACGGCCCTCGCCGAAGCCGAGATCGAATATAAGGACCACACCAGCCCGTCGATCTGGGTGCGTTTTGCGCTGACCTCCGATCCAGCGCTGATCGATCCCGCACTCGCGGGCCGCGAAGTCTTCGGACTGATCTGGACCACGACGCCCTGGACCATTCCAGCCAATGCCGCTATCGCCTATCACGCGAAATTCGAATACGCCGCGGTTGAAACGGGCGGCCAGGTTTACGTCGTCGCGGTCGAGCTTTTGGCCGCTACCGCGCGGAAATGCGGCTGGACAGACACCAAAGCGCTCGCCGCTTTCCCGGGTGAAAGACTGGAAGGCGCGATCTTTCGTCATCCTCTTCTGGAGCGCGAATCACTCGGAATCCTGGCCGGACATGTAACGCTCGAACAAGGTACGGGAGCGGTCCACACGGCTCCGGGGCATGGACAGGAGGACTTTGAAGTTGGACAGAAATACGGGCTCCCGGTGTATTGCCCGATTGATGGAGCGGGACGCTTCTTCCACGCCGAAGGCGCGGCGGGACGGCTGCCCGAAGAACTGATCGGAAAAACGGTGTGGCAAGCCAACCCGGTGGTGAAGGACATGCTTCGCGCCAGCGGCGCCTTGCTTGCGGAAGAGAGCCTTTCGCACAGCTACCCGCATTGCTGGCGCTGCCACCACCCGACCATCTTTCGAGCCACCGAGCAGTGGTTCATCGGCATGGACCACAACGACCTGCGCGCGCGAACCCTGAAGGCGATCCAACAGGTACAGTGGATGCCCGAGTGGGGCGTCGATCGCATGACGAACATGATTGCGACGCGGCCCGACTGGTGCATTTCGCGGCAGCGAGTGTGGGGCGTGCCGATCGTGGTGTTTTATTGCGAGCAGTGCCAGCAGCCGCTCACCGATCGCAAGTATCTCGATCGCGTGGTCAGGCTGTTTGCCGAACATACCGCGGATGTGTGGTACGAGCGCGCAGCCGCCGAGCTGCTCGGTGAAGATGTGCATTGCTTGCGATGCGGCGGGGCGCAGTTCCGCAAAGAGACCGATATTCTCGACGTGTGGTTTGATTCCGGGTCGAGTCATCTCGCGGTGTTGACTCCGGCGAACCAACTCCCCTGGCCGTCCAACATGTATATGGAGGGCGGCGATCAGTACCGGGGCTGGTTCCATAGCTCGCTGCTGGTGGGCGTAGCGCTAAAGGGCGAAGCGCCGTACAAGGCCTGCGCGACCAACGGCTGGGCTCTGGATGGCGAGGGCAAAGCCATGCATAAGTCCCTCGGCAACTCGATTGAGCCGGATGAGATTACGAAGCAACATGGCGCTGACGTGTTGCGCCTGTGGACTGCATCGGTCGAATTCACGGAAGACGTTCGGATGTCGAAAACCATCCTGGATCGTCTGACCGAGGCGTACCGGAAGTTTCGCAACACGTTCCGGTGGGCTTTGGGAAATCTGGAGGGCTACGATCCGGAGCGTGATGCGGTGGGGCCGGACAAGATGGCTGAGCTGGATGTCTGGATCTTGCTGCGGTCGGAGGAGTTGGTTGCAAAGTGCCGGGGCTGGTACGACGAGTTTGCCTTTCACAAAGTCTATCGCGCCGCCTACGACTTTGTGACTACGGACCTGAGCGCGATCTACTTCGATGTGGTGAAAGACCGGCTGTACACGGCCGCCACGCGCTCGCGTTCACGCCGCAGCGCTCAGACCGCGCTGTATCGGATCACGTATGCTCTCGCGAGACTACTGGCGCCTCTGCTCTCGTTTACGACCGAAGAGGTCTGGACATATTTTCGGAAGCCCGAGGGAAGTCCGGACAGCGTACATCTTGCAATGCTACCGGAGCCTGAAGAGTTGACGGCCGGGTTCACTCCGGAGCAACGCTCGAAGATTGTGAACTGGGACAAGCTGATGCCGGTACGCGAGCACGTGTTGAAGAGTCTGGAGGTTGCCCGGCAGGAGAAGTTTATTGGGGCGCCGCTCGAAGCCCGCGTACGCATTACAGCAAATGGCGATTTGTATCCGCTCCTGGACAAGTACGCGCGTGAACTGCCGGGCCTGTTCATCGTTTCGCAGGTGGCTCTCGAACAGAGCGCCGGCGGAGATCTGTCGGTCCAAGTGGAGCGCGCCGAGGGCGGAAAGTGCGAGCGTTGCTGGAAGTATACGACGGAGGTCGGGCAGAACGAGGAGTTTCCGACCCTGTGCGCTGCGTGCGTGAGCGCGGTCCACGAAATTCTCGGCGGCTGAGATGCCTTATCGGATTATCCCGTTCGCAATTGCGTTTGGCATCTTTGTTCTCGACCGGATCACGAAGGACATCATCAAGACCCACGTGACTGCGTGGGAAACACTGCGCGTTGTTCCCGGCTTCTTCAATATTGTGCACGCTGAAAATCCCGGCGTGGCGTTTGGGCTATTGGCGGAGTCGACCAGCGCCTGGCGGAATATTTTCCTGATCGGACTTTCGTTGACTGTGCTGGTTTTCATTACAACTCTATTGTGGAGGGGCCGCGGCCCCGAGAACTGGCTGCTACGCGTGGGGCTGGCGCTGGTTCTAGGAGGCGCTCTGGGCAACCTGTTCGACCGGGTTGTCAATGGCACCGTCACCGATTTTGTCGAGGTGTACACGGGCCAGCATTTTTTTCCGGCATTCAATGTGGCGGATAGCGCGATCACCATCGGCGCCGGGCTGCTGCTGCTCGATATGTGGCGGGGCCGAAGTAAAAAGATGGAGCCGGAGATGGGCGCCAATGAACCGGGCTAAGGAACCGTTGCAGAAGCTGGGCAGGCTAAAGGCCTGCCCCACTCAGGACCATTCTAGAGTATGCTGCCAAAACTGATACCGATCGGCAGTTTCTTCATCCCCACTTACGGGGTCTTGGTCGCGATCGGTTTTCTGATCGGGCTCTGGATCACGGTCAAACTGGCGAAGCGAGCGGGCCTGCCCACCGAGCCGGTGACGAACCTGGCGATCTACAGCGCGCTGGCGGGACTGGCGGGCGCGAAGCTGTTCATGTTTCTGTTCGACTTCAACGATTACTGGAGCGGTAGCCGCGCGGTCTTCAGCCTGGAGACGTTGCAAGCCGCGGGCGTTTATCAAGGCGGACTGCTGCTGGCATTGCTGATGGCCTTCTACTACATGCGAAGAACGCGCCTGCCGGCGCTTGCGACATTCGATGTCTTTGCTCCAGGAATCGCTCTAGGACACGCGATCGGACGCATCGGATGCTTCGCCGCGGGATGTTGCTGGGGCAAAGAGTGCGACCTGCCATGGGCTGTTACGTTCCGCAATCCCGCCGCGCATGATCTGGTGGGCGTGCCTCTCAACGTGCCGCTGCATCCTACTCAGTTGTACGAGTCTTTGTCGGAGGCGATCATCTTTGCGTTTCTGTACTGGCGCATCCAAAAGGCGCATGCGGCGGGCGAGATCTTTGGACTGTATCTGATACTGTACTCGATTGCGCGATTTCTGGTCGAGTTTGTCCGGAATCACGAGCAACCGCTGTATTTGGGATTGTCGATCACGCAATGGATATCGCTGGGGACGCTGGCGGCGGGCATTTGGCTGGTGGCCAGCAGGCGGGGCGCGCCGAAGCTGGCCGTGAGCTAGAGGCTACGTGACTCGACGTAAGTCCTGAAACTCTGTGCTACCTCTTGCGTGCCGGCATTCACCTTGCGGGTCAAGATTGCCGCACTGGCGCAATTCAACTATGATCAGGTGCAGCTTGCTCCGGGGCCATTGGAGCAACAATGCCGCGAAAATCAGCAATTGCCGTTTAACTTGAGTGAAGACAGCCTGCCGCGGCCCTTTCGCGTTCGCGAAGGCCAGCCCGCGCCGGGTGAGGAGCTGGGAGGCTGGTACAGCACGGACGCTTTCGCGCCGGGCGCGACTTACGGCCCGTGGATGTCTGCCCTGGCGCGCCTCTACGTGGCGGCGGGCGACCCAGCCACTCGCGCGAAAGTGGATCGCCTGGTGCGAGGTTACGCGGCCACGATCGATCCAGCCGGGAAGTTTTATGTCGAGAACCGGTTTCCTTTGTACACCTACGATAAGTTAGTTTGCGGTCTGATCGCCCATACGTTCGCGAAGAATCCGATCGCCCTCGCGACGCTGAGCCGCGCGACGGATGCGGCGGCCAGACATCTTCCCCAGAGGGCGGTGGCTCGCCAGGAGACGCCTGTTCTGGCGCGCGAAGATTTCACGCCTCACTGCTGGGATGAAAGCTACACGCTGCCCGGGAATCTGTTCCTCGCCTGGCAGCGCAGCGGCGATTCCCGTTACAGCAAGCTAGCGCGGCGATTGCTATTCGATAGAGAGTTCTTCGATCCGCTCGCGCGCGGCGAAAACGTTCTCCCTGGCAAGCACGCCTACAGTCACGTGAACGCTGAGCTCCGCTGTCCAGGCGTACTTGTCGCTCGGCAACGAACAATATCTGCGCGCGGCTAAGAGTGGCTTCCGCATGGTGGAGGAGCCGAGTTATGCCACCGGGGGATGGGGTCCCGATGAGCACTTCTTCGCGCCGGACAATGGAAAGCTGGGCGAGACTCTGCGCAGCACGCATTCCAGTTTCGAAACCCCCTGCGGCGCTTACGCTCATTTCAAGATCACGCGCTATCTGCTGCGAATCACAAAGAATCCAGGTTATGGCGACAGCATGGAACGCGTGCTGTACAACATGGTGCTGGGCGCAAAGCCGATTCAGCCGGATGGCTCGGCTTTTCTACTACTCCGATTACAATTTGAAGACGCGCAAATCCGTCCATCCCGACAAGTGGCCGTGCTGCTCTGGCACTCTACCGTAGGTAGCGGCAGACTACCGGATCAGCGCTTACCTTCAAGACAGCCGCGGTATTAATGTCAATTTGTATGTCCCCTCGACGGTGACACGAGCGGCATAAATTTCAAACCGTTCATGGACATACGGGATGAGCGGTATTCGGCGTACGTCCGGGTTCGCTCAGGCTAGCAAGGGATTTCGCTACATTAAGAGCATGGCTACGGTAAATCTCGATCTGCCCGCCGATCTCGTTTCAGCAGCCAGGCTCGACCAAGGCAATATTTCCCAAGAGGCGGCCAAGCTTATCGCGCTTGAATTATTTCGCGAAAACAAAATCTCAATGGGCCGTGCAGCTGAGTTATGTAAGACCCCGCTGGAAACATTCTTGCAGATTGCCGGAGAACATGAAGTTCCGTGGCATTATGGCATAGCCCAACTGGAAGAAGACCGGCGGACTCTTGAGCGGCTCGGCTTGTGAAGGTCGTTTCCGACGCTTCTCCCCTCATCACTTTCGCAAGAATCGGCTACTTTCATCTGCTACGCAAGTTTTACCTCCGGATTTCCATCTCGATAGAGATTTACAACGAAGTCGTTGTCGCTGGAGCAGGTTTACCCGGAGCCCGCCAGGTTGCTCAGGCCGATTGGATCAAGATAGTTCCCGTTCAGGACAAGGCCGGTGTCGCTCTGGGGGTTGAGAGAACTGGTTTGGGAGCCGGCGAAGTCAGCACCGTGCTCTTGACCAAACAACTGTCGGCTGATCTTGTCCTGATCGGCGAGGAGAAGGCCCGGCGTTACGCGCTCACCGAAAGTTTGAATGTGACCGGCTGCATCGGCATCCTTGAGAGTCTCTATCGGCACGGCGAATTAGCTGATTTGCAACGCAGCCTACATTCAACTGCTCGAGCAGAAGTTTCGCATTGACATCGCGGCTCTGCAAAATAGCTTAGCCAAGTTCCACCTGCCGGCTTTGTAAACTCGTAATCTACCCCGCGCTCACCTCTTCCCCGCCAGCCGCTTTTTGATCGCGTCCGCGTTCTTTGCGTCGGGTTGCAACTCCAGATATTTGGCGTATGCCTGATGGGCGGCGGCTGTATCCTTCAGCTTGTCGTCCGCTTCCCCTAATCGCAGGAATGCGGCCGCGTCAGTGGGATTCCACTTGGTCGCCTCGGTGAACCGTTTCGCCGCCGCCCGATAGCTGTGTTTCTTGAAATAGTAATTCCCGATTTCCATTTCCTTGTTGGCTTGCAGAGGATTGAACACGTACTCTTTGGGCTGGAGCGATTCGTCCTCTTCGGGTGGCTCGGCCTGTTGCCGTGGCGGCTTGGTTTGCTGCGCCCAGACCCCGCAGCCGAATAGAAACAGCAAGGTGATCAGCCGTTTCATTGCATTACTCCTCAATGTGAATGCTCGGCCCCCGGCTGCCGCGGACTTCCGCGGCTCTCTGCTCCACGGCATGGGCGATGGCGACGAAAGGAGCGCCATTGCTTCCCAACGCGATGGGCTTTCCGGAATCTCCACCGGACCGAACCGCGGGATCGAGCGCCAGCTCTCCCAGAAAATGCACGTCCATCGATTCCGCGGTGCTCTTGCCACCGCCATGGCTGAACACGTCGACGCGCTCCTGGCAATGCGGGCACACCAGGTAGCTCATGTTTTCGATCAACCCCAGAATCGGAACGCGTACCTGCTGAAACATGTGTATCGCCTTGCGCGCATCCTCGAGCGAAACATCGGATGGCGTTGTCACCACCACCGCTCCGGTGAGCGGCGCGGTCTGAATCAACGTAAGCTGAACGTCTCCGGTGCCGGGCGGGAGATCGATGATCAGGTAATCGAGCTCGCCCCAATCCACGCCCCGCAAGAACTGCTGGATCACGCTATGCAACATGGGTCCGCGCCAGATGAGCGGCTTGTCTCCCGGATTGAGGAAACCCATCGACATGGTCCGAACGCCGTGCTTCTCGATCGGCTGAATGCGCTCGCCGATCGCATGCGGGGTAGCCCGGACACCCATCATCATTGGAACGTTAGGTCCGTAAACATCGGCGTCCAACAACCCGGCCTTATGACCGAGGCGTGCCAGAGAAACTGCCAGGTTTACGGAGACAGTTGTCTTTCCGACGCCGCCTTTGCCCGATCCCACAGCGATCAGGTTCTGCACTCCGGGAATCGGTGGTTTTGGATGATCGCCCCGCGGCGGATTTGGACCCATCAATTCGATCTTAGGCTATCGTGCTACTTCGCCGCCGCGCACCCCGGGATTCATAAGCAATTCACAAAGTTTTGACAAAGTGTTTACTCCCCCCGCGGCAGATCTGGTGTCAGATAGTAGCAGCCGATTCGGAGGAACCATGAATGTTTTTCGACTTTCCGCGCTCGCGATAATACCGGCCGCGATGTGGCCCGCGACTCTGTACTTTCAGACGAATCTGACCTCGGACATCCCAGGTCTCGCCGCAAACACAGACCCGAATTTGAAGAACCCCTGGGGCATGTCGTTCGGCGCTACGTCGCCATTTTGGATTTCGGATCAGGTCACGAACCGCGCCACTTTATACAACGGGAGCGGACAGCCGCAAACGCTCGTCGTAACGACGCCTCCCGGCCCCACGGGCACGGTCTTCAACGGAACCTCGTCGTTTCAATTGGACGGCAGCCATCCCGCGGTATTCCTGTTCGCATCCTTGTCGGGAACGATCTCGGGATGGAATCCGGCGGTGAGCCCAACCAGCTCCGTAGTGAAGTTTACCGCCATTGACCACGCCGCATATACGGGCTTGGCGAGCGGCCCGAGTAATCTCTACGCCGCGGATTTCGCCAATGCGAAGATCGATTCATTCGACGCCAGCTTCAACAAGGTCACACTTGCCGGGACTTTCACCGATCCGAATCTACCGGCCGGCTACTCGCCGTATAACATCCAGAACGCCGGCGGAAAGCTGTACGTGGAATACGCGAAGGTGGACCCGGTGACGCATCGCGCTTCCGAGGCCAGCAATCAGGGTATCGTCGACGTGTTCGATACCACCGGCAACTTTCAGCAGCGGCTGGCTACCGAGAGTCACCTCAGCTCGCCGTGGGGCATTACGCTCGCGCCCGGTAACTTCGGTCAATTCAGCAACGATTTGCTGGTGGGAAATTTCGGAGATGGCACGATCAGCGCTTTCGATCCGGCCACAGGCGCTTTCCTTGGGCAACTGTTGGACGCGTCCGCGCACCCAATTACCAACGACGCCCTTTGGGCACTCAACTTTCGCGCCCCCAATTCGGGCTTCGATTCTAACAAGCTCTTCTTCAACGCTGGAATCAATGGCGAGGCGGACGGATTATTTGGATCCATTCAACCTGTGCCGGAGCCGTCACCTGTGATCTTGCTGGGCTTGGGCTGCGTCGGTCTGGCCATAGTTCCCCGACGCCGGACCGCTCGTTGACACGCGCGGCTCAGTTTAGTGCAGCGTAATCCCACTCCGCGGCCGCGCGATCGCGGATTCTTGGCACGTCAGCGTCGAGCAGATATCCTTCGCTCACCATTTGTTGCGCAGCCGAGGTGATCCTCTCCAGGTAATCGCGCTTACTCGGATATCGCTCTTCGATGGAGCGGCGCGGATCTTTCCGGTATTCCCCTTCGACCCTGGTGCGGGGAAACGGTATCCAGGACCCCACCATACTGTACATCTCGTCAGGCGCTCCGATCACCGGGCTGCGCAAATTCCACCCTGTGTAAGTAGCCAGCGGCACGCGGATTGGAGGCATCCGTATCCCGGATGTTTCGTTTCCATCCTGATCCACTTGCGGGACCAGAGTGGGATAGGCATCGCCCAACTTCGGCGGCTCGGTGTGGAAGTCCAGGCGATACGCTTCGCGCTTACGCCGCGGTACTTGGATTTTAGGTATACGAGGGAAAGCAAGCGCGGAGAGCGAAACGAGCTGGTCGTTTCCGATCCGCGGATACTGCGATGGCGGCGGCTCCTTCCCGTCCTTCAACCAGGCTTGCATGGCAAGCAGAAGCGCTCGCATAGCGGGCCGGTAGTCGTTGGTGTCCGCCAGACTTTGCGCCTCCACTTTGCGCGGCGGCAGCGAACCCGCGCCATGCTGCGATCCCGCGAAGAAGTAGATGCGCGCATCCTTTGTGGGCGCGACGTCGGACTTGCCGTCTTCGGTCGTATGGATCAGCGAAGCAGCGCGGCCCCAATATTCGTACGATCCATTGCTGAAAAACATTTTAGGCACGACGTGAGCGGCTTCCGCGCGCTCGAGCAGGCCGTCTGCCGCATTGAAAGGCGGCACGTCGGTGGGGTAGAGAAGATTAAGGTACGGATGACCGTCTCGCGAAGGCTGCGCAAATCGGAAATTGAAGCTGCCCAACCCAGCGCCCGCGACGTGCGCCCAAACGCCGTCAAAGACGCGCCTGTTCTTTTCGTCCTGATTGAAGCCGTCATGCAGGTAGGTGCGCAGGAACCGGCCACTCTGCGAAACGCCGAACCCGAGCGCGCGCTTGATATATTTGCGCTGATCCGCGAGCAGTGTTTCCGCGCCACCGTGTTTTAGAAAGGACACCAGATCGCGCACCGCGGCCGGGCCGAGCCCCACGATCACCGGGTCCTTGGCTTGATAGATCGCTTCGTAGATCTTGCCCGGTTCGAACCCGGATTCCATTTCCACTTCAGCCGGTCCGGTAAACTTCCATTTACTTCGGGCAATCACCTGCCTTTCACTGTTCACGTGCTCCCGTGCCGAGAGTTGCGTGCCGGGGGCGCCGGGGTCCGCTACCGGGTAGCCCCGCAAGAAACGGTCGCCCAACGAAAAATGCGTGACGCGTTTGTCGCCGATCCACTCGGAAAGCACCATACCGTGAATGGGCTGGCCGTGATCGGTTGCGACCGGCGCTTCCATTCTCAAGAACCGCGGCGAGGTAGGCACGTCGAATTCCCACCCGATCCACACCAAGGTAAAGCCTTGCCGCAGCAGAAAAGCATCGCCGAACTCCTGCCGGGTGGATGGATCGGGCGAGCCTGTGGCGAAATCAAACATCGAGAGAAGACCCTTCCCGCCGCGATTGGAGATCTCGACAAGCGCGGTTCCGTTGCTTTTGGCGGAATCGCGCGGTTTGAGAATGTAAAGATCCGCGGAGAACTCCACCAGGCCCTTGTCATTGCGAGGAGCAAGATCGATGTCCGCGATGAAACGATTCGCGGGCAGTTTCGGGTCTACTGCCAAGTAAGCCTTCGCGATGATTTTCTCGTAGGCGCCAGAGTCGCCTTGCGCGGCGCCTTGGAGGACATCGGTTCGCTCCACGAGCTCGATGCGTGTAACGGCGGCAAAGCAACTGGATAGAAGAAGGAGAGCCGGTAGGAGAATACGTCTCAACATGGCGACTATTCTAACCGCTCACGCCACAGGTAGAGTCCGATCCCCGCGGCGAGTAATGCCAATCCAGCGAGGATGTAGACGATCCCGCTCGATACCAGAATGTAAAACCATCCGCCGAAGGCTACGATGCTCGGCAGAGGGTACAGCCACATATGGAAGGGCCTTGGAATATCCGGGCGATAGCGCCGGATCAGAGTCAGCGCGACTACCTGCGCCATAAACTGCACCATCACTTGGATCACGATCAAAGCGTTAATGAGAGCCTGTAGATCGAGGGCGCAGGCCAGCGCGGACGATACGCCGAGGGTGACCACGGCGAAGGAAGGAAAGCGCTTCACGGGATGCAACCGCGCAAACGGCGCGAAGAAGCGGCCCTCCACGGCGGCAGCGTAGGGGATGCGCGAGTAGCCGAGCATGATCGCAAAGATCGAGGCGAAGGTGGTCCAGAGGATCAGCCCGGTCATGATCCGCGCTGGCCCGGCGCCATAGAGGCGCTGGATGAAATCCGAAACAATTGCGGTCGATTTGGAAGCTTCACGCCAGGGGATCACTCCGATGATGGTGATGTTCATCGTCAGGTAGAGGACGGCGACGAACGCGATCGCATACAGAATCGAGCGCGGGATGGTGCGGGCGGCGTCTTTTACTTCGCCGCCGAAGTAACAGACGTTGAAGTAGCCGCCGTAGTCGTACATCGCGATGAGCGTAGCTCCGCCCAGGCCGGCGAAGAAGCCGAAGTTCAGGTGAAAGGCATTCGGGGGAAAATCGACCACGCGATCCCAATGGAAATTGAGCAGCCCCGCTGCGACAACCCAGGCAACGGCTACCAGCACCACGCTCCACATGGCGACCGATAGCCGGCCAATCGAGGGAATGTCGCGGTACAGCAGTACTGTCGCGATCAAGCAGAGCAGCGCCGCGATCAGCTTTCCCTCCCAGCCAGTCATACCGGTCCAGAAGTATCTCAGATATTGCGAGAACCCGACGGCGCCCGACGCGACCGATAGTGGTGCGATGATGACGGTTCCCCATAGGAACAGAAAGCTCATCAAGCCACCCAGCCGCAGGGGCTTGTATGCCTGTTGCAGATAAGTGTAGGGACCGCCGGAGCCTGGCATGGCCGCGCCGAGCTCCGCCCAAACCAGCCCGTCACAAATCGCGATGAGAGCACCGAGAATCCAACCCACCAGAGCCTGAGGACCACCCATTTTGGCAAGGATCAGCGGAATGGTAAGGAACGGACCAACGCCAATCATGTTCAGCATGTTGGCGGAGGTCGCCTGCCACAGGCCGAGTCCGCGCACCAGAGGCTGTTGCCGCTGAGGTGAAGGTTGGGTCAAGAGTTCTCACTGCATGGTGACATATTGCAGAAACTTGCGAGCGCGCTGAGTGAGACAGGCGGTTGCAGCGTGGAGCAGGTCCCCGACCTGCTCGCCGAAGGCGGTGTTTTAGTGATTCGCCACTGGAACGCGAGCCGGTCGGACCTGCTCCACATTTTTGCAAAGACGTAAGTTAGCAGGTGAACGCGGCCGGTGAGGCCGGCACTACGAGCCTTTCGGCGCGAACTGACGGAAGGGGATCAGCGCACAGGCACGTTGAACACCACGATCCAGTACTGTGCTGATTGCAACAGCACGCCTACCAAAATCAAACCCAACCCCACTACACCGAGTCGGCGCTCGGGAAGGTTCTCGATCCACCACTCAATAGCTGGGCTGAAAAGACCCACCAACGCGCTAACCGCGCCCGCTGCCAAACCAAGCTTCAGTCCGAAAAAAACCCGATGACCAGATGACGATGTGAGGAGGCCGGCGATTACTCCGGCTGCGCTCACAGCCAGAGCGCGGGAGAACGACGCTAGAATCTTGTGCTTGGATATGTGCGGTTTTGATTGGCTTTCGTAGTCGTCAGTGGGAGCGAAACCTATGGCATAGAAGCCGCTCAGGCCAACTCCCGACAGCAGTCCGAACCAGACGCCAAATGTGGACCCTGCGACCGTCATGCCGGCGAGGCCGAGCACCACGCCTCGAAGAAATCCAAAAAGAAGCACCGTACCTCTCCGGTCTGTATTCTGGACAGGCTTCGTACCCGCTAGGCGGAACTCCACTGCCAAGAGAATGCCCATGCCACTGGCCGCTACAATGGCGTACCGTAGTCCCAACACAGTGAGATAACCGATGAAGAACAGTGCTAGATAGCCGGTCGCCCGGGCAATTGTGCGGAGCGGCCCTCGCTTGCCCCCGAGTAAGTCATACGCTAGGTAGCATCCTCCAAGGACATCAAGTCCCATCCCCAGCAGACTTACTTGCGCAATAAATAGATGAGTAAGCGCTGTTTCGGCAACCGTCACAGTAGTTCTTCTACCAAACGCAAAGCGCGCTCCAAATCCGACCGGCAGCGTCACGCATCTACTGGCCTTGCCTTAACCCATCGTCACAACGGTGAGGTCGAGCCCCCGCGTCGCGGCTGCCGCGTCCATCGCCGGCTCTACTTGATCAAGTGGGAAGCCGCGCACCCGGATCTTGCTTAGGTCAAGCAGGCCGGCTGCGACTAACGCCACCAGCCGGGCGGGCACGTCCGGCGGATACATGAAGCAGCCCATGACCCGCCAATCGTTGCCCAACATCTCGCCGACCACTAGCGGAAGAGGCTGGCGAACGCTGCCCATCAGCACCAAGCGTCCGCCGCGACGCAGACTACGCAGGGCTGCGAGGGTGGAGTCCGCGCTGTCCGCCCGGCCAACCATGTCGAGCGCCATATCGGCTCCGCTTCCCGCGGCGTCGCGCAGGGCCGCCGCGTCCTCAACAGGGTTGCCTGACAGCACGACCGGTACGAAGCGCGGGCCGGCGGCGGCGGCCAGCTCCTGCAGCGCCACGCGGCTTCGTCCAGCCGCAACGACGCGCGCTGCGCCGAGTGCCAGTGCAAGCATAGCGCCGGCCGAGCCGAAGTAACCAGTTGCCCCGTTGACCACTACCGTTTCGCCCGCTTGCAGTCCGGCGCGCAGGAATCCGCCGTAAGGCACGGCGAATTTGGCGATGGCGGCCAAGCGTTCTGCCGGCTCAGCGTCTAGCGCCACCGGCAACGGGGTCAGCACGGCAGCGGGCATGTGCACCACCTCGGCCAGCGTGCCGTTCGGCCAGGCAGCTTGCAGCGCCTTCGCCCGCGCGTCCGCCTGATCCGAATGCGATGTACGCATGGCGGTTAAGCCGATCAGGATCTGCGCCGGTTCCGCCGATCGTTCGTTTGCGACCAGGTGCGGGTCGATTACGACGCGCTGCCCCGGCTGCAAGTGGAACACGCCCTGGCCAACCGCCTTGATCACGCCAATCCCATTGGTACCAGGCGTCAATGGCCGCTGCGGCGTATCGTAGCCGAGCGAGCCGTCGAGCACCTTACGCAAATAGGACAGCATCGGCACGGCCTGCATGTTCACCACGACGCCGCCCGGCGCTGGCTCAGGCATAGGAAGATCTCGCAACTGTAGTCCGCCACCCTCGATCGCTTGCCAAGCCCTCATAGCCGTCCTTTTTCTGTACCTTCGGTCTCGATATGATAATTCTAAGCGCTATCAAACAGCGCGCCAATTTCAACGCGTCCTCCCTCACCGCAGAATCGGCTTCTCTTGTTCCCATAAACACAACGTCCTGGGCCGCGGGGCTTTGGGCGGCGGAAAGCGGCTGTGCCGCCTCGATCTCCTCGTTCGCGCGGCACTCTCGGGTCAATGCGGTGGAGTTGCCACAGGTCTATGCGCTCGACCTCGAGGCGGCGCAGGCTCATCAAGCACGCATTGGCGCAGATATTCAGGGCGTCCGACCGGTGTGTATTTGCCCGGACCGGGGCGCACCATGCCACCTTCTTTGCGATCAGGCAACCAAACGCGTGCAGCGCTTCGCGGATGAGGTTTCGCTCACCTCCGGGCCGTAGCTGTCGTCCGTTCGGCCAGCGGCTCCCGCATTGGCATTTTTGACGTTCATGATGACGTGCCTTGCAGCAAAGCCCGCATGGCAGCCGGATCCCAATAGGCCTGCATCTTTTGGATTTTGCCGGCGTCGCTAATTTCGATCACATCGATGCCTTCAGCGATAGCGGAACGGCCATCTGGAACCGTGACTCGGCCGGTCCACGCGAATGCGGCACTGTTACCCGAAACGAATACCCGTTCCACTTTGAAGCGGATTTGCATCGTTGGAACGAATAATCCTTCCGCGAACTTCCGGAGGGCCGCACGACCTACATGGGGAGGATCGCCCACAGGATCGTAGCTCACCGCGTCAGGGGCAAAAGTGCCTACGAATGCGTCGGCGTCCCGCGCGTTGCATGCCCGCGCGTAGACATCTACGACGGAAAGGATTGCCTTTTTATTTAGCATCATGTTAACCTTTGTTTCATATTTTTGCGAGCCCTTCCCGGTCACCTGCTTTAACCCTTACGATCCGGTCGAGCAAGTCAATCGATGCGATCAATATCCGCCGTTCCTTTGCATTCAGCAGCGTTCTCATCGCTTCAACCAGCCATGCTTGACGCAGCTCGCGGCCCTTTTTCAAAGCGTTCCGGCCGTCGCGGGTTAACGAGATCAACACCTGCCGCCGGTCACTGGGATGCGCCGAGCGGGCCACCCTGCCTTGTAGTTCGAGTGCATCCACGGTCTGCCCCATAGACTGCAGGCGGACGTGCTCAGTTGCGGCCAGTGCGGTAAGCGTCAACGAACCGCGTTCATCCAGCCAGGCGAGCACGGCCTGCTCGGAACGCGTCGGGCTTCCCTCCCCCGTGCCGGCCTGGGCCCGGCGATTGAGCAGCCGGACGATCATCCGCAGCTTCGCGGCAGCTTCATTGATCTCGTCCATGTCAGCAGGATACCTGGTAATCAGGTAAACTGTCAATCAGTGTGCCTGCCTCCAGTTGCAGCGGATAGCGAGCCCAAGCGGATCGGCATAATAGATGATGGAAGCTGCTTCGGTGCGCAAGAAGGTTCTGGTAATATATCGCGACTCGCTAGAAACCGGCCCATATTCGCGGGCCTTAGCGGCTGTTGGCCTGGATCCCGTGTTGGTCGAAGTGCGCCCTGGCGTGCGTCTCGATAACTATTCCGGCCTCCTGCTGACAGGAGGAAGCGATGTGAATCCCGCTCGCTACGGCGAAGCTATCGCGCCCCAGACCGATCCTCCGGACCAGGAGCGCGATGCGCTCGAATCAGCCTTGATCGGCCTGTCGCTCGATCGGGATCTTCCGCTGCTTGCGATTTGCCGCGGCCTCCAAATCTTGAATGTGCATCTGGGCGGCAGCCTGGCACAGCACCTCGAGCTGACGGAAAGGCATCGGAGCAAAACTCGCGACTACAGCGTGCCGGCCCATGACGTAAGAATCGAGCCCGGCACATTGCTTGCCTCAATTGCCGGACAGGATACATGGTTCGTCAACTCCAGGCATCATCAAGCAGCACTCAGAGCCGGCCGTGGATTAAGGGTATCCGCGACGGACCCGCAAGACGGGACCATCGAAGCGATTGAGATGCCGGACCGCAGATTCGTGCTCGCCGTACAGTGGCATCCTGAGGATCAGGCCCTGACCGATCCGCGCCAACTTAGTCTGTTTCGAGCATTCGCCGCTGCATTGTGAGGATTCATGGCATTCTACAACCGAATTGCCGGCCATGGTATCAAACGGATCGCGGCTTTGAGCGATGGGCTATAACGCTGCTGGGTCTCGACCTCCACGGTCCGTGCGGGGAGTCCGTTCATAGCGATTACGACCTGTGGCGCGCGCCGGCCACCGCGTCGCCTCAACGGACCGCCTACCTGATGAGCTTCTGACGCTCGGTATTTTTTTGGAACGGACAGCGGGCGCAACTGAATCATTTAGCCCGCGCCGGCCGGCATTACACATGGACTAGTGGCACGAGCGGGTTCCTCGGTGCTGGAACTGCCGCCGGATGGGTGGAGAGCGCGTTATCCAACCTTCGAATGCGCCGGGACCGCCCCACCAGACCGTCTGGAGGCCGGCGGCGCGGATTCGCCGGTCACGGGTGATGACTGGCACTCCGAAATAAACCGCCGTGGCGCTACCATGTCGTCGGGCATATCCGGAACATCGACGAGGTAGACAATCTCGGCCAAGCTGATCGCCGAAAGCGCGATGGCATCACCGGCACTCGCGGCGTTATCCATGAACTCGCGCGCAACGTTCGACAAACGGGGATTCTTCAGCAAATACCAGAGGGCGGCGTGCGTATCGGCAACGCCTGCAATCACGGGGTGTCCTTCGGCGAAGCCCCGAAACATATCCCGGCGGTTTTTGTCGATCTCTTCTTCCGACAGGCCGGGGCCGTATTTGGCGAGCAGCCCATAAGCTGATTTCCTGGGCTTGAGCTTTTGCCCGGTCGCTTGGGAGAGGGCCGCTTCCACTACGCGGCGCGCATACCCTAGCCTAAAGCATACGGCTGCCCTTCACTAATCCCAGTCTTGTCTCATACAAGATGAGCCTGGAGCGGGAGCGAGTTTCTCATACAAGATGAGCCTGGAGGGGCGGTTCGGCATGCTGGGAGTTGATCGTCAGCATGCAAGCAGCAGAAGCTTTGAGC
>JBPCOQ010000083.1:0-10709 GCA_051000095.1 Bryobacteraceae bacterium | reverse complement strand
CCCTGCGGCTTTCGCCAGGCCATCCATGTATGCCGCAAAGCGCTTTTCTTGTGGGCCTGGCGCGGATTGTGTACCCACAGAACAATCTTACACTATTTTGTTTAATTTATAACACAGTAGTACTAGGTTGGGCTGAACAGGACTGCGCAACTTGCCCAACACCTCGCTTGTACCGGGCTTCAAAGCCTTGGTCATTGAGCATTTTCCAATCGAAGAATGATCCTGAAAACGGGCTGGGTTGGCGGCGCGGCCAAGCTCCTTTCTGTTGATATCAGGTTCCGAGTGCCTCTTCCAGATTGGGATAGGAAGGAGACGCTCCGTCCTTCCCCCACTGGTGACCTGCCTTTGGGGCGCACTAGAACCTCCAGGCCAGGCGAAACGCCTGTCCCACTCAACCTCTGACAAAGGAAAAGCATACCTCACGTTACAATGAAGACTTCACATGAGAACACTCCGTCGTGTGGCGGTCCTTGGGGCCGGTACCATGGGCTCGCGCATTGCCGCTCACTTTGCCAATGCGGACGTGCCCTCGCTCTTGCTGGACATCGTGCTCCGTGACCAGCCGAACCGCAATGCCGCCGCGCTCAAAGGTATTGAGAATGCCGCGAAACAAAAGCCCGCCGGGTTCTTCACCGAATCCGCCATGGCCCTGATCCAGCCTGGCAATTTTGAAGACAACCTGGACGAAGTGGCCGATTGTGATTGGATCATCGAAGCCGTCACGGAAGACCTGGACGTCAAGCGCAGCCTCTGGCACCGCGTCGAGATTGTCCGGCGGCCCGATTCTATCCTCTCCACCAACACCAGCGGCATACCGTTGGCAACGATCTGCGCGGGCTTTTCGCCAGGGTTCCGCCGCCATTTCCTCGGCACGCATTTCTTCAATCCGCCGCGCTACCTGCATTTAATGGAAATGATTCCGGGTCCTGACACCGAGCCGGCCGTCCTCGATTTCGTGCGCGATTACGCCTGCCGCCGCCTCGGCAAAGGCGTCGTTCCTTGCAAAGACACGCCCAACTTTATCGCCAATCGGATCGGGAGTTTTTTCGGATCTACGATCGCCAAAGCAATGGTCGAGGGCGACTACACGATCGAAGAAGTAGATGCGATGACAGGTCCTCTGATCGGCCTGCCGAACAGCGCGAGCTTCCGGCTGCTCGACATTGTCGGCCTGGATGTCTGGGCTTTTGTTGGACGCAATCTGTATGAGGCGGTCCCGCACGATCCCTGGCGCGAGCGCTTTCTGCCCGCCGAGTTTCAGAACAACATGATCGAGCGCGAGTGGCTCGGCGAAAAGACCGGGCAAGGTTTCTACAAGCGCATTGGCAAAGGCGGCGATCGTGTGATTCACGTCATCGATTGGAAGACGCTCGAGTATCACCCGCTCGGCAAAGTCCGGTTCCCATCGGCGGAGGCCGCCAAAAACATTGAGGATCTGCCGGAGCGCCTGCGAACATTGGTCAAGACCGGCGATCGCGTGGGCAATTTCCTCTGGAAGATTTTTAGTGACCTGTTCCTCTATTCAGCGGACATGATTCCCGAGATCTCGGATCGCATCGTCGAGATCGATCGGGCCATGCGCTGGGGCTATGCCAATAAACTCGGACCGTTCGAGTTGTGGGATGCGCTGGGATTCGAAGCGGTCATCGATCGTATGCAAGGCGAGCGCCGCATCCTGCCGGCCAACATTCGTGAGATGCTGGCCGCGGGCGGACACTCTCTCTACGGCTATTCCACCGGAAACGGAACGCCGCGCACGCTCTACTTCGATTTCCTGAGCAGGCGTTATCAAGAGCTCGAAGAACGGCCGGGTGTCATTGTTCTTGCCGGCCTGAAGAGGCAGAATCGCGAAATCAAAAGCAACTCCGGAGCTTCGCTGATCGACCTGGGCGATGGCGTCCTCTGTGTTGAATTCCACGGCAAGATGAATGCGCTCGGCGAAGATAACATCGGCATGCTGTACGCGGGGTTGGAAGAAACCCTCCGTAACTTCGAAGCCATGGTGATCGCCAACGAAGGTGAAAACTTCAGCGTGGGCGCGAACCTCATGATGGTATTGTTAGCCGCGCAGGAAGAAGAGTGGGACGAGCTGAACGCAGCCATCGCTCGTTTTCAGCAGGCCAACATGGCTTTGAAGTACGCGGTCAAGCCGGTGGTATCGGCGCCATTCGCGCGAACCCTGGGCGGCGGCTGCGAGATCGTTTTGCACTCCACACGCGCGCAAGCCTCGGCGGAGCTGTACATGGGCCTGGTCGAAGTGGGCGTGGGCCTCATTCCCGGGGGAGGCGGATGCAAGGAGCTGCTGCTTCGGCTAAAGGATCCCCGCAAGGTGTTCGAGCTGATCGGGTACGCGAAAGTCTCCAGCAGCGCCGACGATGCCAAGGCGCTCGGATTACTGCGCCACAGCGATGCCGTCTCGATGAATCCGGAGCGCCTGATTGCGGACGCGAAAGCGCTCGCGCTGTCGCTGGTTCCAAATCACGTGGCGGGAGTTCCACGTACCGATATTAAAGTGACCGGCCAAAGCGGCTTCGCGATGCTGAAGCTGGGCGCGTGGACCGCCCGGCAGGGCCGCTTCATCTCAGATTACGACCAGGTGATTGCCGAAAAACTGGCGAACGTCCTCACTGGCGGGCGACTGACCGGCGAACAAACCGTATCGGAGCAATACCTGCTCGATCTGGAGCGAGAGGCGTTCCTAAGCCTCTGCGGTAATCCCAAAACACAAGAACGCATGCAGGCTATGCTAAAGACGGGAAAGCCACTACGAAATTAGCGGCAAATGCGCTTGCGCACGTACCGTGAACGCGAATGAACGCAAATATGATGACTGAAGCGGTGATTATCGATTGCTTGAGGACGCCTGTGGGTAAGGCTCCTAAGGGCACTTTGCGGAATACTCGGCCTGACGATCTCGCCGCGACTGTGATTCAGGCTTTGTTGAAGCGCTATCCGCAGGTGCCTGTGGATGAAATCGACGACGTGATTCTGGGTTGTGCGAACCCGGAGGCCGAATCTGGGATGAATATGGCCCGCATTGCGGCGCTGCGCGCGGGGCTGCCCGATTCCGTTCCTGGGGTCACGATCAACCGCTTCTGCTCGTCTGGATTGCAAGCCATCGCCATGGCTGCCGACCGCATTCGCGCGGGTAGCGCGCGGATCATCATCGCCGGCGGGGCCGAGTCCCTCAGTATGCTGCCGATGTCCGGCCACAAGTTCGCGCCCAATCCTTACATGGTGGACAACCGGCCTGAGATCTACATGGGTATGGGACTCACCGCCGAACGGGTCCAGCGCAAATATGACGTCACGCGCGAGGACTCCGACGAATTTGCCTACCAGAGTCATCAGAAGGCTCTGCGTGCCCAGGAAGAGGGCAAGTTCGACGAGGAGCTCGTCCCCGTCGAAGTGGGAAACACGACTGTGGTGAACGGTAAACCCGAGACGAAGAAGTCTATGTTCACCAAGGACGAGGGGCCGCGCGCCGATACCTCGATAGACGCTCTCGCAAAACTGCGGCCGGTGTTCGAGTCCGGCGGCACGGTCACGGCTGGCAACTCTTCGCAGACCAGCGACGGCGCCGCGGCGGCGATCGTCATGTCGGACAGCAAGGCCAAACAGTTGGGGCTCACGCCGCGGGTGCGCTACGTCAGCTTCGCCGTGGGCGGAGTGCCTCCCGAAATCATGGGCATCGGTCCGGTAGTCGCTATCCCCAAAGCGCTCACGCTCGCGGGGCTCAAGGTGGACGACATCGACGTGATCGAGTTGAACGAGGCATTCGCCTGCCAATCGCTCGCGGTGATCCGTCGTGCCGGGCTCGACCCGGAGAAGATCAATCCGAACGGCGGCGCGATTGCCCTCGGCCATCCTCTCGGATGTACTGGCGCGAAACTCACGGCCACCATCCTGCGCGAAATGCAGCGCCGCAAATCCCGCTACGGCATGGTCACAATGTGTATCGGCGGAGGCCAGGGCGCCGCCGGAATTTTCGAATCGATGAACTAGAGGCTTACATGGCTACTTCCACTCTTGCGCCCGAACAAATCTCTGACACGACCCTGTCGGCCAAGCATCGGGGCGGGTCGTTTCTGCTCGAAGCTGCTCGTCCTGAGGACATCTTTACTCCCGAGGATTTTACCGGCGAGCACCGCGCCATCGCCCGCACCACCGAAGATTTCTGGAACAAAGAAGTCGCGCCCAACGTGGAAGCGATCCAGCATCATGAGCCAGGCGTGGCCATCGCGACTCTGCGCAAATCCGCTCAACTCGGATTGACGGCCGTGATCCTGCCGGAGAAGTTCGGCGGCATGGAAATGGATCTCACGTCCGCAATGATTGTGGCGGAGGGCGTTTCCAAAGACGGCTCCTATTCCGGTTGGCACGGGGCGCATACCGGCATCGGCACATTGCCCTTGCTCCTGTTCGGAACCGAGGAGCAGAAGCAGCGTTATCTGCCCAAGCTTGCCACTGCCGAGATGGTGGCGGCCTATTGCCTGAGCGAGCCGCAAGCGGGCTCGGATGCTTTGGCCGTTCGTACGCGCGCGGACCTGAGCCCGGACGGAACCCACTACATCCTGAATGGCCAAAAGATGTGGATCACCAACGGGGGCGGCGCGGACCTGTACACCGTTTTCGCCAAAATTGGCGGTGAGAAGTTCACGGCGTTTCTGGTCGAGCGCGCCTGGCCCGGAGTCAACCCGGGCGCTGAAGAAAAGAAGATGGGCATCAAGGGCAGTTCCACCACCGCCATCTATCTCGACAATGTCAAAGTGCCTGTCGAGAACGTGCTCGGCGAGATCGGCCGCGGCCACATCATTGCCTTCAACATCCTCAACCTCGGCCGGCTGAAGCTTGGGCCGTTCGCGATCGGCGGCGCTAAAGAAGTCGTGCGCCTCTCTCTCAAGTACGCCAAAGAACGCAAAGCGTTCGGTAAATCGATCGCCGAGTTCGGCATGATCCAGCACAAGCTGGCGGAAATGGCGATCCGCCTCTACGCAGCCGAATCGATGAGCTACCGCGTGGTCGGCCTGATCGAGGGCGAATTGAAGGACTTCTCCTGGGACCAGCCGAATGCCGGACAGACCATGCTGAAGGCGGTTGAAGAGTACGCGGCCGAGTGCTCCTACATCAAAGTCTTTGCATCCGAGATGCTCGACTACGTGACGGACGAAGGCGTGCAGATCCACGGGGGCTACGGCTTCCATCAGGACTACGCCGTCGAACGAGCCTATCGCGATTCACGGATCAACCGGATCTTCGAAGGCACCAACGAGATCAATCGCCTGCTCGCCACCGGGCTGCTGCTCAAGCGTGCACAGCGCGGCCAGTTGCCATTGGTGGAAGCGGTGAAGCAGCTTCAGTCCGAGATCCTGAGCGGACCCACGGGAAGCACCGACTTGGCCGCAAGCGCCAAAAAAGTGTTTCTCCTGTGCCTCGGAATCGCCTATCAGAAATACGCGGACGCGCTGGAGGACCAACAGGAGATCCTCGCAAATCTCACCGACATTGCGATGAACGCCTTCGCCATGGAATCGGTTTCTCTCCGCAGCCAGAAGCATCCCACCGGGATCGCCAGCAATCTGACAGCGGTCTTTGTGCGCGAGGCGATGGAAACGGTTGAGTCTGCCGCGCGTACTGTCCTGGCAGCCTGCTCCGAAGGGGACATGCTGCGCACCAACCTGACTGTGCTCAAGCGCTTCACCAAATTCGAGCCCGTGAACGCCATCGCGCTTCGCCGGAAAATCGCAGCCCGGTTACTCGAAGCCGACCGCTATATTGTGTAAGATCGTCGTACTGGTCGGCTTGCCTGGCTCGGGCAAATCGACGTATCTTCAGAGCCTGGGTGCCCATGCGATCTCGTCAGACGACATCCGCCGCATCCTGGCAGACGACCCAACCAATCAATCGATTCACCGCAAGGTGTTCGCAACCATCCGCTATCTGATCCGGCAGCGCCTTGCCATCGGCCGTGACGTCACTTACGTGGATGCCACCAACCTCACCGTACGCGAACGCCGTCAATACATACGCCTGGGACAACTACACTCTTGCGAAGTAGAAGCGGTGTTCTTCGACGTACCTCTAAACACGTGCCTGGAGCGCAATCGCAATCGAAACCGCCAGGTACCCGAGGAAGCCGTCCGCGACATGGCCCGCAAACTGATCCCGCCCTCGACCGCCGAAGGCTTCACCACAGTGTGGCACATGCTTTAGCGGGAGCGAGGGTGTCGTCGCAAGTATCAAAAACTGAGTGGAGTGGGCGTTTCGCCCGCCCTTCGACATTGCTTTGCCCCTGGGCAGGCAAATTGCCTGCCCCACTCAGAATGAACCACTTAGCGGTGGGTTTCCGGAGAGCTTGTGCCCAAAACAGGTATGCCGCAGCACCGTCAGTAAGCTCGGGAACCCCGTATGGACGTATTGACTATTTCTTCGCGCTTCGCCTCGCAGATTTTGTTGCGTTCTTGCCGTTCTCACTGAGCAGCTTCAGCACTTCCGCCCGGATATTCTTGTCCATTGCGTTCTCGTCCATCAATAGCGGGTCGCTTCCTGTGTACTGCCCTCGGATCGTGCCGGTTCGATCGATGAAGAGCATGTATGGAACAAAAGGCGGGCGAACTACCATGGAAAACTGCATATATCCCAGTGCCGTAAAGTTATCGGCCACTCCAACCGGGAACGCCGGGCTGAACCGCTGCACAAAGCCAGGCACGTCCGGATTCTCGTTAATCGCTGCTTCCACTACCTGGAAGCCTTTTGGTCCTAAGTCGTTTTGGATGCCACTCAAGACCTGAGTGGTTTTTTGACAATGCGGTCAAGTGGTAAGTATGAACGCGAGGATCACCACTTTGCCACGATAGTCGCTCAGCTTTACTTGCCCGCCAGCAGGAAGCGGGATGGTAAGCTCCGGCGCCTTTCTCGGTACTTCGGCCCCGAATCCACAAACTGCAAGGGAGAGAAGAGCAACGGCAATTGCGGGTTTCTTCATTGCTTTATGACTTGAGTATACTGAATACCCGTCGATCCGGCGCTTGCGCTACAGTACCATTCAGAATGCTTCGAAATTTAGTTTTCACCTTAAGCCTGTGCGGCGCCGCGTTCGGTCAATCCGCCGCACTCAGCCAACGCGTGCAGGCCGCTATCGCCAGCTTCCCCGGGACAGTCAGCCTTTACGCGAAGAATCTCGACAGCGGCCAGAGTTACGGTCTCCGTGAGAACGATCGCGTGCGCACCGCGAGCACGATCAAGCTGCCCATTATGGCCGCCGTATTCTTCGCCGTCGATCAAGGGCGCGCCAAGTGGACCGACACGCTCACCCTGACCAACGACGATAAAGTCTCGGGCTCGGGTGTGGCGCGCGAATTGTCGGACGGCGTGAAGCTGCCCATCATTGATTTCGTGCACCTGATGATCGTGGTCAGCGACAATACCGCCACGAATTTGATCCTCGACCGGTTCACGGCCGACGCTGTCAATGACTATATGGACAAGCTTGGTCTCAAGCAAACGCGCTCCATGCGTAAGATACTGGGCGATGGCAAGAACCTGAAACCTAATCCGAGTGGATGGAGCAAGGCAGGGCAGCTCCCCGAGAACAAGCGCTTCGGCATTGGTTCGACTACACCCAAAGAGATGGTGACTCTGCTCGAGATGCTGGATCATGGGCAGGTAGTCAGTCCGGCAGCTTCCAAGGAAATGCTAGCGATTCTGAAACGCCAGCAGGACCGCGCCGGCATCCCGCGCAAGCTCGGTGAAATGACCGTGGCGAACAAATCGGGAGCTCTGGATCGCCTGAGGAGCGACGTCGGAATCGTCTACTCGCCCCACGGCCGGATCGCCATGGCGATCACCTGCGACGACATCTCGCGCGCGGAATACGCGCCCGATAACCCCGGGCTCCTCATGATTTCACAACTGGCACAGATTTTAATCGAGGGATTAGGAAACTGATATTGTTGCAGTATGGTGCGGTTTCGATTCACGACCGACGCTCGACTGAATGAGCTTTTTGCGTCTTTCCACGCATCGAAAGTCGAGGACGAGGCGCTGAAAGCCGAGACATCGCGGTATTTGGCCATCTCAGCCGAGCGGTCTTGAGCAATGCACGAAGATCTGTCGGAAACAATCGCTGATCTTTCAACCGAGGTGAGAAATACCAGCGCCGAACTGAAGGAACTCGGCAGAACCACCGATCGCCGCATCGCCGAAGTCATCTCCGCCATCGGCCAGCTAATCGCACGTCTGCCGCCCGCGCCTCCCGCCAACTAGCCGCGTCGGGTAAACTGAACCGGTGAGCGGCCCGAACCCGAAAAATTCTCGCGAAGCGGCCGTACTCGAACG
Source organism: Bryobacteraceae bacterium (assembly GCA_051000095.1). GTDB lineage: Bacteria > Acidobacteriota > Terriglobia > Bryobacterales > Bryobacteraceae > JBBSHP01. Next base: position 2,372 of record JBPCOQ010000083.1, on the reverse strand, counting down.
CATTGCCGCCCTCTCAAGTGAACTCGTCGCGTTCCTCCAGGAACTGACCCGAATCCCCACCGTCAACCCGCCTGGCGAAAACTACCGCGACTGCGCCGAGTTGATCGGCGGCCGCCTGCGCGAGTTCGGTTACGAAACCGCTTACGTTACGGCCGAGGGCATGCCCGAGCACACAAATCAATATCCCCGAATCAACGTCATCGGCGCTCTGCGCGGCGCAACGCCCCATCCGCTTCTCCACTTCAACGGGCACTTCGATGTCGTGCCCGTGGGAGATGGCTGGACGGTCGACCCTTTCGCGGGCCTCGTGCAAGACGGCAAGATTTTCGGCCGCGGCGCCACCGACCAGAAAGCCGGTATCGCCGCATCCATCTACGCGGTCGAGGCAATCCGGCGCACAGGCATCCGTCTGCATGGGACCGTGGAGCAAAGTGGCACTGTTGACGAAGAGAGTGGCGGCTTCGCCGGCGTCGCGTATCTGGCTCGACATGGATACATCACACGCGAGCGCACCGATTTCGTCATAATCACCGAACCGCTGGAGGTGGATCGCGTCTGCTTGGGTCACAGGGGCGTGTATTGGTTCCAAGTCACCATGCAAGGCCGCATCGCCCACGGCAGCATGCCTTTTTATGGCGTCAGCGCAATCGGCAAGATGGCCGATTTCATCGCGGCCGTCGAACAACGTCTGAAGCCGAGGCTGCGCGAGCGAAAAACCGCCATGCCGGTCGAGCCGCCGGGCGCGCGCTTCCCCAGTATCAACATCAATTCGATCTCCGGTGGCCAGCCTGGCGGTGGAATGCAGACCCCCTGTGTCGCGCACTCCTGTGAAGCGATCTTCGACCGCAGATTCCTGATGGAGGAGCCGATTGAAGAGGTGCGCGGAGAAATCAGGAAGATTTTGGATGAGCTGGGGCAGAACGACACGGACTTCAAGTACAGAATCGAAGATCTAATGACGGTGCTGCCCGTTCAGACCGAGCCTACTTCAGAGCTAGTCACAACAATGGCGCAGGCGATTCGGGACGTCCTCGGCGTGGAACCCGCGCTGATCGCAAGCCCGGGCACTTACGATCAAAAACACGTGATGCGTCTGGGTCTGGTGGACCAGTGCATCGCATATGGCCCGGGCATTTTGCATCTGTCGCATCAGCCGGATGAGTACTGCCGGGTGGATCATCTAATTAGCGGCTGCAAAGCTATGGCTCTGGCGACGATGCGCTTGCTGGGCTCGACTTGAGAAGGAGAAACCGATGACTAGACGGAATTTCAGTTTGGCAATGACTGCTCTCACGGGTGGCGGACTGTCGGCGGCCCCGATTGAAGACGCATCCGAAGGCTGTATCACCGATGTTCAAGGCATCCGGGTCGGCCACTTCACCGACAAGCGGCGGCCCACCGGCTGCACCGTTCTAATTTTCGACAAAGGAGCGACCGCGGGTGTAGACGTCCGCGGCTCGGCGCCCGGTACTCGCGAGACCGATCTGTTGAACCCGGTCAACACGGTGCAACAGGTGAACGCGATCCTGCTTTCGGGCGGAAGCGCTTACGGTCTGGATGCGGCCGCCGGCGTGATGAAGTACCTCGAAGAGAAGGGCCTCGGCTACAAGATGGGCTCGATGATCGTGCCGATTGTCCCGGCGGCGATCCTTTTCGACTTGGGCGTTGGCGATTGGAAAATTCGTCCCAACGCCGAGAGCGGATATCAAGCTTGCGTCGCTGCGAGCTCGGGCAAGGTGGAAGAGGGAAACGTTGGGGCGGGCGCGGGCGCGACAATTGGAAAGATGTTCGGGCCCAAGTCGGCGATGAAGTCTGGCCTCGGCACGGCCAGCATCCGCGTTGGTAACACCGGCATTGTAGTCGGAGCTATCGTGGCCGTGAACGCGGTGGGCGATGTGATCGATCCCAGGACGGGCAAGATCGTGGCGGGCGCGCGCAACCCGGCTGGATCGGGCTTCATGGACTCCATCGCCAAGCTGCGGGAAGGCTATCGCGCGGAATTACCGCCCGCCAGAAACACTACCATCGGCGTCGTCGCCACCAACGTCGCATTCGACAAAGCGCAGGTCACCAAAGTCGCCCAGATGGCGCATGACGGCCTGGCCCGCTGCATCAATCCAGAGCACACGCCGGGCGATGGTGATACGTTGTTCGCGGTGGCAACGGGCGCGATCGGAGTAAAGGCAAATCACGGATCCATCGGCGCCTTGGCGGCGGAGGCAATGGCCGAGGCTGTAATCCGCGCGGTCAAGAAAGCGAAAGGCATACCCGGCTACCCGAGTTATACCGACCTTCCCCAACTGTGGGGCAGGTGATCTTGTCACCTGCCAACCGGACCCAAGTCCGGCTTTAAGCCGGACGAAGTCCGGCTT
>JBPCOQ010000052.1:0-64116 GCA_051000095.1 Bryobacteraceae bacterium | reverse complement strand
AATCCCCATAGAGTACGGTCCGGCTCAGTTCAACGCATTCTATCCGCAATGCTCCGGCACGCGTTTCGCGGCGTGCCTTGAGGTTTCCAACGCCGGAGCACTGCGGATAGAATCCTAGACGTTATGTTAACCAGACGGCCCCTGGCGCCGTGACCGCGGTTTCGCGCGATACGTTTGTAAACGCCCGTTCGGTGGGACGCGCAACCATGCCAGTGCAGGCTGCGGCCCTCCAGAATGCACAGGTGGTTCGGACCGCGGCTTTCGCTCCCAGCCGGGAGAGCGTGTTGGGACGCTCGGCGGGCGCACGCGCGGTTCGCCCACCTGACGCAGTCTTAAATCGAGCCGTAGTTGCGAAGGCGACTCCGCCTGCCGCTCCGGTGCCATTCGCGCAGAGGCAGCAAGCGCTGGCGGCGAATCCCGGTCAGCCTCTTGACGCGGCCGCGGTATCGAGAATCCGTGCCGCGCAACCGGCACCAGTCGCCCGGCCACTGGTGCGGCAGGCTGCGGATATGCCGGCCAACGCCGGCAGGAGACCCGCTCCGCCGGCCACAAGCGCTGCTCCCAGTACAGCAGGGGCCCCCGTCAATCCGCCGGTTTATCGCGGTCAGCCAAACATCCGTCGCGAAGCGCCGGCCGCCGCCGAGCCGGCGGTAGTCCCCCAAAACGAGCGCCGCATACAGAGGATGCAGACCAATCCGGAGCCGACCGCGCCGGTGCAGCGGCCAGCGCCGGTGCCTAATCCCGACCGGGAATTGCAACGGCAGCAGATGCAACAGCAGCGCCAGCAACAACGCCAGGAAATACAGCAACAACGCCAGGTGCAAGGAGGCGAACGGCGCGCCGAACCAGCCAATCCGGAACAAACCGCGCCGGTGCAACGGCCAGCGCCGCCGCCCAATCCCGAGCGGGAATTACAACGGCAGCAGATGCAACAGCAGCGCCAGCAGCAACGACAGGAAGTACAGCAACAACGCCAGGTGCAAGGAGGCGAACGGCGCGCCGCCGAGCCTGCCACGCCGGCTCCAGCGGAGCACAAAGAAGCGGCCAAGCCCGACAAGAAAGAAAAGGAGGAGGAGCGTCGCAGACCGTAGTACGCGCTGCAGTCACTCCGGGGTGAACTCATGCAAGCGCGCCTGCGCCAAGCTGGTACCGCAAGCGTGCGAGTTGATCCGTATCCGCCAGTGTTTTTGGGAATGCTCCTGCTCCGCCAGGAGTCTACGATTCCGCGCGCTCGCCCGTCTCAAATTCGCCTTCAATCTGCCCGCGGTGAATATCGGCCGCGAGGCAACCATCCTGCATTACTCTCATACGCTTGTCTCCTGTTTGGCTGCCGCCGGAGGACGCCTGAGGCTATAGAGTCTCCTTCGCGCGATCACCCGCTAAAAAGGGGGGGCACAATCCGTTGTGCCCAACAGCGTCCGGATCATACTCATCCGCGGCCGTAGTTCAGCACCACTGTCAAAGCCGATCACTGTTCCGGAGCGGCCTAATTCCACGCTAGCGAGGCTGTCAAGCAACCCCATTTTCATCCTCCGTTGCGCGCCGCGGCGCATGTCCACTCATCTCGATGCCTGGTTCGTGAGAAATGCGCGTTAGGTTGTGTACTGCTTGCTCGGGAGTAGATTGCCTGTAATGGCGTGCACTTCAACCACCGTCAGTCTTTGAGGCGGTCGGCGGCATGCCCAGGCAGGCAGCCTCATGAAGTTCTCGGGCCGCGGGAGACTCGCCACTGAGATGTCCTCGTCAATTGCTTCCCAATGGATTCCGATGCCGCCACCGGCCAGTTCCCAATCGGATCGTCCCCCGGCTGACGCGTCGGCCAGCCACTGGAACTACACGAGCGGTATCGAAATGATCCGCCCGTCGGACAACGTCACCGTTAACACGGCCGGTCGAACACGACACGCCGACCCTCACATCGGCCGCCGATACGGCTTCAAGCCAAAACTGCGCGTAGCGTCCGGCGTGAGCGACGTGGATGTGCGGCGGCTCGCGCCCTTCGATGAAGAAGAACCGATATCCACCAGCCTTCAGCACTGCGGACATTACGCCAGCGCGCCCGGATCACTACTTGTCCCCCCAATCGCCTGCATAGGAGCGAACGCATCTCAACCCGGTCTGCGCGAGTGGGGCAGAATAGTGAACGAAGAATGCGGAAACGTTTACAATCGATTGACGCGGTTCGTGGCGCTGTGATGATTATCATGGCCCTCGACCACATCCGGGAGTTCTTTCACTCGGGCGCGCTGGCTTTTTCTCCTGAAGACCTCTCGAAGACCACCGCGGCGATTTTCCTGACGCGCTGGATTACGCACTTTTGCGCGCCCGTATTCATGTTCACCGCCGGCTTGGGCGCCTTCCTGTGGGCTCAACGCCGGGACAGCGGCGGGCACAACAAGGCGGCACTGGCGCGGTTTCTGCTGTTGCGGGGGCTGTGGCTCGTCTTTCTAGAGCTGACGGTGGCGCGCTTCGCCCTGTATTTCAACTTCAACTACAGCATGATTGTTCTCATCGTGCTCTGGGCATTGGGCTGCAGCATGATCGTGTTGGCGGCGCTTGTGTATTTGCCGATCGGCGCGCTCGCTGCTATCAGCATCGCCATGATCGCGCTTCATAACCTGCTCGATGGAATCACAGCCGCGCAGTTCGGCTCCGCGGGCTGGATCTGGAATGTGTTGCATCAGCCCGGAGTTTTTCCATTCGCCGGCCATCAGATCCTGCTGGCGTATCCTCTGGTTCCCTGGGCCGGTGTCATGGCGGCAGGCTACTGTTTCGGGCGCGTGTTTCTGCTGGAACCCGATCGCCGGCAACGGGTGCTCGTCCGGCTGGGGCTCGGAGTAACGGCTGCTTTTTTTGTCATCCGGGCTTGGAACGTATACGGCGATCCGGCGCCGTGGTCCATCCAGCGTTCGCCTGTCTTCACGGTACTCTCGTTTCTGAGGTGCTCCAAATATCCGCCCTCGCTCGATTTTTTGTTGATGACACTCGGTCCGGCCGTCGCGGTGATGGGCTGGCTGGAGCGCGTCAGGCTAAGCGCCGCCAATCCTCTGCTAGTCTTTGGACGAGTGCCTTTGTTCTACTACGTGATTCACCTGTATGCCATCCATGGCATTGCGATGCTGATGGCATGGATGAGGTACGGTACGGCGGCTTTCCTGTTAAACCCGCCCCCCGGAATGGGCGGACAGCGGCAGGCGTTCCCCCCCGATTACGGCTATCCACTGTGGGTGTGCTACGCGGTATGGCTGGTGGTGGTTATGTTGGTTTATCCGCTATGCCGCTGGTTTGCGGAGTTGAAACAGCGGCGACGGGATTGGTGGTTAAGCTATCTGTAGCGAATGAGATTACGGCTGCCCCCTCGTATCGCCAAAAATCCGAAACAAACACGATCCAGCGGTGGTCTTCTTAGCTTGGAGGCGCATATGCAAGCGAACATATCAAAGGAAGTCAGCCAGTTGTCCATGAGTGTGATCAAGGAGTTGGCGGCAGCTTCCGGGCCTTGCATTTCGATTTTGTTGCCGATCGAAAGAGACGGCGTGCGGAGCCCCCAAAACCACACGCGGCTGAAACATGCGATCGAGACCGCCGGACAACTGCTAGCGGACAAGACGCAGGCGGCCGTGCAAGCCAAACCGCTCATGGCCACGTTACACGATCTGGCTCGGGAAACGCAGGACTGGTCCGGCGATCACAAGAGCCTGGCTCTTTTTCGATCGCCCGAGATGTTTCAGGTATTTCGCCTTGCGCTGGAAGTACCGGAATCGGTGACAGTGGGGGATCACTTTATGATCGCGCCGCTGCTTCCGCTGCTGAACGCGGATCAAACGTTTTACATACTCGCACTCAGCCAAAAGCATATCCGGCTGTTGCGGTGCGCGGGGCATTCGTCCGAGGAAGTTCCCCTGCCAGATTCCGTTCCGGCAACATTGTGGGAGGACAAACAGTCCGATCAGCCGGATCATGACCAGAATAATCGTGGGTCAGCGGGGCCTTCCGTGGGCGCCATGAAAGGCGTCATGTCTACGACCAATACGGATCGCGAAGATCGAGACGAATACCTGCTGCACTTTTACAAGCACGTGAGCAAAGGCGTGAATGAGCTGCTGAAAAACGAAAGCGCGCCGCTGGTGATCGCGGGCGTGGATTATGAGATTGCGCTGTTCCGGCGGGAGAATTCGTATCCGTATCTGGCCGAAGGGGCAGTGCATGGCGCGGCGGACGGATTGAAGGGAGGGGAACTGCACAAGCGGGCGCTCGAAGCGGTTCAGTCATACTTTGAAGCCCCTTTGAAACAAGCGCTCGAGCGATTTGAAAAGCAGGGGAACGACCGGTCTTCGACTACTGTCAAGGAGATTGTGAAGGCCGCCTTCGACGGACGTGTATCGGAGCTGATCCTGGCGGAAGGCGCGCGATACATGGGCAATTTCGACGAGTCGACGGACAGCGTGCGTGGTCACAAGCAGCCGCTGCCGGGAGATGAGGATCTGCTGAACGCGGCCGCCGCCCAGACGATTTTGCATGCGGGGCATGTGTTCGTAGTGCCGGCAAGCAAGGTGCCGCACGGCGCTCCGGCGATTGCATTGTTCCGCTATTGACCGGGCGTGCCCTCAGGTACGAAGAGAACCGCTTGCTGGCGCGCGCGGCTCAGCACGAACAATGGTTTCTAAGCAACGCTGTCTGTTATTCTTAAGAGTAAGCACTCCTTCTAGTTGCTGGAAACATCATTTTGAAAATAGGATTTGTAAGTCTGGGTTGTCCCAAAAACCTCGTGGATAGCGAGGTCATGATGGGTCAGTTGGTCGAGCGCGGGCACGAGCTCACATCGCAGCCCGCGGATGCGGATGTCATCGTGGTGAATACGTGCAGCTTTATCGATCCCGCCAAACAAGAATCGGTCGACACGATTCTCGAGATGGCGGAATACAAGAAGACCGGCCGGGCTCACAAGCTGATCGTGGCGGGATGCATGGTGGAGCGTTATCGCGGAGACATCCGCAAGGATCTGCCCGAAGTAGACGCTCTGGTTGGCACCAACGAGCTCGAAAACATCGTGGCGCTGTGTGAAGGACGGCCGATGGCAGGCCCGTTCGAGCCTTACCTGTATCATGATTTGACACCGCGCGTGCTCGCGACCGCCCGGCATTTCGCTTACATCAAAATCGCCGAGGGATGCGATCATCCTTGTACTTTCTGCGTCATTCCGCAGTATCGCGGCAAGTTCCGCAGCAGGCGCTTTGAATCGGTGATTGCCGAGGCAACCCGGTTATTCGCGCAAGGCGTTCGCGAGATCAATCTGATTGGCCAGGACACCACCTGCTACGGCGAGGACCTCGGGCTGAAAGACGGCTTAGCTCACCTGCTGGCCCGCCTGGCGGACATTCCTACAGCGCACGAGAAGTGGGTGCGGTTCCTGTACTGCTATCCCAACAGAGTCACTCAGAAATTGCTCGATACGATCGCCGGGCATAAGGCGTTGGTGAAGTACATCGACATGCCGTTGCAGCACGCGAGCGGTCCGGTGTTGAAGCGCATGAAGCGCGGCGCGAACGGGGATATTTTCCTGAAGCTGATTCAACGCATCCGCAACACGATCCCTGGAGTGGCGATTCGCACCAGTATGATCGTGGGATTCCCGGGCGAGACGGATGCGGATTTCGAGACTCTCTGTCAATTCGTGCAGGCGGCGCAGCTCGATCGGCTGGGAGTGTTTTCGTACTCGGATGAGGACACCAGCGGCAGCTATCAGCTCGATGGCAAAGTGGATGCGCGTGCGATTTATAACCGGAAGCGAAAGCTGATGGCCATCCAGCGGCGTATCTCGCGCGCACGGAATCAAAAACTGATTGGCCGCGAGTTCGATGTTCTGGTGGAAGGTCCTTCAAGCGAGACGGATCTGTTGTGGGAAGCGCGGCTTTCGACCCAAGCTCCCGAGATCGACGGGGTGTGCTACATCAATGACGCTGGAGATTCGCTGCCGCGCGCTGGAGAGATCCGGCGTATGCGTGTTTCGGAAGCGCACGACCACGATTTAGTGGGCGGCTTGATTGATGAGCCTGGCGGCAAGGCGCCTGTCAAATTCAACCCATTTCCGATTTTCGCGGGGCGGGTCTCTGACCTGCCCAATCGCGCGCAGGCCAGAGGCCCGCGCCAGATATGAAGTGTCCGATCTGCAAAAAGGATGTTAGGCCCGGCTCCGAGCTTCTGCCCTTCTGCAGCGAGCGTTGCAAGCTGATCGACCTCGGCAATTGGGCATCCGGGAAATACGTGATTTCGACGCCGGTCCAGCCTTCCGACTTGGAAGACCACGACGAATGAAGGGTCTCGCCGTCGCGCTGGCAACCTGGTTCGGATGCGGGTACGTTCCGTTTGCTCCGGGCACCGCTGGTTCTATTGCGGCGGTCGCGATGGCGATTGCAATCGAATACAAGTGGTCGTTTCCGCCGCTCTGGTTTTTGCTGGCGGCGGCCGCTCTTCTGTGGCCCGGCGTTTGGGCGGCGGATGTTGCCGCAAAGCAGATGAAGCTCAAGGACCCTCGTCCCGTAGTGGTGGATGAAGTGATCGGGCAATGGGTGACAATTTCGGGCGCAACAGTGTTGAACTGGAAGAGTTGGCTGGGTGCGCTGCTATTGTTCCGCGTGCTGGACGTATGGAAACCGTTTCCAGTGCGCCGCCTGGAAGCGCTGCCGGGCGGAACTGGTATTGTTGCGGATGACGTGATGGCCGGAATATACGGCGCGCTTGTTTTATTCATAGCAGGGTGTTTCAATCTTTATTAAACGTGGCTTACTAAACATGGCTTCCAACAAGGACTCCAACGGCCGGCCTCAAATCTCGGATGTGACCCCGATCGCCGCCATTCCGGGAGGAGAGTTTCAAATCCACGGCAAAGGACTGACCAAATCGCAGCGTCCTCGCGTCACCATCGGCGATATCGCGGCGCAAGTGGTGATCGGGTCCGATTCGTACATGGTGGTGCGGGTCCCCGAAGGCGCGTCCGCCGGAGATCTGATCGTGGAAACGGGCGATAAGGCCAGCCCCGCCTGGACGTGCGATGTGGGCGTTCAGATCGCCGATAATCTGTATCCGGTGGGCAACCCCGCGGTGGATTCTTTCGGCAACGTGTACGTGACCTTCAGTGGATCGCGCGGCCAAAAAACTCCGGTCTCGGTTTATAAGATCGATCTGAACTACACGCCCAAGCCCTTCGTCACGGACGTGATGAACGCCACCGGTCTCGCTTTCGATCGGGAAGGAATGCTGTACGTTTCCAGCCGGCACGATGGCGTTGTGTTTCAGGTTTCGGAGAGCGGCAGCCAGTCGGTCTATGTCGAAGGAATGGGAGTCGCCACCGGCATTGCTTTCGATTCGGACGAGAATCTCTATGTCGGTGACCGCAGTGGAACCATTTTCAAGATTAGCCCCTCGCGCCAAATTTACGTGTTCGCCACGCTTGAGCCTTCGATCGCCGCGTACCATCTGGCGATGGGCCGGGACAATCACTTGTATGTCACGGGACCGACCACCTCCAGCTTCGATTCGATCTATCGAATTGCGCCCACGGGCGAAGTGGAAGTCTACTATCGCGGTGTCGGCAGACCCCAGGGCGTGGCCGTCGACGCGGACGACCGGGTGTATGTGTGCGCCTCGGTCGGCGGGCGTCGCGGCGTTATTCGTTTCGACGCGAAGCGTAAGCCGGAGTTGTTCTTATCGGGACCCGGCATTGTGGGCCTGGCCTTCACCTCCACGCGCGCTTTGATGGTGTGCACCAATAATGCGCTGTATCGCGTTGACGTGGGTATTCAGGGACGGCCGCTCCCCTGATGGCGGATGCCGAGATTATCGCGGTTGGCTCCGAGCTGCTGACCCCGCAGAAGCTTGATACTAATTCGCTGTACCTGACGGATCAGCTCAACGCGCTCGGTGTAGAGGTGGTGCGCAAGACCATCGTTGGCGATGAGCGAGACCGGCTGACCGATTCGATCCGTGGCGCGGCCGCTCGCTCGCAGATCGTAATCGTCACCGGTGGATTGGGGCCTACTGAAGATGACGTCACGCGTGATTCCGTGGCCGCCGCGCTCGGACGGGAGCTGATTTTTCACCAGGAGATTTGCGATTGGCTGGTACAGCGGTTCCGCAGCTTCGGGCGAACGATGACGGAGAACAACAAGCGCCAGGCTTACTTGGTGGATGGCGCGGAGATTCTGCCCAATCAGTGGGGCTCGGCGCCGGGACAGTGGATTACGCATGAGGGCGCCACGCTCATCCTGTTGCCGGGTCCGCCGCGCGAGTTGAAGGCGCTGTTTCCGGCCGAGTGTCTGCCCCGTCTGGAAAAACTGCTGCCGGCGCAAGTAATTCGCACGCGGTTCTATCGCGTGGCCGGTCTGGGCGAATCCGACCTGGATGCTTTGATCGCCCCGGTGTACACACGGTATCAAAATCCGGTCACGACGATTCTCGCGTCCGCCGGCGACATTCAGATTCATCTGCGGGCCCGCTGCGCAACGGCCCAAGAGGCCGAAGCGCTGCTGGTAGAAGTGTCGGCGCAGCTCGAGCCTTTGCTGGCCGACCGGCTCTACTCGACCGATGGCACTTCGCTGGAGCAGGTAATCGGAAAAATGCTGCTTTCACAAAAGGCGTTCCTGTGCGTGGCTGAGAGTGCCACGGGCGGACTGCTGGGTGAGCGGATTACCACGGTGGCCGGATGCGGTGAATACTTTTTGGGCGGGTTTCTCACGTACACCGATCAAATGAAAAACAAGCTGCTGGGCGTTCCGATGGATATGATCGAGCGGCATACCGCAGTCAGCGAGCCCGTTGTCAAAGCCATGGCCGAGGGCGCCCGCCGGAACACGGGCGCCGATTATGCGCTCGCGATCAGCGGGTACGCAGGGCCGGATGGCGAGCAAGTGGGACTGGTATATGTTGGAATCGCCAGCCGTGATGGAGCGGAAGCGCGCCGCTTTCAGTTTCCGGGCGATCGAAACCGGGTCCGCTCGCTGGCGTCGAACTATGCATTGGACCTTCTTCGTAGAAAGTTGTCGGCGGCGAATGCCGGTACTTCGTAAGCCGCTCGCGTTCCTTGCTGGCCTTCCACTCTGCTGGACCGCTCTGTCCGGCGCCGATTTGTTGATCCGCAACGTTACCGTGATCGATGTCGCGAACGGCGCTGAGTTGCCGAAGCGATCCATCCTGATTCGCGGCGACAAGATTGCGGCGGTGGGCGTGGAGATGCGTGCGCCGGCAGGCGCGGAGGTAGTCGACGGCTCCGGCCGGTACGCGATCCCCGGCTTGTGGGACATGCATGTCCATCTCTGGTACCAGGAGAACCTGTTTCCGATGTTTCTCGCGTACGGAGTCACCGGACTCAGAGATATGGGCAGCGATCTGAGCCAGGTCAATCAGTGGCGCAAAGACATTTCGTCGGGCAGGCTTCCCGGACCGCGCATTGAGACGTGTGGTCCGGGTGTAGACGGATTCCCTTCCACCGATCCGAAGTTTCCCGTGGTCGTGGTCCGGACCGCAAAGGAAGCGCGGGAGACCTACGATCGCCTCGACAACTTAAACGTCGATTTCATTGAGGTGCTATCCACCCTGCCGAGAGAAGCTTACTTCGCGCTGGTGGAACGAGCCCGCAAATATTATTCGCCGGTGGCCGGTTACATACCGGGCTCGGTCAGCGTGATGGAAGCGATCGATGCCCGGCAGAAAAGTATCGAGCACATGTCCGGGATATTGATGGCCTGTTCGAGCGATGAGGCCTCGCTGAGCAAGAAGCACGCTCTCGCGATTGAGCGCAAGGATTGGGCGGGCGCCGCCGAACTGGAGGCGCGGGCCATGGCGAGCTACAGCGTGGCCAAGGCGGAAGAACTGTTCGAGCGAATGGCGCGATTCGAGACCCGGCAGGTACCGACCTTGGTGATGCTGCGCCGGACATCTTTTGTGGATACGGACAAACTGATGGCGGACCCGCATCTTTCCTATATTTCGCCTGAGATTCGTAAAACTTGGGGCGATTTGCGCGAGGAGAAACGGAAGCTGCCGCAGGACTCACTCGAGTTTATGAATGTCGAATACGAGAAACTCGCGGGCACGCTCAAGACCATGCGGCGGGCAGGTGTGGCAGTGATGGCCGGTACCGATACCGGCAACGCGTATACCTTTCCTGGCATCGATCTGCATCGGGAGCTCGAGCTTTTGGTGCAGGCGGGACTGACGCCGTTAGACGCTCTTCGAAGCGCGACGCTGGAACCAGCCAGGTACCTGGACACGAAAGATCTGGGCTCGATTGCGCCGGGCAAGCTGGCTGATCTGGTGCTGTTAGAAGCCGACCCGCTTAAAGATATTCGCAACACGCAGAAGATCGCCGCGGTGTTTGTTGGCGGAAAATATCTATCGCGTGCGAAATTGAATGCCATGTTAGGGGCGTTGAAGCACCGTTAGCCTGGCCAGTTACAGTGGCACAGGCTTTCTAGCCTGCCTGTCCGCAAGCGGATGGTGTCCTTAGATCGAAAAGTAGATTTTCCAAAATGCCATTTCCGATTCCCAATGTAAAAACGGCGGTCAGGGTGCCAAATCGATCAACTTCTTTCGCTTAGTTAAGTGGGGCAGGCCTTTAGAGGGCGGGCTGAAGCCCACCCCACTCTCCCGCTAAAGCATGTCCCACCGAGAACCGGCTGCGCCGCAATTCAAACATGCACGACAGCCTGAATGTAGAATCGAGATAGGCAGGCGAAACCGCCTGCTCTACCTTGCCGTTTCAAATCTACGAAAGCGAATCGCGCAGTATTTTGAGCGCCACCACCGGCTTTATCGCGCACGCCGGTTTCACGCACTCGCTCACGCCAGCCCGGAACTGCACATATGGCTGCGCCTATTGCTACGTACCGACCATGCGAATTTACGGCGGTTTGAAACCTGACGACTGGACTCATTGGGGGCAGTTCACGACTTTTAAATCCAACGCCGCCGCGCTTCTGGAGAGATCGCTTCGTGCCCATCAGACCATCTACTGCTCTCCTCTGGTGGATCCTTACCAGCCGGTGGAAATGGTACGCCAACTGATGCCAGGCATTCTCGATGCGGTACTGGAGCGGCCGCCTCGCGTGTTTACGATTCAAACGCGCGGGCCTCTCATTGTACGCGACATCGACCGGCTAATTGCGCTTTCAAAAGTTACCCGGCTGCGAGTTAGTTTCTCGCTGACCACCAATCGCGAGCCGGTCAGAAAGATATACGAGCCGCACTGTGCCCCGCTTTCTGAAAGATTGCATGCCATCGAGCAACTGCGCGCGGCAGGCGTTGTCACGTTTGCAACGCTGGCCCCGTTGCTGCCGTGCGATCCTGAGGAGTTTGCCGCGATCGCGCTGGCCGCAACCGATCAAGACATTATTGCCGACCCTTTGCATGTACGCGCCGTGAAACGGCAGGGCGCCACGACTCGGCAGGCTGCTATTGAGATCAGCGCCCGGCACGAGTTTTCGGCATGGTTGGAACCGGAATTCCAGGCCGAAGTGGTCGCGCGAGTTCAATCGGTGGTGAGAAAGGCCGGCCGGCGATGCGCGGCAGGCACGGAGGGATTTGGATGGTTAGCGAAATAGATTCGAAGAATGCAGAAGTTGCATCGCTCAATCCTAGCGATGGCCGGGAGCTTGGGCGCGTTTCGCTTGCCTCGGTTGCCGATTATGAACGGACTGTTTCGCAAGCTGCCGGTGTTTTCCAAAAATGGCGGTTGGTTCCCGCTCCCCAGCGCGGCCAGATCGTTCGCGAGATTGGCGATGAATTGCGGCGCCACAAGGATGAATTGGGGACGCTGGTCACCCGGGAGACGGGCAAGATTTTAGCCGAGGGCAAAGGCGAAGTGCAGGAGATGATCGACGTCGCCGACTTCGCTGTAGGGCTCTCCCGGCAGCTCTACGGTCTCACGATGCACAGTGAGCGCCCGGGCCACAGGATGTACGAGCAATGGCATCCGCTCGGCATCGTGGGCGTGATTTCAGCCTTCAACTTTCCGGTGGCTGTGTGGGCATGGAACGCGCTGCTGGCGGCTGTGTGCGGCGATTGCGTTCTGTGGAAGCCGTCGCTCAAGACACCCTTAACGGCCATGGCTGTTCAGGAGATTTGCGACCGCGTGCTCGAGCGGCACGGCTGGCAGGGCGTCTTCAGTTTAATCATTGGTGAGGACTCGGTAATTGGCGAGCGCCTGCTCAGCGACCGGCGGATTCCGCTAGTGAGCGCAACCGGATCGTGCCGGATGGGCCGCATTGTTGCCGAGACGGTTGGCAAACGGCTGGGCCGCACCTTGCTCGAGTTGGGCGGCAACAACGGCGTAATCGTGATGAACGACGCTAACCTCGACCTGGCTTTACGAGCCGTACTGTTCGGCGCGGCGGGTACAGCGGGGCAGCGCTGTACCACCATCCGCCGGCTGTTTCTGCAACGCGGAATCGCGGCGCGCATGACGGAAATGTTGAAGGCCGCTTATGCCCAGATCCGCGTGGGGGATCCGCTGGAGGAAGGCACGCTGATGGGTCCGCTCATCGATCGCGGCGCGGTGGACAGCATGATGGCGGCGCTCGGACGAATTCGCGAGCAGGGCGGCGAGGTGCTGTTTGGAGGCGGCGAGTTGGGCGGTTGCTTCGTGCAACCCACGCTCGTGAAGGCTCGGGCTGGCATGACGATCGTTCAGGAGGAGGTGTTCGCCCCTATTCTGTACTTGATCGAGTTCGACGGCCTGGATGAAGTGATCGCGTGGCACAATAGGGTGCCACAGGGACTCTCGTCGGCCATATTTACGACCAATCTGATGTCAGCGGAGACTTTTCTGAGCGCTCGCGGGAGCGACTGCGGAATCGCCAATGTCAATATCGGCACGAGTGGCGCGGAGATTGGCGGCGCCTTCGGCGGAGAGAAGGACACCGGCGGCGGCAGGGAATCCGGTAGCGATTCGTGGAGGGCTTACATGCGGCGGCAAACGGTCACGATCAACTGGTCTGGCGAGTTGCCGCTGGCGCAGGGGATTACCTTCGATGTTGCCCCGGCGCTAAAGTAAGCCCGCTTCGCGGACCCATCCACGATTGGTTGGAGGACGGGCTGTTCCGATGTACATCGCAGGTTTGCTCCGTCGTGTGTCCAGAGCCAGTGAAGTGGCATACCAACCCTGGGGGCCAGACCAGCCCCGGTTTTTACGGGGCAGGTAGGTAGTGTCCTAAAGGTGCGTTGAGCGGTTTTCTGCTGGAGAGCAAGCGGTTGCTGGTTATGGTGCTAGGCTCGAAACATGGCAAGCCCAAACACCCGGCGCAAAGGCGAGAATTTTTGTCGGTTTGTTCGTGTTGCTGGCTGGGGTCCCGCCGTTCATCAATGGCATGAGTAATCCGCGCGTCGCAACGCTGCACGGGTCTGATGTTATGGGGCTCCTCGCCTCAGGATTGTGCTTTGGATTCGGATTGGCGCTACTGATCAGCAGGCTCATCTTCCGAGGCGAGTGAGCGACCTTGGATTCAACGCACTATTCAGGCACTACCTTTTACCTCAACGCACCTTTAGGACACTACCGGCAGGTAGGGATCTGTATATACGAGGTGGTACACTCATGGAGTGGTCATCTCGGGGTTCGACTGGGATGAGGACAACATCCTCCACATTGAGCGGCACCAGTTCACCCCGGAAGAGGTCGAAGAAGTCTTTGACAACGACTATAAGGTCAGACGAACTCGTCAAAAGGCTATATATTGCCCTGGGAGAAACCCTGGACGGACGGTTGGCTTTGGTAGTGTTTCGGCGGCAGTCCAGAGGTTTAATCCGAGTGGTCACGGCCCGTGATGGAGGACAGCGAGCGGCGGCTGTTCCGTCGCAAATAGGTGAGCATATGAAGAGAAAACTTACTCCCGCGAAATCGCCTCTGCCGGCGTTCGGGTCGGATGAGGAGACTGCCGATTACTTCGAGACGCATTCCGTGGCTGAAGTGTGGAATCAATTACCCCAAGTAAAGCCACCGAAGCCGTCCGGGGGGTTGGCAAGCTCAATTCGGGAACGCCATTCATCGACAAAGGCCCCGATCTCGATTCGATTGGCTTCCGAACAGATCGCGGCGGCGAAGAAGACCGCGGCGGCGAAGTCGGTCGGCTACCAGGCACAGTTGCGCATCTGGATCGCCGAAGGGATTCGCCGCGAGGCAAAGCGGCCGTAAGTTTACGTCCGTAGTTCTCCGGTATGCCGGCGTTTCCTCCAAGTGGCATCGAGATCGATCCCCCGGGCAGTCAGCGCCGATGGGAGGCCGAAGGGGATCCTTGCAGGTCGCGGCAAGTGCAGAAACGCCCAAATCGGGCTCTTCGAGGCTTGGTTCGCCGGCTTCGCCACCCAGTTCCTTCCCTTTGCAATCGCTTCTTCCAAATCGGACACACTGAAAAAACCAAGATGCAGGAAGTAGGATCACTTCCATGCAAACCAGCTTTGATTGATGGGGTCTGGAACCAGCCCTCAGGGCGGGTTCCCATGAGATGAAAATCCTAGCCGAACAACTGGCCTAGGAAAGCCCGGGCCGTATACCGGCATCGGGCGATTCTTAGAGTGCTTCGTATATAATCAGGGCCGCGACTGTCATCAAATAGACAGGGCCAAGATCGGCAAATTAGGGGGTTGCAGCGCGCGGAGAACCTTTCAGCGGACGAATTGAGCGAGCAAGGCAGGCAGGCGCGGAGAAAATGATCGCGTTGACGCAGGAATTCTGGCAAGTTTCGGTGCCGCTGATGAGCACGGGACTGCTAGCCACGCTTGCGACTGTGACCACCATCGTCGTTACGGTAAATGGGCACTCCAAGCGTATCGACGATCTCAGGGCTGATGTGACCAAGCGGCTGGAAAAAATCGACGAAACACTGAAGGAGATCCGCGACCTGCTTCAGTCGCACGACAGCCGCATTACGCGTTTGGAAGAGCGGACCTCGCTATTACGGAGATAGCTGTCCTGGCGTAAAGGCGCAAAGAATACGGCTCCCGCTGGCTCATGCCGCCGGCTTCGCTCGACAGCCAGGCGCCGGTACCTGGCAGGAGCTGTTCGAGCCAAGCTTGAGTTCTTCGGCGAACATCCGGCTCTTTCACCGACAAAATTTAGCGAGCGCTGCCGCCTTGCCGGCGCGGGCCGCAGTCTCGTATGGGTTGGTGGGTACATGCTTTGCGTGGGCGCTTCCAGGCATACTGGGTTCGGACCCTGTCAGTGGCTCGAAATTGCTGTCCGCCTGGGGAAGGAGCTGTGTGGTTCCCTGACTTCCTTGCGTACGCGGGGGAGAACCGGAAGCCTCAGTCGTACCTCCGGAAGGCGGCTGCATCTGCTTCTCGTAAGCGGTCCGCAACCATTTCTTTCGCTGTGGATCGAAGTTCAGCCTCACCACCGACCGCTACCGCGGTTCGTCTAGGATGATGTGGTTATCTGATCGGCTTGCCACTTGCGAGCATTTCAGCGAGGCCCTTTGAGAAAAGAGAATAATTCCTGCATTCGCCGGACCTGTTCGTGCGTGCTCTTCTAATGTAAGTGGCTGAGACTTTCGAAGAGGTCGTCGAGCGGCATCAGGCCATGGTGTTCAGCCTCGCCTATCACTTTGTGCGCGATGCGGCTTCCGCGGAAGAACTGGCGCAGGATGTTTTTCTCGAATTGCATTTGCACTGGAAAGAGATGCGCTCGCCCGAGCACCTGCGATTCTGGCTGAGGAAAGTGGTGAGCCGCAAATGCATCGACCAGGCGAGGCGCCGCAAGTTCCGTAGCCATATAGCCCTGGAACAGGCACCCGAACCATTTGCCTGGATGCCCGCGGCCGACCCGATGCTGAAGCAGTACATCGAGCAACTGATCGGCACTCTGCTCGACTTGCCGCGCATGATCGTCATCCTGCGATTTCAGGAAGAACTGGAACCATCCGAGATTGCGGAGTTGCTCGAAATGCCGTTGGCGACCGTGAAGAGCCACCTGCAGCGCTCATTGGCGTTATTGCGCCGGAAAATCGAAGCGATTACTGGAGAGAAATCCTATGCCGGACTTTGAAGATCAATTGCGACACGCTCTCGCCCGCCAGGAGCCACCGCCTGGTTTCGCCGCGCGCATTGCCGTCCGGGTGAAGCGGCGTAGCTCCGGACGGAATTTTTGGAAGCCGTGGGCCGCCGGCTTGATTGCCGCATCGTTATTGGCGGGCGCCTGCGGCATTCAACAGTTTGAACAACGGCGCGATCGCGAAAAAGGGCAGGCGGCGCGCGCTCAATTACTGCAAGCTCTGCAGATCACCAGCAGCAAACTGCAACGTATTCAGAAAAAAATGGAGAGCGCTTACCAATGAAAAACATTTTCCTAGTCGCTTGTTTGGCCGCTGCCTCATCGCCCGCATTCGGCCAGGATCTCAAGCTGGATCACCTGGACCGGCTGTCCGCCAAGGCAACGGACACCGTGAATGTTACCCTCGACGGATCGCTGCTGCGCATGGCCAGCCGCTTTCTGTCAGACGACTCGGACGAAGTCGAAATCAAAAAGCTGGTGGGTGGCTTGAAGGCAATCATGGTCCGAAGCTTCGAGTTCAAGAACTCGGGAGAATACCTGGAATCCGACGTCGAAGCGATCCGATCGCAATTGCGCGATCCGGCATGGAAAAAGATCATTGAAGTTCGCAGCAAGGTAGACGGCAACGCGGATATCTATCTCCGCACGGAAGGCGATCATGTGGTGGGTGCGACGCTCATTTCAGCGGAACCGAAAGAACTGACCATCGTCCACATCGACGGCACGGTCGATCTGGAAGGTTTGCGGAAAATCGCTGGCAACTTCGGGGTTCCAAGCTCGATGCGCAAGAAGATGGAGGGAAAAGGCAAATGATCCTCGCGCCTTTGCTGTTCTTTTTCGCCCCTCCGCCGGCCGAAACAGCCGAATCCATCATGGCGCGAGTCGCCGAAAATCAGGACCGGGCTGAGCAGACGCGGACCGCGTTTGTTTATCAACAGAACGTGCTGGTCCGGATGCAGCGCTACAACGGGAAGCTGGCGCGCGAGGAGTACAGCGAGTTCACGGTAGCGCCCACCCCGAGCGGCATCGCCAAGACGCGAACTCACTTCCTCGGGAAGTACGTGGCTCACGGAAAGACTATCGAGTACGACGAGCCGGGCTTTGAGTATAAGAACATGGATATTGATGGCGAAGTCGCGCACGCTATGGCCGATGAGTTAACAGCGGATCGCAAATCGAAAGACGGCATCTCGAACGATCTGTTCCCTTTGACCGCCAAAGAGCAAAAGAAATACGAGTTCCATCTCGAGGGCGCCGAGGATTACCGCGGAGCTTCGGTTTACCGGATCACGTTCGTATCCAAGCCCGGTGAAGACGATGAAGGCTGGGCCGGCGAAGCTCTGATCGACCGGCAGGAGTACCAGCCGGTAGTGGTTACAACGCATTTGGCGGCAAAGATCCCGTTGCTTGTGAGAACGATGCTCGGCACTAATCTCGAACATCTTGGCTTCAAAGTGACGTACAAGAAATTCGATACGGGGCTCTGGTTTCCACTCACCTATGGCGGCGAATTCAAAGTGCGCGCGTTGTTCCTGTATGCCCGGCGAGTGGGCGTTTCGCTCCAAAACAACGGGTTCCGGCGCGCGGATGTCACCACCACCATCAACTTCGAAAAGGTGCATTCGGACAAGTAGGGCCGCCTCATGCGAAAAACCTCCGGCTATGATGAAGAGAATGTCAAAGACATGGGGGCGCCGGGCCCTTTGGGTACTTTTCATTACCGCGTTGCGGGCCGCGCCAATTCCTACCTATAGCTACGAAATCGTACACACCTATAAGCATGATCCCGGCGCCTTCACCCAGGGCTTGATCTACCTGAACGGCTTTCTGTACGAGGGCACCGGGTTGAATGGGAAGTCTTTCGTGCGTAAGGTCAAGCTCGAGACCGGTGAAGTTCTGCAGCAGATCGCGGTGCCTTCCCAGTACTTCGGAGAAGGTCTGACGGAATGGGGTCACCAACTGGTGGAACTGACCTGGAAGGCGGGAGAGGGCTTCGTCTACGACCTGTTCAGCTTCCGCAAAACGCGTGATTTCAAGTATACCGGCGAAGGCTGGGGACTGACCCACGATAACGCCAGCTTAATCATGAGCGACGGGTCCGCTTACCTGCGCTATTGGGATCCGCGGACTTTCGCCGAGAAGCGCCGGCTACTGGTCAAGGACGCCGCCCATCCGGTCGAAAATCTGAACGAGCTCGAGTACATAAAAGGCGAGATCTATGCCAACATCTGGCAGACGGATCGCATCGCGAGGATATCGCCCAAGACCGGGATGGTGATTGGCTGGATCGATCTGTCAGGACTGCTCAGCGATTCGGATCGCACCGAACCCGGCGCGGTGCTGAATGGTATCGCGTACGACTCGGCTGCCGATCGCCTGTTCGTGACCGGAAAGCTCTGGCCCAAGCTATTCGAGATCCGGCTCAAGCCCAAAAAGTAAATCGCCATGCGGCCGCTCGTCTTACTCTTTGCTCTGGCGGCCGTGTCTCCGCTCCATCGTATTAGCACGCAGCCCATCTTGAAGCCACAGGGCGAGGGCTTTGAAGCGGCTGGCGTCTTCAACCCCGCGGTGGTTCGATACGACGGCCGGTTCGTTATGCTGTATCGGGCGCAAGATCGGAAAGGCACGTCCCGGCTCGGTTATGCCGACAGTCCGGACGGCGTACATTTCAAGCGCCGGCCGGAGCCGGTTCTCTCGCCCGAAACCGCCTATGAAAAGGACGGAGGAGTGGAAGACCCGCGGCTTGTCAACATCGACGGCAGGTTCTACTTGACCTACACCGGCTACAACACCAAAGACGCGCAACTCTGCCTGGCAATATCAACGGACCTGATTCATTGGGATCGCAAAGGCGTCATTCTACCCGCCTATAAGGGCCGCTGGAACACCGGATGGACCAAGAGCGGTGCTATTCTCGACCACAAGGTCAACGGGAAATATTGGATGTACTTTATGGCCGATGCGAAGGACCGGCCGGGGCAGTTGGGCGTCGCGTTTTCAGACGACCTGCTGCACTGGACCGAAGCGCTCGATCACCCGCTGGCGCCCACGCGGCCTGGCATGTTCGATTCAAAAGTCGCAGAGCCCGGGCCGCCTCCTTTTCTTACACGCGATGGAATCCTACTGATTTACAACGGCGCCGACGACGCGCTGGTGTACCGCACGGGTTGGCTTTTGTTGGATAAGAATGATCCGGCCAAGATCCTGGCGCGCTCCGATCAGCCGATCTTCCAACCTGCTCTGAGCTGGGAAAAAACAGGTCAGGTTCCGAATGTCGTCTTCGTGGAGGGACTGGTGCGCGACCCAAACCGCAGGCTGTTTTACTATGGCGCCGCGGACAAATACGTCGGAGTCGTGGAGCAGGCGATCTTGTCGCCTGCTTTCCCCGTTCACAACAATTTTTAAGTTGCCATCTTATTGAAAACGCATTACCTCCCAATCAAGATATCTTCGTTTTTGAACTCGGGCTATACAATCAAGGCGTAAAGGATACAAAAGGATACAAAACGATGGCGAACCTTGTTTCTAAGAAACGAACTAGTCGCGACGCCAGGATCGAGCCGCGCATCTCCACCTCCGATTTCAAAACGAACCCAATCCTGGGTCCATCCCCGGTTCCCTTAGCGGCTTGCACTACCAGCTTGGGTAAGATTGAGGTGTACGTTCCCGCGGGAGCGGGAGTCGCCCCGATGAAGTGCGGCACCAAGACCGGCACGATTCACATTCTGATCGTAGAAGACAACCAGGCAGACATCTATCTTATTCGTGCCTCTCTCAGCATGGGGAAAATCCCAAAATATCTGAGCGTCGTCACAGATGGCGAAGAGGCGCTCAATTTCTTGACAAGGGCCGGCCAGCATCATAACGCTCCCCGGCCCGACCTGATTCTGCTCGATCTCAATCTGCCAAAAATGGACGGGCGCGAGGTGCTCGAGAGGATTAAAGAGGATCGTGACCTCAGACAAATTCCTGTTTTGGTCTTGAGCACCTCCCGATCGGATCGCGATGTCCGGAGCGCGTACGAACACCACGCCAACTGCTACCTGACCAAGCCCAGTGAGTTGGACGAGTATCTCGATGTCGTTCACGCTATCGAATCGTATTGGCTGCAGTGTGTCGCGCGCCCCACCGGTTGACGAATGCCCATCCAAGCCCCGATCATAACGGCTGAGATTCTGCTGTTGGAACCGAACGCCGAAGAGGCTGCCCTGATTGCAGAGGCGGTCGAAGAGAATCGCATCACCACGGTGGATGAGTGTACGGACATCCTCGCTTTCCTGCGGCGCGAGGGAAAATATGCAAGTGCTCCCCGCCCGGATCTGGTTCTACTGGATCTGGATCTGTCGCGGGCCGAAGATTGCCTGATGCTGAGCGCCCTGAAGCGAGAGCCGCAATTCAAACGTATTCCGGTAGTCGTGTTAGCGTCATCGATATCGTACGAAGACATCTTTCAAGCCTACGACCTGCACGCCAATGCCTATATTTGCAAGCCCGCGGACCGTGACGATTTCCTGCGGGTTCTGCGTGCCACGCTACATTTCTGGCTGAGTCTCGCCCGGCTTCCAAAGGACTGATGCAATGACCCGCCGCGCCGCATTAGCCGCACTGTCGGCCGGGAATCTCGCCGCGCAAGGCATTCTCCAGATGCCCGCTCCCAAAGCAGATGCCAGAATACCGTATGGCGCCGATTCACTCCAGTTCGGCGATTTGCGAATTCCGCCGGGTCCTGGCCCGCATCCGCTCGTCATATTTATCCACGGCGGATTCTGGAAAACGCAATACAATCTGCTGCACGCCGGCCATTTGTGCGCGGCATTCAAGTCCGCGGGCATAGCCACCTGGAATTTAGAGTACCGGCGCATCGGCGACCCCGGCGGTGGCTGGCCGGGAACGCTGGAGGATATCGTCCATGGAGCCGAGCATGTTCATAAACTGGCCAAACGCTATCCGCTGAATTTGGATCGCCTGCTGGCCGCGGGACATTCGGCGGGCGGGCAACTGGCACTCTGGCTGGCTGCCCAGATGGCCGTCGATCTGCGAGGTGTTATCTCGCTCGCGGGCATAGCCGATCTGCGGCGCGCGTGGGCTCTGCGGTTGAGCGATGGCATCGTTGCCAGGTTTCTTGGCGGCACTCCCGACCAGGTGCCCGGCCGCTACGCCGCTGCTTCCCCGATCGAACTTCTTCCCATCCCGGTCAGGCAGGACGTGATTCATGGCACCGAGGACGACATCGTGCCCTTCGAGATCAGCCAGCGATTTGCGAAAGCATCGCACAACTCCCATCTGATCCCGATCCAAGGCGCCGGTCACTTCGATCTGATCGATCCCAGAACAGCAGCCTGGAAAATCGTGCGGGCGAGCATCCTGGCATGGACCTAGAGCCGAGTGGCACAGGCTTTCGAGCCTGTGTTGGTTTGAGATCGCGAACCGGTCCAAGTGCAACACAGGCAAGAATGCCTGTGCCACCTTCATGGACCTAGGCTTAACTGGACGCGTCGCGATCGTCGCCGCCGCGAGCAAAGGTCTGGGCAAAGCCGTTGCTCTCGGTCTCTCGCGTGAAGGGGCTCGCGTGGCGATCTGCGCGCGCGGCGAATCGGATCTGCACGCCACAGCCGGAGAAATGCCCGCCGAAGTGTTTGCGCAGCGTGTGGATGTAACCCGAGAAGAAGAGGTCCGCGCGTTCGTGCAAGCAACGCATGCACGCTTCGGTCGCATCGACATCTGTGTCACCAACGCGGGTGGTCCTCCGGCCAAACCCTTCGCGGCCGCCTCGGTTGCCGACTGGCGGGCGGCGGTGGATCTCAACTTCATGAGCACGCTGTTCTTCGCGCGCGAAGTGTTGCCAATCATGAAAGAGCAGAGATGGGGAAGGCTGATTACGATTACGTCAGTCGCAGTGAAACAGCCGATCGATGGGTTGGTTTTGTCGAACTCCGTGCGGTCCGCGGTCTCCGGCCTGGTAAAGAGTCTGTCGAATGAATACGCGCAGTTCAATGTGCTCGTGAATAACGTGTGCCCCGGCTACACCGCCACGGAGCGTCTGAAGAGTATCGGCGCGCGGCCCGAGGCTCAGATCCCGCTCGGCCGTGTGGCGGACCCTGAAGAGTTCGCAAACGTCGTCGTGTTCTTGGCTTCGGAGCGGGCGAGCTATATCACGGGAACCTCCATCCTGGTGGACGGCGGATTCACAAAAGCGGCGACGTAAGCGTGGGCTCCAGGCGCGCTTTATAGCAACGCCGAACATGTGCTCGACCTCTGCCCCTGGCCGGCGTGATTGGCAAATTCCCGGTGTCCAGCTACCAGGCAAAACAAAGGAATCCAAACAGCTACAATCAACGGAAGGAGGGCAGATTGGCCGAATACGGGTACCGCGTTATTTATGAAGCGATCGCCGCAGGCGGCTATCAAGTTATTGTTCCGGCTCTTCCGGGCGTTGTCACCTATGGGCGCACGCTCGAAGAAGCCCGCGAAATGGCAACCGGCGCAATCGCGTGTCACCTGAAAGGTCTCATCAAGGACAATGAGGAAATCCCAGACGACCCCTACATCCGCCAGCAGCAACCGCTTGCTGAAGATATTAAGGTCGCTGTCTAATGTATCCGCTCCCCCATGCCGCCCAAATTCGCGAATCTCAAGCCCAAGGAGATCATTCGCGCCCTCGAAAAGTCCGGCTTTTACATTCATGAGACCCACGGCTCACACGTTCAACTGAAGCACCCGAGCAAGCCGGGCAGAGTTACAGTGCCCTACCAATCGCACTTTGATATCCCAAAACACATTGTCCGCAACATTATTAAGCAGGCCGGCCTTACTAAGGATGAGTTTGCTGAACTTTTGCGGCAATAGCCCAGTTCCCTCTATGCCGTGCGACGCATCCGCCAAGAACCGAAAACTCTGTAGCTGCGTTCCAAGACCGGTGGACGGCGGATTCACAAAAGCGGCAACGTAGTACGCGGATCATCTAACATGTTGTGTTGGAACCGATCTCCCATTTCTTTTACTCGCACCGTCTGAAACTGCAATTTTGGGATTGGGGCCAGGATGGCAAGCCGCCGCTGCTTCTTGTACATGGCGGGCTGGACCATGCGCGCAACTGGGATTGGGTGGCCAGGTCCCTCCGCGAGGATCACCACGTGTACGCGCTCGATCTGCGCGGGCATGGCAACAGCGCGTGGGCTCCAGGAGCGCTTTATAGCATCGCCGAGCATGTGCTCGATCTCTCCGCCTTGGCCGATGTAATTGGCGAATTCCCGGTGTCCATCATCGGCCACTCGCTGGGTGGAATCATCACTCTGCTGTACGCCGGCGTGTATCCGGACCGTGTTCGCAAGGTCGTCTCCATCGAAGGCTTTGGGATGCCGCCATCACACCGGGTGCACCGGCCCGCTTCGGAGCGGATTCGCCGCTGGATTGAAGGCGTTCGTCAGACCGAGCATCGCGAGCCGCATTCGTATCCCAACCTGGATGCCGCCGTCGCTCGCATGAAAGAAGCCAATCCGAGGTTGTCCGACGAAGTAGCGCGTCACCTCACGCTGCACGGTACCAACTGGAACGCCGACGGCTCGCTGATCTGGAAGTTCGACAACTACGCGCGCCAGTTCGCGCCATACGGTCAGAATCTGGACGACCTGAAAGAGGTGGCGAGCCAGATCACCTGCCCGGTCTTGCTGTTCTGGGGCACGCAAAGCTGGATGACGGACCCGGAAGAGGACGGCCGCATCCAGTCGATCAAGAACTACCGCCTGGTGAAAGTCCCCGGCGCGGGCCACTGGCTACACCACGACCGGCTGGATCTATTTCTAGAGGAAACCAAACAATTTCTTTCGTAGCACAGGCATTCTTGCCTGTGTTGCACTTTGACCTCAAACCCAGGACTGTCCGATAGCCTCATACGCCGACGCCAGCCGTGAGATCGAGCAGACCTTGATAGGTGTCCGCGTCCTGAACGATCGTTTCGAACCGCCCTTGACGGTGAGGACGACGGGCCGTTTGCTTTTCGTGAGCTGCTTCATGAACTCGCCGGATCGCCGGTTGAAGGTTGTTGTCGAAGCTCTAGCGCCCGAAGAAGCTGAACACTGGCGATGTGGAGCCCCACCCTTTTCACTCCGCCAGCGCGATTCGCATACGAGCCTTCACCTCGGACCAATCTCGCTCACTCAGATGACCGATTACGGTTACATTTGAGCGATTCAGCGTTCGCAAATAGGCGCGAAAACAGGATCGAGCACGGAGCCGGGCCGTTTGCCCGTCGATCAGTACGTAATCTGAAGAGGTCACACCGTAAGTAACTCTCGTGGTCAGAATCCCGACGATTACGTCAGAGCGTTCCACAAGGTACGTCTCACTGGATAAGATAACAGCCGGTCGAACCTTGGTTTCGACCGCACCGCGTAGTGTTCCTATGATTACATCGCCTGGTCTCAGCAGAATTACCTATGCGTCCGCGTCGATTTGATGAATCGACGCGGACGTGAAATCCTCAAGATCTTCCTTCGACCATGAGTCTGACCAATCCACAACGGAATCAGAAGCTATTGAGGCCAATCGTTCAACTAGCGCCGACAACTCCTCCGCCGCGGCTGGCGGAAGCCGTCGAAAAGCCTGCACTAGAACTTCTTCCTTCGCGCTGAGGTCCATGGCACTCTTCCGTTCACAGTATACGACCCAACTACCGCCCGAAAAAACTCCGCACCGGCGGCGGCGGATCCGACTTTCGAATCGCACGCCACAGAATATCGTTCAACTCATCGTCATCATTCAGATCCGCTTCGCTGAAATCCAGCTTCTGCGATCGCGCTGCTGTGGAGGAAGCCGCCGGATTACGATCTTCGAGC
Source organism: Bryobacteraceae bacterium (assembly GCA_051000095.1). GTDB lineage: Bacteria > Acidobacteriota > Terriglobia > Bryobacterales > Bryobacteraceae > JBBSHP01. The sequence continues at coordinate 39,243 of JBPCOQ010000052.1, read as the reverse complement.
GAGATTCGCGGCTTCTCGGCGGTATACGCCGTCAACACTGGCTCCTTTTGGAAGGCATTCGCCATCGGGCGCGCGCCCGCGTCGAAGTGCGTCATTGGCCGAAGGTGCAACATCAGCTCCATCGTACGCAGTACCGAAGTCGTGTTGTACATTGTGCTGTCCACTGCGCCCGCATGTGAGTACGGCGATATCACGAACGCAGGTGAGCGATGCGAGTCGATATGATCGGCTCCGTTTTGCGCGTCGTCCTCGAGCACAAAGATCGCGGTCGACTTCCAGAATTTGCTCCGCGACACGCCTTCCGCAATCATGCCCAACGCGTAATCGTTATCCGCTGCCAGCGAGTGCGGCGTCAGCTTGCCCGCGGCCGTGCCAAACGTGTGATCGTTCCCCAGCCGCATGATCATGAATTGCGGCATCTGGTCTGAGCTCTCAAACTGCGCGAGATCGCGCAGGAACACCTGAGCGCGTTTGATGTCGGAGTATTCCAGATCGAAGGCGCGATAGTAAACGTTCGTGACCGGCTGCAGCGCCGGATCGCGCACTGCCTCGATTAGAACGCCATCTTCGCCGGGCTTTTTCTTGTTTGTTGCGAAGTAACCGTAGTTCCGCATGGTGACGCCGCGCTGGATTGCATTGTTCCAAATGTAGCCAGCCGGGGGCAGAGCCGCCGGCTCGCCGCCTTCGTAATCGTAATGGTTCCGGCGCTTGCCATAGCTGTTTGGCCACATCTTCTGCACGTAGTCGTTCGCAATCGCCGAGGTAGACCAGTTGTGGCCGTCGGCGCTGACGTCGCCGTTCACGTAAAAGTTGTCGAGCAGGACAAACTCGCGGGCGAGCTTGTGATGGTTGGGTGTCACCTTCTCCGGAAAGAGCTCAAGTGAAGCATCGCTCTGGCCTTTGCCGATATCGCCCAGCACTTGGTCGTACGAGCGGTTTTCCTTAACGATATAGAGGACGTGCTCGATGGGCGGCAAATTAAATGCGACCGTATCCAGCAGCTCATCCCGGTAAGGAGAATTCGCGAGCGCCTGTTTGGTGTAGTCGTCTAGTTGCTCGGCGGTAAACGAGTCGATGAACGAAGCGGAGCCGGTCTGAATTCGGCCCACATATTCCACCGCGGGCCCGCCGATATGGATGGGAGACGGGCGCACGATCGGATTCGGGCCATTCGGGTTCGCATAGCTGCGGGCGCCCTTCCCGTTCAGCACTACCAGGCGGCCGTCGGAAAGTACCCGGACCGCTGTCGGATACCAGCCAACCGGAATGAATCCGGCCACCTGGCTGCGAGCTTCCGTGAGATCGATCGCAGCCACGGCGTTCGCATCCGAGCAGGCGACGTACAGCCGATTCTGGTCCGGGCTGAGGGCGAGCGCGCTCGGAGTCATCCCCAACGGATGGCGCGGAGTCATGCCTATGTTAATGGTCTCGATCACTGGCAGATCGTTGCTCTCGGTGACGCCGACCGCATAAACGCTATTGGTGTTAGCGGCGGAGATGAAGATGCGCGCCTTCCAATTGCCGCCTTCCGTTTCTTCCGTCGTGCCCTTGCGATCGCGCCAGACCATATCCGTTGGGTGCGCGCCCAATCGTACCGTGGCGAGCCGGTTGCCATTATCCGTCTGGTGCTGATTCAGCGTGCCGTCAGCCCAACTCGTGACAAAGAACGATTTTCCGTCCGGATGAAACAGAATGCGATAAGGGCGCCGGCCTGTCTTGAATCGTTCGATGACGCGGCCCGACTCTGGATTCACCACCAGGATCGAATCGTGGAAAAGATCCGCCGCATAGAGCAGGCGGCCATCCGGGCTAACGGCTACATCGCCAATGAAATCGGCAAAGGTTCGATCGGCGGGACGAACCAGCTCGAACGTCCGCGTTGGCGCGAGCACTCCTTCATCGGAGAACGAGAACTCGTAAATGATCGACTTCGAGCCACCGCCCACCCAGAGCAACTTTCCATTGGGCGCGAGAGCAAGGCCCAGCCATCCATCCTCCACCGGAACACGGCTCAACTCGCGGGCGCTCGCCGTGTCGAGCACGCTCAAGGATGGAGGCTTGTAGCCACCGTTTAGCACTATTAGAAAACGCCCGTCCTTTGACAGAACCGAAGACATGGGAAGGGTGTCCAGCGGAACCTGCTTGCCCGCGGGGCGAACGCGCCAGCCGCTATTCAACAGAAAGCTCCCGTTGGCTTGCAAGCTGGGCTGCTCGCGGGGACTGGTCTGTGATGTGAGGGCGAGCGCTGCGATACCGAATCCCACCGTTGCCGCTGCGAACCGTTTCTTCATGATCATTCGGAAAACCTTTGAGCAATTGGGAAGCGGCGGCCGATGCCGAATGCTTTACTGGTCACCTTCAGGCCGGGCGCCGCTTGCTGTCGTTTGTATTCGTTTCGATCCACTTTGTTGACGATGTCGCGAACCAGTTGGAGCGGCAGATTGAGTTCCTCGGCGATGTGTTGGGGAGACTGGTAGTGTTCCACATAGCCGCGCAGGATTGCGTCGAGGATATCATATTCCGGCAGCGAGTCTGTGTCTTTCTGATCGGGGCGCAATTCGGCGGATGGGGGTTTGCTGAAAACACTCTCGGGGATGGCATTCGCATGACGCCGGTTGGCAACCCGTGAGAGCGCATATACGAGTGTCTTTGGCACATCGCTGATCACCGCCAGGCCGCCGCACATGTCGCCGTACAAGGTGCAATAGCCGACCGCAAGCTCGCTCTTGTTGCCCGTGGTCAGCACCAACGCGCCCCACTTGTTCGAGAGCGCCATCAAAGTCAGCCCGCGCAGGCGCGATTGCAGGTTCTCTTCGGCAACGCCGGGTGGGGCCGCCCCGAACAGTGGCTCCAGTTCAGCGAGACAGCTCTTGTAAGACTCGTTGATCGAAACAATCTCAAACCGAACGCCCAGGTTATGAGCCAGAGCGCGCGCATCCGTGAGGCTGTGGCTGGACGAGTAGGGGCCAGGCATCGCGACGCCCACGACATTTTCGTTCCCGACTGCATCCACCGCGATTGCGGCCGTAAGCGAAGAATCAATGCCGCCGCTTAGACCAATCAGTACTCGCGAGAACCCGCACTTGTGTATGTAGTCGCGCGTTCCAAGCACGAGGGCCTCATAAGCGGCCTCGCATTCATCGGGATAAGTATCGTGCTGGTCACCCGCATTCGAATCGGCGTCGAACAACACCAGGTCCTCTTCGAAGGATGCCGCTGAAGCAACAACCGCGCCATGGGCGTTCATAGCAAAGCTACTGCCGTCGAACACTAGCTGATCGTTACCGCCCACTTGGTTAACATACACAATCGGGATCTTGAAGCGCTGCACGGTTGCCTCAAAGATTTCGCGCCGCAATGCGCGCTTGCCCATGTGATAGGGCGACGCATTGATGCTGATGAGAATGCGCGCGCCGGTGTGCGCGAGCTCTTCCACCGGGTCGCGATTGTAGCGCCGGCGCTCCCAGAACTGCTTGTCGTTCCAGGCATCCTCACAGATCGTTAGCGCGGTGGTGCGTCCGTCAATCACCAGCGGGAACTGTTTATCGGCCGGCTGGAAGTAGCGGGTTTCATCGAAGACGTCGTAACTCGGCAGCAGCATCTTGTTCTGCCGGCAGCGGACAACCCCGCTGTCGAGCACCGCCGCGCTGTTGTAGAGACGGTTCCCGGTATTCGGAAGCGCGCGAGTGATGGTGCCGCAAATGACGGTGATGCCAAGGCCGGCAGTTTGTTCGGCGAGATGCTGAAGTTGCCGCTCGGCACGGTCGAGGAAGCTCTCTTTTTCGAGCAGATCACGGGGCGGGTAGCCCGTGAGAGCAAGCTCCGGAAACACAACGACGTTGGCCTTTTGCTGAGCCGCCCGGCTGGCGAAATCGAGCATCCGTCGCGCATTGCCGGCCAGGTCCCCGACAGTGGAGTTGATCTGTCCTAGGGCGACACGCATCTATGAATCCGAAGATCCGATTCGCGTTAATTCGCGTGCATTCGCGGCCCACTTCATAGCTTTCGTCCGAAGATCGCGTAATCCAAGCTGCCGAAGAACTGATCGCGGAACGGCTCAGGCAATTCCTTCAAGGACGGCATCGTGTCTACCGCGGGATACAGCCGGACCACTTCAATTCGTCCAAAGCCGGCCTCTTCCAGGTAGAAGGCCATCAAGGCAGGCGGAATGGGACGGGTATGCGTTGGGTCCAGAAAAAAGTGGGTGGCGAAGATGGCGAGACACTCTGGATTCGGAGTTTCGAGCGCAACCAAAGCTCCGCGCTTGAGCTTGGAGTGAAGTAGTTTGACCAGATCTGAAATTCGCTCGGGTGGCAGATGCTCCACCACTTGAGAAGCCACTGTGCCGCCGAGCGATTCATCGGGAAGCTGCCCGAGATAAGAAAACAGATCGGCCTTCTCGACCGCAAGTCCCTGGTTGTGGCACATCGCTATGGCGTCGTCATTCAAATCGATCCCGTGGGCCTCGATGCCCGCCTCGTTCAACACCTTGAGCAGCTCGCCGCGGCCGCAGCCGATATCCAGAATGCCAGAAGCGCCTGCAAATCGGTCCGCGTACATGCGTTGGTGCTCGGCCACATATTGCTCCGAGCCTCGGAACTTCTCCCCGAATTTCAGCCAATCGATTTCCGCGAATGCGGATACTGGAGAAGGCGCGGCTGCCGGGGACGCTTTGATCAGTGAGGCTTTCTGCCGAAGCAGACGCAGCTCCGCATGAATGATGCCCTCGTACTCGGCGCGAATCCGCTCCAAGTCCACCCACAAACGGTCCTGGATTTCCTTCCCGGATCGTTCCAGAGCGGCTTCGTAGTCCGCGCGCTGAGCCTTCATCTGTTCGCGCTGGCTCTCGTCCTGCAGTGTTACGCGATGCTGGAATGTGGCTTGCAGGTCCGCCACGCTGCGCAGGAAGTGCGCCTCATTGCTTGCGAGCTTCCGCTCCCATTCCTGACGCCACTGCGTCCAGTGGGACCGGATGTCTTTCAGCTCGTGGGCCTCATGCCGGAACTCATCCATCTTGCCCGCCAGCGATGAAATCGCGCGATTGCTCTCGTTCAGCGACTCCAGCGTGGACTGAACGCAGTTCATCACGGCGCGGTTAAACTCCACCTGCTCGCGGACGTGCCAGTCCAGCGCTCGCGCTACCAGCTTCTTCACACGCTGGGCGATAAAATTTCCCATACCCGGCGGCCGCGGATTCACGGTTCCGATGCTGGCCACTTTGCCTTCCGCCGCATCGCGGGCGTGCACCAGCGGAAGAAGGTTGGCCAGCGGAACATCTCCCGGCACATTGCCATTCGGATGCCTGGAACGTACCCGCTCCCGAATTTCCTGAATAATTGCCGTCAGCTCTTCAGCTTTTGTGTCCACTTGTGTTCCCACGCTTGCTCCACGTTGCGGTGATCTTACTGTAGACGCCGCCGCGAGGCGTGAACTCGCCGGTAACCGTTGCGCTGACCGGGCTGCAGGCCTTCACGACATCCTGCAAAAACCGGTTCACGGCATTCTCCTGGAAAATGCCGAGGTTGCGGTAAGCGAGCATATACATCTTCAGCGACTTCAACTCCAGGCAGAGCCTAGCCGGGACATAGCGCAGGGTGATCTCGCCATGATCCGGCAGTCCCGTCTTGGGGCAGACCGAGGTGAATTCCGGCAGCACGATCTCGATCTCATAGCCGGGATATTGATTTGGCCATGTCTCGATATCGGGCAGTGGCGCCTTCACGCCCGCTTGCGCCTGCTCGTCCGTGTACTGGCGCTTCATTCGGCCGCAACCAGATGGCGTGAGAGCATGTCCAGGAAAAGTCCGACGTCGGTGACGACGCCAACTGCCTGTCCGGTTCCGCGATCGCTAACCTTTGTCGCGACCGCCGGATTGATATCCACGCACACGATCTTCACCCAGCTCGGCAACATATTCCCGACGGCGATCGAATGCAGCATCGATCCCAGACACAGGACGATGCCCGCTCCTTGCAAGTATTTCGCGTACTCATCCTGGGCGCGATTCATGTCGGTAATGGTGTCCGGCAGAGGGCCGTCGTCACGGAGACTGCCCGCGAGCACAAACGGTACCTTGGCGCGCACGCATTCATACATGATGCCGCTTTGCAGCCGGCCGCCCTCCACTGCGCCTCGAATGTTGCCGCAATGGTAAATGGCGTTGATCGCGCGCATGTGATTGCGATGGCCGTGCTCCTCCTGACGTCCGTCCGTTTGCCGGACCCCCAGAGATGTGCCCAGCAGAGCGGCTTCAATATCGTGAACGCCGAGCGCATTGCCGCTCAAGAGAGCGTCCACATATCCGTTGCGAATCATGGCCGAGAGTGGGCCCACGCCGCCGGTGTGGACCACCACCGGTCCGGCCACCACGATGATCTTCTGGCCGGCTGCGCGCGCTTGTTTCATGAGAGCTGAGGTCTGGCGCACCGCAGTCTCCACCTGGCGCTCTGATGAAATACCGTTGCTCATGAAAGCGAAGGAGAGGCGGTCGCGCTCCTTGGATTCGGGCACCACCCGAATGCCGCGCATCCCCACCACAACCCGATCGCCGGCCCGAATATCGCGAAGACGCCGGCAGAACGCCTCGCCGTTTTCAAGGACGATCAGCGCGTCCATTCTCTGGTTCCGCACCTCGATCCATTTCTGGCCGTAGCGCAGCAGGGTTTGGTGATTGGTGGTGGAGTAAAAGTCTTCGGGAGCACAGCAGTCCTGCTCCACTGCCCGCAACTCCGCGTCACCCGCATCCACTGGCGAACAGCCCAAGCCGAGCAGTTGCGATAGCAGTTGCTGCATCGAATCGGGAGCAGGCGCTTCGACGCGCAGCCGCAGATAAGACGGTTCGCCGTTGGTGCGCCCGATCCGAAACTGCTCCACTTCGAAACGGCCGTTGCACTCGACGACCGTGTCGAAGATCCGTTCCATAATATGGGAGTCGATCAGGTGACCCTGCGCTTCGACGACTTCCTGTAACGGAAGCGTGGTGGTGCTGGAATTCATTGGATTCTTATTACAGGATAGCGGTAGGCTGGTCAACGCGGCGCCGACCTAGCTCTGTGCGGATGCTCCGCGCCTCGTCCATCAGCGGTACAATCGTGCAGAGAAGAAGGAGAGAAGAGATTATGAAAACCTTGAACACAGTATTGCCAGCCGGCATTGTTGCCTTTCTGGCCATAGGAGGGATTTCTTTACGCGCGGATACAGCGGCGGAGCGCCTGACGGAGTCCGCCACCGCGCTATCCGAGATCATGAGCGCGCCCGACAAGGGGATTCCGCAAGACCTACTGGCGGATGCTCATTGTGTCGTCATTGTTCCAGGCGTCAAGAAAGTAGCCTTCGTGGTTGGAGGTAAGTATGGGCGCGGATTCATCGTGTGCCGCCGCAGCAGCAACGTGGGATGGGGCGCGCCGGCCGCGGTGCGCATGGAAGGGGGTAGCATCGGCTGGCAGATCGGCGGTTCCGAAACCGATGTAGTGATGCTCGTCATGGATCAACGCGGCATGCAGCGGCTTCTGCAAAGTAAGTTCACCCTCGGTGGTAGCGCCGAAGTGGCCGCCGGGCCGGTGGGCCGTACCAGCTCCGCTGAGACCGACGCGAAGATGAGAGCCAAGATCCTCACATACTCCCGCTCCAGAGGGGTATTTGCCGGAGTCTCGTTGGGTGGAGCAACGTTGCGTCAAGACTTGGACCAGAACAAGGAAATGTATGGCCGGCCGCTCACCAATAGCCAGATTGTCATGACCCGGGTGAAGCCGCCGGCATCAGCTTCGGGATTGTTGTCAGCTCTCAATCGGAGCTCCCGCCACGAATCGAAGTAAATCGCCGCGTTTCGGAATCTTTACCGCCAGAGGTTCCGCGCCAAAAACGCAACATTGGCCGGGCGCTCCGCCAGACGACGCATAAAATACGGGTACCAGGCGTTGCCATACGGCACATACAACCGAAGCCGGTAGCCTTGTTGCACTAAGCGGCTTTGCAGGTCGCGGCGGATACCGTACAGCATCTGAAATTCAAAGCGCGCAGCGTCCAGGCGCTTCTCCTGGATATAGCGCACCGCCTCGTTCAGAATCTGTTCATCGTGAGTTGCGATGGCCGGATAGGCACCGTGATCGAGCAGGGCCTTCATCAAGCGCACATAGTTCGCGTCCACATCCGTTTTCCTGGGGTACGCCACTTCAGGCGGCTCTTGATATGCGCCTTTGCACAAGCGCACCGGAATATTCTGCCGCGAGAGCGCTTCGATGTCCTGTTCGCTGCGATAGAGATACGCCTGAATGACGGCCCGCACGTTGCCGAGCTTCGCGTTGATCTCGGACACGATACCCAGCGTTCGATCCCCGTATTCGCTGGATTCCATGTCCACTTCGACGCCGCTGCCAATCTCGTTGGCACAGGTGACAAGTTGTTCCAGGTTGGCCTGGCACTGCTGCTCGGAGAGATCCAGCCCAAGCTGTGTTAGCTTGATCGACACGGTGGAGTTGAGCCTTACGTCTTCTATCTTCTTGAGGATTGCGAGATAGGCGTCGCGGGAGGCCGAGGCCTCCTCAAGCGACGTGACGTTCTCGCCTAAGTAATCAACCGATGTCAGGATATGCTCGGCGTTGAGACGCTGGCATACGGCAATTTCCGCGTCGAGCGAATCGCCCGCGATAAAACGCGAGGTCAAGCGGTTGGTAATCGACGAGGTTTCTACCCAATGCCGAATCGAGGAACGGTTGGAAAGAAAGAGCAGCAGGCTGCGGAGCACCAGAACCAGAATACAGGACGGCTTCGATACGCCCAATGTCACTTACTTTGCAAGATCCGATTTCCAGAGTGGAGCAGGCGGTTTCGCCTGTCCGTGTTTTTTTGGAGAACAGGCGAAACCGCCTGTTCCACTCTGCCTTGGATCTGTCCGGCTGCTACGATGTATCTCTATGCGCATCGCGGTGCTCGGCCTGGGGTTTATGGGCAGTACGCATTTGAAAGCGCTTCGGACCATCCCAGGCGCGCAACTCGCCGCTGTGTACAGTAGTGACACGGCAAAGCTGTCGGGTGATCTGCGCGGCGTTCAAGGAAACATTGGCGCGCCCGGCGAGAATTTTGATTTTTCCGGTGTGGCGAAATACTCGCGGATAGACGCGCTACTTGCCGATTCTTCGATCGAAGCGATCGATATCTGCCTGCCGACAAACCTGCATGCGCAAGTAGCGATTCAGGCGCTGCGGCGAGGCAAGCACGTCCTGGTAGAAAAGCCCATGGCGCTCGACATTGTCGAGTGTGCAAGCATGTTAGCGGCTGCGCGGGAGCACGACCGCGTGTTGATGACCGCGCAGGTGCTCCGCTTTTTCCCGATGTACCAAGTATTGGCGGGCGCGCTTTCGCCGGGAGAACTGGGGCCCGTGCGGTCCGCCGCGTTCCGCCGGCGTTGTGCCGCACCGGCCCGCAAAGCCTGGCTCACCGATGCGAAACAGAGTGGCGGCGGGGTGTTTGATCTGTTGATTCATGATGTAGACATATGCCTGCGGCTGTTTGGAATGCCCGAGTCGGTGTCGGCCACAGGCTATGTAGCGACCGACTCCGGGATCGACGTGATCGACGCCGGACTGCATTATCGTGGACGGTTCACTGCAGCGGTCACTGGCGGATGGCATCATCTCAGGTCTTTTCCGTTTTTAATGGAGTACACGGTTGTGACGGAAGGCGGCACGGTCGACTATAGCTCGGCAGGCAGACCGCCCACGCTTTACCACGCGAACGGCGAAGAAGAGCTGCTTACCATGACGGACAGCGACGGCTATACGGCGGAACTTGCTTATTTCCTCGATTGCTGCCGCGCCGGGAAGGAGCCCGCGCTGTGCCCGCCTGAGGAATCGGCGGAAGCGGTTGCGTTGATGCGGCTACTGCTCGAAGCTCGGAACAGAAACGGAGAAGGAATGCAATGCAACATCTGAAAGACAGAGAGCCCGGAGCGATGTTCTGGGCGGACCGCGACCATTTGACTGAGATCAAAGCTTTGGGTGTGCGCTGCGGGCAGCTCGGAATTCCAGGCAGCCTGGATCTCACGGGAAATGCCGCCGCGGACTGGAAAGCCGCGATCGAAGAACAGAAGTTCACGGTAGTGACGGTGGTTGCCGCCTACAACGGGGAAAGCTACGCCGGCATTCCGGCGGTACAGCGGACGGTGGGCTTCATCCCGCGTGGCAGCCGGGACGAACGCGAGCGCCGCACCTATGCGGTGAGCGGCTTTGCGGCGGCCATCGGGGTCGGGAGCATTGCCTGTCACATCGGCTTCGTTCCGGAGGATACCAACGATCCCGACTACATTGCCGTTCGCGATCTGGTCCGGCGCATTTGCGATCATGCCGCTCAGCATGGGCAAACGTTCGCTCTCGAAACAGGGCAGGAGCCGGCGCAGGCGCTGCTTGACTTCCTTAAGGATTGCAGCCGGCCGAATCTCGGGATCAATTTCGACCCGGCCAACATGATTCTGTACGGGACCGGCGATCCGATCGAAGCGCTGGGCGTGCTGGCGCCGCATGTGTTATCCGTGCATTGCAAGGACGGCGATTGGCCGCCCAAGGATTCACCTGGCGCGCTTGGCGCGGAGAAGCCGCTCGGACAGGGCGTGGTAGGGATCGAGAGGTTTGTCGCGAAGCTTCGGGAGATCGGGTTCAAAGGCCCGTTGAATGTTGAGCGAGAGGCCGGGAATCAGGAACAGCGGATCGCGGACATGCGGGCGGCGGTGAAGTTGTTGTGGAGCATGCTTTAGCTTGTCCCCGCGAGTCGCGTCTATGAAATGGTTCCTAATCCCAGTGATCGCCCTAGTAGCAGTCATCGGCCTTGCCTTCGTCGCCGGGATGATGTTGCCCCAGGCGCATGTCGTTAGCAGGACCGCCCGCTTCAGGGCTCCGCCCCAACCGATTTGGGATGCGATCACCGGCCCTCCCGATTGGCACGATCAGAAGGTGAAAGTCGAGGTAGTGGAATCGGTTGCGCCACGCAGGCTCGTCACGCGGATTGCCGATCCCAGCCTGCCCTACGGAGGAACCTGGACCTACGAAATTGTGCCCAACTCCGCAGGCAGCGTGCTCACGATCACCGAAAATGGCGAGGTTTATAATCCCCTGTTCCGTTTTGTCTCCCGGTTTATCATGGGTCACACCGCGACGATTGACGCATACATCAAAGCGATGCGCGTGAAGCTGGGCGAGGCGTGAAGCTGATCGCGGCAGGCCTTTGGCTTGCCGTAGCGCTGCAGGCTGGCGAGATCCCGTTCAGCCACAAGCGGCACGCGGCCCTGAAGCTGGATTGCGCCTACTGCCACACCACCGCAAAGACGGGTGAGCGCGCCGGCTATCCGCAGGCAGCCTCCTGCATGGTGTGCCATCGGCAGATCGCTACGGGGGCACCCGAGATCCGCCGGCTTGCTGCGCTACCGAAGGGCGCAAAGATCGTCTCTTCGCGATCCATGTACATGCTGGCCGAGTTCGTTTTCTTTAGCCATGCCAGGCACCGCGCGGCGAATGTTCCGTGCCGGACCTGTCACGGAAATCTATGGCAGCAGGAAACGGTAAGGCAGGCGATGCCGATGACTATGAAGGCGTGCGTGACGTGCCATAAAGCGACCCATGCGAAGGTAGGTTGCTCAACCTGCCATGAGCTGAATGAGTGATGGTTGGGACAACCTAAAGGATGTCCCACGGAGGATGTTCGTCTAAGTGCAACACAGGCACGAATGCCTGTGGCACGGTAATCTAATAGATGGGTGCCGCTCTCCAGTTTTGATCCGCTGATTCAGGAGTGGTTTGCCGATCATTTCGCCGGCGTCACCGAACCGCAGCGTCTCGGATGGCCAGAGATCCGTTCGGGCAAGGACGTTCTCATTTCGGCTCCCACCGGATCGGGCAAAACGCTGGCTGCATTTCTCATCTGCCTCGATGATCTAATACGCCGCGCGCGGGCAGGGACGCTTGAGGACCAGACCTCGGTTCTCTATATTTCGCCGCTCAAGGCTCTCAGCAACGACATCCAGAAGAACCTGGAAATCCCGCTCGCGCAGATGGCCGAATTCGCGCGCCGCCAAGGGATTCCACTGGCTCCGATCCGCACAGCGGTGCGCACCGGCGACACTCTGGTGTGGGATCGCCAGAACATGCTCAAGCATCCGCCGCATGTGCTGGTTACCACGCCGGAGTCGCTGTTCATACTCCTGACCGCGGAGAAGTCACGCCGCATGCTGAGCACGGTAAAGACCGTGATCGTCGACGAGATTCACGCGATTGCGGATGATAAGCGCGGAGTTCATCTGGCGCTTTCGCTCGCGCGGCTGGAGAGGCTGGCGGGCACGCGCCTTCAGCGCATCGGGCTCTCCGCTACGGTCAATCCAATTGAAGAGGTTGCTCGCTTCTTGAGCGACTCTACGCATATCGTCAATGTAGGGCACCGCCGGAATATGGATCTCGCGGTGGAGGTGCCGAAGGACGAGTTGGGTCCTGTCGCCAGCAACGAGATGTGGTCCGAGATCTACGACCGCTTGGCGGAGTTGATTCGCGAGAACCGCACCACGCTGGTGTTCGTGAACACCCGCCGGCTGGCCGAGCGCGTGGCGCATCATGTCGGCGAGCGGCTGGGGCCCGATTGCGTTCTGCCGCATCACGGAAGCCTTTCGCGCGCGCTGCGTCTGGAAGCGGAGCAGCGGTTGAAGAATGGCACGCTGCGAGCCGTCATCGCGACCGCATCGCTCGAACTTGGAATCGATATCGGCACGGTCGATCTGGCTTGTCAGGTCGGCTCGCCGCGCTCGATCGCGGTCGCTCTCCAGCGTATCGGACGCTCGGGCCATTGGGTGGGCGCTGTGCCCAAGGGCCGGATCTTTGCCACCACTCGCGACGAGCTGATTGAGTGCGCCGCGCTCATTCGCGCCATTCGCACCGGCACTCTCGACCGCCTCGAGATTCCGCAAAATTCGCTCGACATTCTGGCGCAGCAGATCGTCGCCGCCGCGGCTTGCGAAGATTGGAGCGAAGACGATCTGTTCACTCTGGTCCGCGGCGCCTATTCGTATCGCTCGCTTGCCCGCGCGGATTTTGACTTGATCGTGACGATGCTTTCCGAGGGCATCACCACCGTGCGCGGGCGCAGCGGCGCCTTCCTGCATCGCGATCAGGTGAACGGCCGTGTACGTGGCCGGCGCGGGGCTCGCCTCGCGGCCATCACCTCCGGCGGAGCGATACCGGAATCGGCGAATTATCAGGTTGTGGCGGAACCGGAAGGCACTGTCGTCGGAACACTCGACGAAGATTTCGCGGTCGAGAGCCTGGCAGGCGATGTGTTTTTGTTGGGCACAACGTCGTGGCGGATCAGGCGCGTGGAGCCCGGGCGCGTGCGAGTGGAGGATGCGCACGGGGCCGCTCCCTCGGTCCCGTTCTGGAATGGCGAAGCTCCCGGTCGAACGATCGAGCTGTCGCAAGAGGTATCGCGCATACGAGAGGAGATCGCACAGCGCGAAGATGCGCAGGCGATTCAATTCCTGATCGCCGAGTGCGGGCTTGACCAGCGCGGAGCCGAGCAGGCAACTGCCTACATCCAGGCCGGTGCGGCCGCATTGGGAGCGCTCCCCACCGGGCGTACCGTGATCGCCGAGCGTTTCTTCGATGAAGCGGGCGGCATGCAATTGATCCTGCATGCCCCGTTCGGAGCCCGCATTAATCGCGCGTGGGGCCTCGCTCTCCGTAAGCGCTTCTGCCGCTCGTTCAACTTCGAGTTGCAAGCCGCCGCTACCGACAACGGCATCGTCATATCGCTGGCCGAGCAGCACTCGTTTCCGCTCGAAATGGTGTTCAGCTTTCTCAAGCCGGAAACGCTGGAGCACGTTCTCACGCAAGCCATGCTGGATGCTCCTATGTTCACGGCGCGTTGGCGCTGGAACGCCTCGCGCGCGCTAGCGATTCTCCGGTTTGCCGGAGGCCGCAAAGTTCCGCCGCCCATTCAGCGCATGCGCTCGGACGATCTGCTGGCATCGGTTTTCCCCGATCAGGCCGCCTGCGCGGAAAATCTCACGGGTGAAATCCGGATTCCCGATCATCCGCTGGTGAAGGAGACGATCGACAACTGCCTGTACGAAGCGATGGATCTCGATGCGCTACGAGCGGTGATTGGGGAAATCGTGGACGGCTCGATTCGAACCGTCGCGGTTGAAACTGTCGAGCCGTCGCCGCTGTCCCACGAAATCCTGAATGCGAATCCGTATGCGTATCTCGATGATGCCCCGCTCGAGGAACGGCGGGCGCGCGCTGTGCAATTGCGGCGTGGATTGCGCACCGATATGGCGGACGGGGTCGGCGCGCTCGATGTGGCTGCAATCACGCAGGTGGCGGAGGAATCGTGGCCCCTGGTCCGCGATGCGGATGAATTACACGACGCGTTGTTGACACTGATCCTGCTCCCGCCAGTGCCCGAATGGGAAACCTACTTCCAAGAACTGTCAGCGACTGGGCGAGCTTCTGTGTCACCTTTTGGGTTCTGGGTTGCCACCGAGCGCCTCGCCCAGGCCTCAGCATGTCCCGATCCGCAGGCAGTCGCCGTTGTCCTGCGTGGCTGGCTCGATTCCACTGGTCCTACCACCGCCTCCGCACTCGCGGAGCGCTTTCATTTCCCCAAGGACAGCATCGACATCGCTCTGGCACGACTCGAATCGGAAGGGCAAATTCTTCGGGGACGTTTTACACCGGAGTTGCCGTCTGGAGAAATGGAATGGTGTAACCGGCGCATTCTATCGCGCATCCACCGGCTCACCATCGGACGATTGCGGCGTGAGATCGAGCCGGTCAACACCGCGGATTTCGTGCGGTTCCTGTGCCGCTGGCAGCATGTAACTCCGGGCGGTCAACTACACGGCCTGGATGGCGCGCTACAAGTTGTGAAACAGCTTCAGGGTTACGAGATTCCGGCTGCCATGTGGGAATCGCAGATTCTACCGCGCCGCATCGCGCGCTACGGGCCGGATTTGCTCGACCAGCTTTGCCTGTCGGGCGAGGTGATGTGGGGCCGCTTGTCGCCGCATCCCGCCTTTGAACGGGAGGAGCCCCGCCGCGTTCGGCCCACCCGCGTGGCGCCGCTCACCATCTTCTTGCGGGAGGACGCGCATTGGCTGATTGATAAGGGCAGGAACGAGCCCCCGCCGCTCTCGCACCCCGCGCGTGAGGTGCTGGGCGTCATCGAGCAGCGCGGCGCATCTTTTTTCAATGAGCTGGCGCGAGCCACCGGACGGCTTGCGAGCGAGATCGAAGATGGTCTCTGGGAACTGGTCGCGGCAGGCCTGGTGACCGCCGATGGTTTCGAGAATCTGCGTTCACTGATCGCCCCGGCTACCAAGCGTACTGCGCGACCGCGGCATGCGGCCGGACGGTGGGCGCTGCTTCGGTTTGACCAGCCGCGTTTAGACCCTGGTCAGTTCGCGAACCAGATGCTGCTGCGCTGGGGAGTAGTATTCCGCGACCTGTTGGCTCGGGAAACGCTAGCCCCGGCCTGGCGCGAACTCCTGGTTGTATTGCGCCGCATGGAAGCGTGCGGCGAAGTGCGAGGCGGCCGGTTCGTTTCAGGATTCTCCGGCGAACAGTTTGCGCGCCCGGAGGCCGTTGACATGCTCCGCATGCTGCGCCGCTCCGAGAAGCACGGTGAAGAGATCGTGATCTCGGCAGCCGATCCGTTGAACCTGATCGGTGTGATCCTACCCGGATCACGCCTGAACACGAGCGCAAGCGGAATCGTGCGCCTGCTGGACGGAGTGCCGCAGGAATCGGAAGCGGCGTAGGACACGCGGTTTCGCCTGTCGGCCCCTTTTCGGCGAGGACAGGCGAAAGCGCCTGTTCCACTCAGCCTCTTTGGTTTCACCACTCCGAGTAGGGCGTGCCTTCCAAGCTCGTCTTATCCGAGCCGCTTTTTACATCGAAGATTCCCGGCTCGGTCTGGTTCACGGCGGTGAGCGCGTCCTCCGTGATGGTCTTCCAACTATCGGACGTGCCGGTCATCGGGTCCATCGGAATCTGGCGCAGGTAGCCTTCGCCGACCAGATCCTGCAGACTCTGCGGCGCCTTTTGCTTGTCGTACGTGTATTCGTCGATCACCGTACGCATCGAGAACAGGTTATTGCGCAGCACGCTTTCGCGGGCGCGCGAGATCGATCGGGTGTAGATCGGCACCGCAATCGACATCAGGATCGCGATAATCGCCATCACGATCATCATCTCGATCAGCGTGAAGCCGCCGCGCTTACCACTCCGAATAGGGTGTTCCATCGCGTGCCTTGTCCGTGCTCTTGGTGTAAACGTCGAAAAGATTCTGTCCGCCGAAAGATTGCGACTTCGGGTCGTCACGCGTGCTGCGCTTGCCCCAGTCGCGTGAGTTGGTCATCGGATCCTTGGGAATACGCCGCAGGAATTTCACCTTCTTATCTACCTGACCGCTGACTTTCACCCCTTCCACTAACTGCTCCAAGCTCTCCGGGTAATTGTCGCTGTCCAGCTTCTGCGTGCCGAGCTGGCCCAAATCGGCGGCATCCTTGTACTTGTCGATCGCCCCGCGGATCTCAACTAAAGCGTGTTCTAAAGCGAACTCGCGCTCGCGCCTCACCTTGTAGCGGGCCAGCGGCACGGCCATCGCCGAAAGCAGCATCAGGATCGTGAATGCGACGATCAACTCAATCAGCGTGAGCCCGCGTTGTCCCGCGTGGGGTAGACGGTCGATTTGTGCCGTCTGCCAGGGCGACCCGATCTTGGTCGCCTGTTTCTTCGAACCTGTAAACAACCCCACTATTGCACCGTAACCGGCATAGTGGGACCGCTAGCCGAGATGGGCTCCTGCTTGGAATTGCGCAGGTTCGCGTCCGTCACCGCAATGCTGCCTGTTCCTTTCCCGACGGCCATGAACGTCAGCTTCGCCAGATCGCCCGAGCCATTCACGCCCGGAGCGCCAGTCACTCTGCTAATGGTGATGAACGCTTCGCCCGAATCGTTGCGAATATCCACGCTGGGCGGATTAGCCTGCGGTCCGCCGTCGCCGATCAACGTTCCGGGCGTCACCTGGTTGAGCCGCAACAGCTTCGGATCCCACTTGACGTGGAACGGGGCCGTGACCAGATCGGTCATGTTCTGGGCTTGCAGGGTCACAGCCACCGGACCACTCAAGGGCACTTGAACCGAAGACGGCGCAAACGTGAGAACCGGCGGGCCGGCTGGCGACAGGGCGGCTGCCGTGGCCGCTGCCGCTGCCGGTATTGCGGGTGTCGCGGGCGTGGCCGCGGGTGCCGCCGCCGATGGACTTGCCTCCGGGCGCTGATACATCATCTTCACATTCGCTTCCGTGCCGGCTGACACTTCGCGCATGTCGAGCGGCGTAATGCTCGAGCTGCGCACAATGTGCGGGATCAGCGCGATCAGCAGCTCTCCGCGGCTGACGTCCTTGCTGCTGCTGCCAAAAATCAATTTGCCCAGCACCGGAACATTGACCAACCCCGGAATGCCCGAGACCGAGTTCGAGGTCTGTCCCTGCATCAACCCGCCCAACAAGCTGACCTCGCCATCCCGCAGCCGGATTTCCGCCTCGCTCTTACGTTGCGAAATCACCGGCTGGTCCAGTCCGCCGATGCTGACGTGGCTGCTGACGTTCGAGATTTCAATCGCCACATGCAGCGTCAGCTCGTCGCTCCCATGGACGTGCGGCGTTATATCCACGTTTACGCCCACCTCGGCAAACTGGAACTGGGTGCTGACCAGCGGGCTGACACCGACAGTGCCAATGCCAGGTTGGAAGCTGCCCGTCGCGTAGGGCACCTTGTCGCCGATCCGCAGCGTCACCTTCTGGCCATCGGAGGCGCGCACCTGCGGCGATTGCAAAACGTGCGTCTGGTTATCCGACATCACCGCCTGCAGCAAAGCACCGGGCAGCGTCAAGGAGAAATCGCTGAAGCTCACTTTGCCAATCTGCGAAATGGAGATTGCCCCGGTACCGTTGGTGCTAGGGTTGCTCGCCGGCACGCTCGGGATATTAACATTGCCCGGATTTGCCGGTGGGGCCGGCGTGGGCGTCGGGGTGGTAGTCGTTCCGCCACGCGGCGTGAAACCAACCGGTATAACCAGCCCCGTCTTACTTCCCGAAACCAGGCCCGCCGCATAATCCCGCGTTTTGTCCCGGTTGGCCTCCATCACAATCAGATCCACCACTACCTCGGCTTTCGCCTTGTCCAGATCGTGGAATAATTTTTCAGCCAGCGCGATCTGGTCCACCGAACCCCGGCACATCACCGCATTCTGCGCGTTGTACGGGAACATGCGGCGGATATCGGTGATCGAACGCACCGCCGTTACGATTTCCTGAAATTCCTGGACCGAGGTAACGTTCTTGAGATAAAAGACCTTCACCACCTGGTCTTCATAGTCGCGACGCTTGGTCACGTTGTCTTCCGCTACGAAGATGGTGTTCGCGCTGATCGGTTTCCAGAACGTTTTGGTCTGCATCGCGATGTAGTCGAGCGCATCTTCCAGAGTGGAGTTGGTGAGATCCAGGTTTACGTTCTTACCGTTGAACTGATACTGGGGGTCGAACACGACGTTGATCCCCGCGACCTTGCCTACGGTCTCATACAGCACTTTGGGCGGTTGGTTGTTCATCTGGAGATGGCTGATCTGTTCTGTGATCGGCTTGAGCTGTGGAACGGGCGATAGAGTCGCAATCCGATCTTGAGCTTTTTGCCGCTCCAGGTCCGCGGGCGTTAGATTCGCCTGATCTGGCGGCGTATTGCCCGCTTTGTTGCGTCCGATCATCTCCATCGTGCGCTTCATCTCCTGCAGCGCGATCGGAGACGACGGATCGGTCGCGAAAGCTTTCTGGAACTCCACCAGCGCCTCGTCGAGCTTGCCCGAATCCCGCAACTTCTGCCCGGCTCGCACGTGGTTTTCGCCTGCCTGAAAACGTACGCGGCGCATTCCGAGCTCATAAGACGGGTTGGCGGGATCCTGGCTCATGGCCTGGTTGTAATAGTCGAGCGCCGTGTCATAATCCTTGCGAGCTTCCGCATCCCGGGCGAGTTTCAGGAACTTGTCGCCTTTGCGATTCCTCGCGAGCAAATCGGATGAGGGGGTAATGAGAAACGCCAGTGACACCCAGGCGAGGGCGCGTAAACTATTGCCAACAATCATTTTAGCTAGCGAGTGCGTCCTATGTTAGAATTGAAATTCAACCGCGCGGAGTACTACCACATAAGTGCTTGACGCAAAGGGTTTTTGCTGCGTTGAATACAAAATCAGTTGAGTACAAAATCAAAGGACGGCAGCTTCAAGGTTCTGAGCGACAATCGGCAGGCTGGCCACAATTATCACCTGCTCGATCGCATTGAGGCCGGCTTGGTCCTGACGGGTACCGAGGTCAAAGCCGCCAAGGATGGCAAGATTCAGCTCAAGGACGCCTTCGCCGAGATTCTCGGCAATGAAGCCTGGCTGAGCAATGCGCACATCAGCCAGTATTCGCACGGCAACCGGGAGAACCATGAACCGGTGCGGCGCCGCAAGCTGCTGCTGCACCGGCGCGAAATCGATAAGCTATTCGGTCAGATTCGCGAGAAGGGGCTCACCGTTGTCGCGACCAAAGTCTACCTGAAGGACGGGCTCATCAAATGCGAGCTGGCGGTAGCCAAGGGCAAGAAGCTGCACGATAAACGGGAGGCAGCACGGACGCGCGAGATGCAAGCGGAAGCAAAGGCCGCATTAGGGAGACGGGGATAAAAGATGGACATTGTGACCTCGACCGGTCCGCTGGAAGAGTTGGAAGTGGACGCACTGGTAATCGTCGGGCTCGAAGGTGGGCCGCCGGAGCTGGTGCCAGAGCCGGTAAAAGGCGAGCGGGTGAAGGAGCTCTACCATTCCGGCGAATTCGCGGGAAAGCCGCATGATATCGCGGTTCTGCACGGGCTGCCGGGTCTGAAAGCGAAGCGCCTGGTGATCGCCGGCGGCGGCGATCGAAACAAGTTCTCGCCGGCCGAGTTGCGCAACGCGGCGGGAGCGGCCGTGCGCGCGCTGAAGTGCAAAGGCGTGAAGACCATGGCGCTCGCGCTGGCCGATTCAGGCGATGATTTCATCGTCGCCGCAGTCGAGGGCGCCATTCTCGGCGATTTTGAACCCGACCGTTATAAGACGGACCCCAAGAAGAACAACCAGCACGTGAATTCGTTCACTGTGGTCGGCGCATCGAAAGCCGTGCTCGATCGGGGGCGCATTCTAGGCGAGGCGCAGAACTTCAGCCGCGCGCTGGGGAATGAGCCGGCCAATCTACTGACGCCCACGCGCTTGGCCGAGCGGGCTCGCGAGATGGCGGGGCAGCGGGGACTGGAGTGCGATATTCTCGATCGGGACCGCATGCGCGAGCTCGGCATGGGCGCGCTGCTCGGTGTGGCGCAGGGGAGCGCCGAGCCGCCAGCCTTAATCGTTCTCAGCTACAAGCCGGCCGACGGCGCGCCATCGAACAGTCACCTCGGCCTGGTCGGAAAGGGCGTGACGTTCGATACCGGCGGAATTTCGATCAAGCCGGCCGAGGGCATGGAGAAGATGAAGTACGACATGTCGGGGGCCGCCGCGGTTCTCGGCGCGATGCAGGCCATCGCGCAACTCAAGCCCGCGATTCCCGTTACCGCCCTGGTGCCCACGGTCGAGAATATGCCCGGAAGCCGCGCGCAACGTCCCGGCGACATCGTCACCTCACTCGCGGGTAAGACCATCGAGGTGTTGAACACCGATGCGGAGGGGCGCCTGATCTTAGCCGACGCTTTAGCCTACGCGCAGCGGCTCGGCTGCACCCACCTGGTAGATGCCGCAACACTGACCGGCTCGATTGTCGTCGCGTTAGGCCAGCTCCGCAGCGGGGCGTTCACCAATAACGAGGGCTTCCTTCACAAGCTGCTCGACGCGGCGCATTCCGAAGGCGAGAAAATGTGGCACATGCCTCTGGATGAAGAGTACAAAGAGGGTCTCAAGAGCGAATACGCCGATCTCCAAAACATCGGCAGCCGCTGGGGCGGCTCGATCACAGCCGCCATGTTCCTGCGCGAATTCGCCGGCGAGACCCCGTGGGTCCACCTGGACATCGCGGGCACAGCGTACTTGGACGATGCCAAGCCGTACCTGTCCAAAGGCCCAACTGGCGTAGGAATGCGCACCTTTGTCAAGCTGGCGATGAGCTGGTGATTTACCCACTGTACGGAACAATGCCGTACACTTCTAAGAGGAGGCGAAACATGGCTGTGCAGCGACCTGAGAAAGAGAAGGTCATAAGAACGATAAGCGCGAGATCTGTACGTTCGATGCTCGGCTCAATTCGAACCAAAAGCTCCTAATCCAACGGGCGGCGGATTTGGAAGGTCGAACTATGACCGATTTCGTTCTGCACAGCGCGGAAAGAGCTGCTGAGCAAACTATTAACAACCGGGCAATGCTTATCGCGAGCCTCCGCGACACGCAGACGCTTGTGAGTCTTCTCCTCAATCCTCCGAAGCCGGGCGCTGTCCTGCGGCGAGCCACCCGCTACTGTAAAAAGCACATGGACGTCTAGATGCAAGCTGCTCCACGGTACGTGGTGCAGCCGCTTGGCACTCAACACGACCGGGCATCGTTCTCGTGCGGGGTGGGCGAATAGATGATTATCTGCGTCATCAAGCCGGTCAAGATGCGAGACGCAAAGTGGCTGCTCCATTCGTTATGGCGGATGCGAGCGGACGCGTTGTGGGTTATTACACGCTTTCCGCATATACGATCCGCTTGACCGAACTTCCTCCGGAGCTTGCCAAGCGCTTTCCAAAATACCCTTTGCTTCCCGCCACCTTGCTCGGGCGTTTAGCGGTCAACCGCGAACACCAAACGCAAAAGTTGGGCCGGATACTGCTAATGGATGCTTTGAAACGCAGCCTGAAGTACACGCACGAGATCGCGTCAGTTGCGGTCGTCGTGGAGGCCTATGACGATCAAGCACGTAACTTCTATCGCCGTCATGAGTTCACGCCGTTAATAGACCGTCCGGACAAGCTGTTTCTCGCGATGCGAACGATTGAGAGCGCTTTCTCCTAAACCTTTCTGGGTCTACGCCATCACCTCGCGGCTTGTGTTAGCTCACACCGGCGTGCGACTGGATCTTCCGCATCTCCACATTCCGGTAAATCTCTTTCGCTTGATCCAGTGTCGCCACCGTCATTCCCGGTAGCTTCGCCGAGGCCGTAGCCGTCGCCACAGCCCATCTCACGCAATCCGCAAAATCCTTCTTCTTGTTAAAAGCCCAGACGTACGCCGCGGCCATGGCATCACCAGCCCCGATCGGCGACAGCGAATCGACTCGCGGAGGCAGCGCCTCGATCGTCTGATGACCGTCCGCCGCCACCGCCCCTCGGCTGCCGAGCGATAGCAGCACCGATTCCGCCCCCATCCCTTTGATGCGCGCGACTGCCTCCAGAAAGTGCGCGCGCGTGATCAGAGCCCGGCTCAGCAACCGCTCCGCTTCCTGCTGATTCGGCTTCACAATCGTAGGCCCCGCTTCGATCCCATGCGCCAAAGCTTCGCCATCGGTATCGAGCAGCGTCTTCACGTTCTGTTGCCGCGCCATCTTGATCAGCTTGCAATAGAATTCGGGCGAGACCCCGGGCGGAATGCTTCCACACAACATCAGCCAGGTCGCCTTATTGAAGCGGCCCACCACCGCCTTTTCGATCTGGTCCAGCTCGGCATCCGCGATCGGCGGCCCCAGCTCGTTCAGCTTGATCGTCAGGCCATGTTTATCGATGATCGTGAAGTTGGCGCGGATTTCAGCGCCGATGCGCACCACTTCAAAAGAGAGGCCGGATTTCGCGAGTAGCTTCTCGAGCAACTCACCATTCTTGCCGCCGGAGGTGAGAATCGCAAGCGTCTTGGCGCCGAAAGAAGAGAGCACGCGAGAGGCAATGATTCCGCGGCCTCCGGGCGAATCGCTCCTCGAAAGTATGTACGCGCGATCTTCGAAAACCAGCCGGTCCGCTTCCACATTCCGGTCAATCGCCGGATTGATTGTGAGAGTGATTATCAATTCCCAATGTTACCCTGAACGTTGCGTACTCACTCTCATGCGCGTGCCTGGCTTGCGCTCGCGGCCGTGTGCTTTTTCTGGGGCACTACCTATCTCGGCATCCGCATGGCGCTGGAATCGTTCTCGCCCTCCACCCTGGTTTGCGCGCGCTACACAATCTCGGGCGCAATCCTGCTCGCAAGCGCATTTTTCACCAGGGCGCGTCTGCCCTCAGGCCGGGAGCTGCTCTTCACCGCTCTGTTCGGGGTGATCATTCTCGGCATCGGAAACGGTTGCCTCGCTTTCGCCGAATTGCTGATTCCGAGCGGGACTGCGGCGATGTTCATCACCACATCGCCGTTCTGGATGGTCGGCATGGAAGCGCTGCTCCCTGCTGGCGAAAGGCGTGGCGAGCGGCTCCACTTACCCATCATCTTGGGGATGTTGACCGGATTCACAGGCACTCTGCTTCTGGTAGCGCCCGCCGTGGCCGCTCATGGATTCGGAGGCCCGGTACTGAAAGCCTTTCTGATGTTACAGCTCGGCTGCTGCGCCTGGTCCTTTGGCTCCATTTCACAGCGGCGGTATCAGACGCGAGCGCATCCCATTGTGGGTGGCGCCGTGCAACAACTCGCGACTGGCATCGTCTATCTTGCACCCGTGTTGTTTGTGAAATCGGAGCCGGCGCGCTGGACCACGCGAGGAGCCTGGGCGCTGGTCTACCTGGTCATTTTTGGATCAATCGTTGGCTACAGCGCCTACGTCTACGCGCTCGATCGTTTGCCGGTCTCGGTGGTCAGCCTATACAACTACATCAATCCGATAGTGGCTGTATTTCTAGGCTGGCTGATTTACCGCGAGCCGGTGGGCTGGCACGAACTGGCAGCCATGGCAATTATCTTCTCTGGAGTGGCGCTGGTGAAACGCTACAGCCACCCGGCTACGCCGGCAACCGCGTCTCCCATAGAGACGCTTCCAGGCCGCGAGCTTCACGAAATCGAGCGATGAGCGATTCCACGTGCTGCTCGACTTGGTCCCGGATTCTCCGGTGAAAGCTTTCCTCTTTGCCACCGGGATCGGCGACCGAAATCTCGAGGACTTCCGCCGTCGTGCGGGGCAGAGCATACCCGCTGAAATTCACCACCAGATCAAACCCAATCCGATCGACGGCATTGAGGCGCCGCGGTTGCCTCGCGCCGATCACAATCTTCTTCTCCGCCATCACCTGCCGCATCGTTCTCGACACCCGCGCCGCCGGCGCTAATCCCGCGCTGGAGGCGTCCATCACATCCCTGCCATACGCATTCGCGAACGCCTCCGCCATCTGACTTCGGCAGGCATTCCCCACGCAAACAAACAAAACACTGATTCTCCGCGCCTTCACTTTTTCAAACAACGTCATGTCTAATGATGGCCCTCGAGCCAAAGAAGCTCAATGAAGCTCTGCTCCTATTTGCGTGATCCCAGCGAATCAGTACCCGGCTTCCTGTAATGCCAGTTACAGGTTCCAGCAAAATTGCGGTGCGCTGAGTGGAATAGGCGCTTTCGCCTGTTCTCCTAAAAAAAACGGACAGGCGAAACCGCCTGCTCCACTCCGCCTTTGTTTTGTTTTTCCGCCGCGCGCGGGTGGTATATCAGCGCGGCTCACGCAGAGCTGTTACAGGATTGATTCGGGCGCCGCGCAGGGCTGGCAGCAGACTTGCCAGCGACGCGATAAGCAGCATCAATAACGAGACGCCGGCGAACGTCGGGATGCTGGTGGGCTTGACCCCAAACAGCAGACTCTGCAAAACGCGGGTCAGCGCCAGAGCGCCGGCCACTCCAATCAGAATGCCCGCGGCCGTGAGCGCGAGTCCGCTCTTCACGATCATGCCGACGACATCGAGAACGGACGCTCCCACGGCCACACGGATCGCGATCTCGTGAGTGCGTTGCGTCACTAACTGCGAGACGATCCCGTACACCCCAATTGCCGCCAGTACCAAGGCAAGGCCGGCGAATAGACCCAGCAGGAATGCGCGCACCTTGGGTTGGGCGATCGACTGGGAAACCATTGCGCCCATGGAGCGTACGTCCTTGACTGGGAGCGCGCTATCCACGGACCAGACCTGCCGGCGCAGAGCGGAATTGAGCGCGCTCGAATCCAACCCGCCGGAGGTCCGCACCGCGACCCAGTTCTTGGTCAGATCGAATTGTGCCGCCGGGGTCTCGGAAGCCTGGCGGGGAGGAACGAAAAACTGCGGATACACGACCCAGGCATTGGTGTTGTACTGCTTGAATTTGGTTACGCCGGTGATGCCGACGATGGTGAGCCAAGGGGTCTTGCTGGCGGGTCCCCCGATCTTCAACCGTTGACCGATCGGATCGATAGGGAAGTAGCGATGCGCCGTTTCGTCATTAATGATCACCACGGGATTAGAGCTCTTCTGGTCCATTCCGGAGAAAGCACGGCCTTTCAGGACAGGAATTCCCATGACCGCGAAGAAATCATCGGTCACCAGCTCCTCGCTTGCCTTAGGCGACTGTTCCTCCGAGGCAGCGGGCTTGCCCTCAATCGTGAATGGGCTGGTGACCCGCTCACTCAGAGGCGCCAGGGCGCTGATGGCCGCCGTTTGTACACCGGGAATGGCGCGCACGGCCGCGAGCAGGCGGTCCTGAAACTGGAGCCGCTTATCGAATTCGCGGTATCGCGCTTTGGGCAGCAGGACGCGCATTGCCCACAGGTTCTCCGCGCGAAATCCCATGGGAGCGGAGGCGAGCCGGATGAAGCTTTCAATCATCAAACCGGCGCCGGTAAGGAGGATGATGGAAATCGCCACTTCGGCGATCACCATCATGCGCCGCATGCGCTGAGTCTGGGCCGCGGCGGAGCCCCCGCGGCCCCCTTCTTTCAGGAACTCGTTCAATTCGACCCGGGTACCCACCAGGGCCGGCGCGAGGCCGGCGCCGATGGCAGTTAGCAAAGCCAAGCCAGCCGTCAAGGCTAGCACCCGCGAGTTCAACGCGATTGGAGCGGGCGGCAAAAGCCCGAGAGGGTTTGCCGTCACAAACAAGTGAACGGCTGCCACCGCGACCAGTATTCCGAGACCCGCTCCAGCCAAAGCAATCAGACCACTCTCGGCTGCGAGAGGCGCCATCAGACGGGCGCGGCTGGAACCGAGCGCGGCCCGAATCGCCAGTTCTTTCTTCCGCTCCGAAGCGCGGCCCAGCAGGAGACTAGCAAGGTTCGCGCAGGCGATCAGCAGAACGAAGCCGGATGTCGCGGCGAGCACCATTACGGAAGAACGAATGGACCGCGTGTTGTCCTCCTGCAAGCCGGCAACGAGCAGGGTGTACTTGTTTTGATCGATATCGTACTTGACCTCAAACTGGCGTTGCAGAACCGAGAGCTCGGCTCGGGCCTGTTCCGCCGAAACGCCGGGCCTCAAGCGGCCCACCACGGATATCGGTAAGTATTGGTTGGCCCGATAGCCGTCGAAATCGGGACGAAGAAGAGTAAAGATTTCGCTTTCAGCCGGCAGATCGAGCAGCCGGAACGAGAAGCCGGGCGGGAGCACGCCGACGATCTTATAGCCTCTGCCGCTGAGATTCACCACGCGGCCGACAACGTCCGGAGAGCTGGCGTAACGGCGCCGCCACAAGCCATCGCTGATCACAGCGACGGGCGCTCCCTGCAGATCCCCGGCATCGAAGGTGCGGCCCCGGGCCGCAACGACGCCCAGTGTAGAGAACAGATCTTCGGTGGCGAGCAGGCCGCGCAACTCTTCCGGCCGGTCTTCGCCCGTCACCGTGTAGGGGTGGCTGATGCTACCAGCGAGGCTCTCAAAAGATCGAGCCTTGTCGCGCCAACCCAGGTAATCGAAGTAGAAGTCGAGAATGGCCGGCACGTTCGGGTTGGCGATTTCGCTCCGCCAAATCACGACTAGCCTGTGTGGATCGCGGAATCGCAAAGGGCGGAGAAGCCAGGCATCCACAATACTGAACATGGCGGCATTGGCTCCAATTCCGAGCGCGATCAGCAGTACGGCGGTCAAGGTGAAGGCGGGAGTCTTGCGTAGAGCGCGGAAAGCCAGAGCAAGATCAGTGTTCATGGCGCGTTACCAAACAACAAGGCGAGTCCGACAGAGCGCACTTGGCATGCTCGAACTGGATGGTGGTGTGATGAATGTGAAAACTGGAGAGTACCTGGTGGATACGCGTAAGAATTGCGTCGCTAGCCGACGGCGGCATGTCTTCGATTAATACGTGGCAACTGAGCGCGTGCGCGTTCGATCCCAGGCTCCATATGTGCAGGTCGTGAACGTCGATCACGCCCTCCTCCTGAAGCAGACGCTGGGTGACGGCGTCGAGCGCGATACCGCTAGGCAGCCCCTCCAGGAGGACATTCAGCGATTCCTTGATGATGTCCCAAGCGGTCCAAACGATCAATAGACCAATCAAGATGGAGAGCACTGGATCGATCTGGCGCCAACCGGTATATCGAATTGCAATGGCGCCCGCGATGATGCCGGCGGCGCCCAGCGCGTCGCCCATCATGTGGATGAACACCGCCCGAACATTCAGGTCGTGCTTACTCTCAGCGTGCAGGCCCCACATGATGACACCATTCAGCAGGAGCGCGGCGGCGGCCACGATCAGCATGATGCCCGTTTCCACCGGCTGAGGATCCCTCAGACGTACCCAGCTTTCATAAAAGATGAAACCTGCGATTACCACCAGCGTGAGGGCATTCACGAAGGCAGCCAACACGCCCGCGCGATGGTAACCGAACGTCTTTTTATCATCAGCGGGCTTGGATTGAAGGGAATAGGCGAACGCCGCCAGCACAATCGCCAGCGCGTCGGTGAAGTTGTGCCCTGCATCCGAGAGCAGTGCCAAGCTGTGCGCGCGGAGCCCGGCGATCACTTCGAATACGACGAAGAGGAGGGTTGCGGCGAAGGACCATGTCAGGATCTTGCCGGTGCCGGAATGGTGATGATGATGCACGGACGGGTACTTGAATCTTCCTTTCCCTACTATCAGTTTAATTAAAACTAACTAGAACCGGGTGACTTCGGTTGTTCTCACCGACACCCGGTTGCCGATCCGGTTGTTCAGTTCCAGCACGACCGTGTAATCGCCGCGGGCCAGTTCCCGAGGCGATCGCGAGAGGCGAGCCTTTTCGATGCGCTCCGGGCAAGCGCCAGCGGATCGATATCCCCGGCGGCGCAACGACGATGCTTTGGCCCATATTGATTCGATGGAATCTTTGTTTCTTTGCGCAACGCTACAGTTGCGCCTGCCCCACAGTTTGCGGCAACAGCCGCGCAAATGCCGCTGAGCATGGCGCGGTCCTAGTTTCTCGATCGAGGGCAGAGATCGCGTAAGCTATTACTCTTTCTGAAGCTGGATGTCTAATGTTTCGGCGCCTTTGGGCATCCATGTATACCAGGCTTTCCCGACGCGAACGCTGCCGGGGCGATATCCCAAAGCATTGACCAAGATGTTGTGCTGGTCGGCGATGGTCAACAGCTCATAGGCACCGATACGGTCGGCCGTGGTATGAAAAAGCGGAGGCCGTCCGGAAGGCGCATCCGTGATTTCGGCCCAAGGAACAGGCGCGCTGGTAGCAGCGTCACGCACGATACCTTTGACCCGATACGTAGGTCCGGTGGTTGCTTCGACGCGCGATGCGCTGAAGTTGACCGCGGAACTGGCCCACCAGATCGCAAAGCCGGCAAAGCAGCACAAGACTACGAACAGAACGCCCCAGCGCAGGACTTGCTTCTGCATTTCACGACGATCGCCTTTGGCTTCTTCTTCCCAGAATTCGGACATAGTGACTACTTGAACCATAGTAACCGGAGGAGGCGGACGGTAGTTGGCGGCATGTCCCACGAGTTATCTCATCCCCAGCTCTCCTTGAATGGCTCGCACGTTCTTCTGCGCCTGCGCCTGTTGAGGGCTCGAAATCGCGGCTGATTGTTGTGAGAATTGCAGGGCATCCAGGATCAGGTCCTTATGCTGGGTCGATTTGCCTAATTGGTAATCCGCCACGCCGAGATAGAACAAAGCGCTGGCACGAACCTGCTCATCGTTCAAATTCGGCAGGGCGGCACGCAAGCTTTTATCGGCTTGCCCGTATTTCACCTGGGCGGCATAGGTGATACCCAACATCCAGTTGGCCAGCCCCGCGAGTGAATTCTTCTTCAGCTCGGCATCGGCGTCGCTTTGGAGCGCATTTAGTAGCTTGGTGGAGTACAGAATCACCTTGTCGGGCTGGTTCTTTTTCTGAAGGTTGTAATCGGCCGCAATCAGCAGTACGTCCGGCGTGGCGGCGTCACGGTCCGCTAGCTTTTCGGCCCCGGCGCCTGCCTTGTCCGCTTGCCCGCTCTGGCGTAGCGCGTTCAAATAATTCCCGTAGACCTTCGGCAAATACTGGCTTTTGGGATTGAGTTGCTCGAGCGACTCGACCAAGTCAATGGTTTTCGCAGGATCGGCGCTCCGCAGCGCGGTCGAATACAGCGAGTATTCACAGTACACATCCACCTGCCTGGTGTATTCGGCGTGCTTGGGATCGGAGCCGGCTGTCTTGCGCGCGATCTGTGAAGTCTCCAGGGCCCACTTCTTCACCAGGTCCGGGTCCTTCTTGCCTTCCGCCGCCTTCAGATTATGGTAGGCCGCATCGAGGTCAGCGCCATCGATTGCCAGGGCCTTACTGCCCGAGTCCAGTGTTTTATCGAATTCGTTGTGTTTCAGATACAGGGTCTGAAGCTGCTCATAGACCCAGGGAGCGCCTTGGTGCTTAGGATACTTGGCGGCGAATTGCTCCAGTAGGGCTTGCTTCTTCGCCTCGTCGTTCTGCTGTTCAATTTCCTGGAGCAGCTTGCCCTGCTCGCTTTCGGAGTTGATGGCGAGCTTGGGCCGCTGCTGAGCGCTCGCGGCAAAGGCCAGCATCATTAGAACCGCAACCGTATTCGTCCACATCGGAAAACTGTACACCGGAAAACTGTAGCACAGCGGCTAGATCCCGTTTTCGAGAACGGTGCTATGGATTTTGATAACAATTGGTTGGCTTTGTATTGAAAAAATACAGAATTGCTATACAATCGCTGTCCGGCCCTTGAAGTGCATCTAACTTTCGACAGCACATGAGAACGCGACAACACAATCCATTTCCTTACCTGGCGGCCTTGTTGATGTGTCTTGCGAGCACCGGCGCCTGGGCACAAATCACTTCACAAACAGGCGCCATTACGGGCACTGTAACCGATCCTACCGGCGCCGTGATTCCGAATGCGAAGATTACGATTACATCGAATCGCGGGGCGGCGCAAACCGCTACAACTTCGGCCAACGGCGATTACACTTTTCCACTGTTGGAGCCCGGTGCTTACAAGTTGACTGTGGAAGCGACAGGTTTCAACAAGGTCACCGTCCCGGATGTACGTGTCCAGATAACGGAAATCGCCAAGGTTCCAGTGTCGCTTGCAATCGGAAGTGAGACAGTGGAAATTTCGGTATCCGCCGTGGCCGATGCGATCAACACTACACAGGCCACCATGGGTCAGGTATTGCCCGGCAAACAGATCGAGGAATTGCCGCTTGCCACCCGCAACTTCACCAACTTGCTGGCCCTGAACGCCGCGACGAGCGCCGCCATTCCGGACGCGTCGGTCGTAGGCCGCGGCTCGTCAACCGTATATGTGAATGGACAGCGCGGCACGGCTAATAACCTGGTCATCAATGGAATCGATGCCAATAGTTTGGGCAGTAACAACTTCGGCAGCGTGCCGATCCCCGCGCCCGATACTCTGGAGGAATTCCGCGTACAAACCAGCCTCTACGATGCATCGCAAGGTAAAACCTCGGGCGGCAATATCAATGTGATCACCAGGGGCGGAACCGCTCAATACCACGGTCAATTGTACGAGTTCTTCCGCAACGAAGACCTGAACGCCAATAGTTGGTTCTTCAACAAAAATGGCCTGACGAAGGCAATCGTCCGGCAAAATCAGTTTGGCGGCAACTTTGGCGGCCCGGTCCCGAAATTGGGGAATACATTCTTCTTCGCTTCCTATGAGGGCACGCGCCAGACCAACGGATTGTCGGGGGCGATCAACACAAATTTTCCGGTTCTTCCCGCCGACCGCTCGCGCGGAGCGATTGAAAGCGCATTTGGGCTGAAGGCCGGCACGCTGGATCCCGTGGCCTTAAACATATTGAACGCGAAAGGTATTTACAACGGATTCCTGATCCCCGGCGGGACGGGCGCGGCCGCCGGGCAGTTCGGAACCATCAACATATCGCAACCGGTACGCTTCAACGACGACCAGTTTAACGCCAACGGGGATCATCAGTTTGGCGACAAACACCGCCTGTCTCTACGGTACTTCCGGGCGAGCGGGTCCACCAACGATCCGCTGGGCGGAGAGGGCGGGGGCAACCTGGGGAGTGGACTGACCAGTCCGATACGCAACCACCTCGCTTCGATCAGCCTTACCTCCACGCTCCGTCCAACGCTGGTGAACGAATTGCGCGTCGGATTAAACCGAATCGTTACGGCTACGGCCGGAAAAGATCCGGTGACTGTGGGACAGGTTGGAATGGCCCGCTTTAATAGTAGTTTTTTCTCCGGCCTTCCACTCCTTTTCACTAATGACAT
This sequence comes from Bryobacteraceae bacterium, assembly GCA_051000095.1. Lineage (GTDB taxonomy): Bacteria > Acidobacteriota > Terriglobia > Bryobacterales > Bryobacteraceae > JBBSHP01. Next base: position 7,550 of record JBPCOQ010000052.1, on the reverse strand, counting down.
CAACCCGGCTTTTGGCGGAATCAGCACTAACTTCGATCAAGCCGGCGCCAGCAATACTTTTCACTTTTCGGATACTCTCGCCTACATCCGGGGTTCGCACTCGTTCCGCGCAGGGTTTGAATCGCGCCTCTACCAGATCAATACATTCAACAACTTCGCTTCTCGCGGCTTCTTGCAGTTCAATACCTTTCAGGATTTCCTGACAGGCACCCTTCTCTCGGCATTCATCGGCACGGGCCAGACCTACCGTGATTTCCGCGCACACGACATTTCCGGATATTTTCAGGATGACTATAAGGTGACGCGCAGGCTGACGCTAAACCTCGGCGTGAGGTACGATTATCTGTCGCCATCCACAGACCGCCGCAACCGGCTCGGCAACTTCGATCCGAGTCTCCTGGACGCCAATACGCTTGCCAATGGAGGCCCGGGGTTGCTGAAGGGCTATGTCATTCCCGCGTCGGCTAACTTCGGAACGATCAAAGGAACTCCTGGGGTTAGCGACTCCACTCTGACTGAATCCAACAACAAGAATTTTGCTCCGCGGGTGGGTTTTGCGTACGATGTGTTCGGGAATGGAAAGACCGCGGTGCGCGGCGGCTACGGCATCTATTACGTTCGCACATCCAATCAAACGCTGTTGCAATTGCTGACGGCCGCGCCGTTCTTCCAACTGTCGAACATTGGCAATCCGGGTACCACGCTGGCGAATCCATTCCCAGCGCTCCCAGTGCCTTCGGACTTCCCCATCCTCCCGGTGGCGCCCACCTACACTGGCCTCAACGCCGCGGGTACGCCCACGTTCTCATCGCCGCTGCTAACCATTAATCCGATCCAGCGCAATCTTCGGACGCCCTATGCCGAGCACTACAACTTCTCGATCCAGCAACAACTCCCGGGCAAGCTGGCGCTCGAACTGGGCTACGTCGGATCGCAGGGCGTCCGCCTGCTCCAAAGCATTCAGGAGAACCAGGCGCTGCTGGCGAATGCGAACCAGCCGGTGCGGGGACTGACGGCCAACTCATCCCGCAACGCGAACGCCCGCGTTACGACGATCGGGTTCAGCCCCCAGGGCCTGAACGAGGTCACAGACAACGGGCACTCGACCTATAACGCATTTGTAGCGACTCTAAACCGCCGCTTCGGTAGCACATTCTTCCAGGCCGCCTACACATTCGCCAAATCTATCGACAACAATTCGGGCAGCGCATCGCAGGATCTGGGCAACTCGGGCGGCAACCAGTTATCCCCGCAGCTAAATCGCGGCTTGTCGGATTTCGATCGTACTCACCGGCTGCAGATGACCTACACCTACGATCTGCCATTCTTCAAGACCGGCATGCTTCGCTATGCGCTGGGGGGTTGGACGGTGGGCGGGTTGACCACCTTCCAGTCCGCGCTTCCGATCAACTTCGGATGCGCATGCCCGGTGAATATTTACGGCCTGACCAGCGGATTGTATCCGGTGCTGGTGGGGGATTTCCACAATATTAAGAAGCAGCAGGATCCGCGGCGGTTCACAGACCCAGGCACTTCCATGTACAACACTGGCATTTTGGCGGTCCCACCCACGCTGCCCCAGGGAGCGGTGCTGAACAACAAAAACCAGTTCGGCGGACCAGGCTCTCAGAGCTACTCAATTGGCGGAGCCGGCACTGGACCGAACACAGGCGGAGAGTTCGGCACTCTGCCTCGCAACACGGGCCTGCGCGGACCGTTCCAGCAGCAGTGGGATTTCTACGCCGCGAAGAGTTTCCCGATTCACGAGAACCTGCGGCTACAGTTCAGGTCGGAGTTCTTCAATCTTTTCAATCACCCGATCTTTGCCGCTCCGTTTTCGACGGTTGGCTCGCAATCGTTCGGATTAGTGACCTCCACCACCAACGCGCCGCGTATTATCCAGTTCGCCGCGAAACTGGAGTTCTGACCGCGGTATCGCCCACATCCGCGTACCGTTACCCGATTGAAACTCAACTCTGCTACAACTCTATAAACGGCCACACGGCCGTTGCGATGATTGTCAGGGGGAACATCATGCCATTCAGGCTATTCACGAGCTTGGCTCTTCTATGGTTCGCCAGCACTGCGGCGTTCGCGCAATCCACCTACGGGACGCTGCTCGGTACCGTAACCGATGCTTCCGGCGCCGTTGTCCCGGCGGCCACCGTCACGGTCACGGATGTAGATACCAACACCGCAAAAACGGCCACCACGAACAGTGCCGGTGAATATGAGGTTCCCAACCTGCTGCCGGGCAACTATGACGTTGCCGTGACCGCCAAGGGCTTTAAGCAGTTTGTCCGCCGTGGCGTTCCGCTCGATCCCCGGGCGTCTGTGCGAGTGGATGCGAGTCTGCAAGTGGGCGCCGAGGCCACCATCGTCGAAGTCACCGGTCACGCGCCCGTCATTACCACCGAGAACGCGACAGTCAGCGACGTGAAGGACGGCCGCGAGATCAGTCAATTGCCGCTCAATTACCGAGGTGTCAGCACCACTCCCCTGAACGCGATCCTGACGATCCCGAACGTTCAGGTGGATTCCGGCGGCCCGCTTGGATCGGCCGCGATTTCAATCGGCGGAAATCACCCCGCCCAGAACGAGTTCACCGTCGATGGATTCTCGGTATCGTCACCGCGCTCTAACGGACCACTCCAGCAGATGTTTCCTTCTACCGAAGCGATCTCCGAGCTGAAGGTAACGTCGCAGCTCGCGCCCGCCGAATACGGCCAGGTGGGTGATGTCTCGTTCATTGGCAAGAGCGGAAGCAACCAGTACCACGGGTCGTTATTCGAATACCTGCAGAATGACGCGATGGATGCGACGCCATTGTTCACAATCTCGAAGCCGAAGAAGCGCGCCAACGATTTCGGCGGATCGCTCTCCGGTCCCGTTCGTCTGCCGTACTTCAACGGACGCAATCACACCTTCTTCCTGTTTGATTACGAGAGGAACCTGCAAAGAAGCGCAAGAGCGATTGTAAACAGCGTGCCAACGCCAGCGATGCTGGCTGGTGATTTCACGGGGCTGTCGATCGTGACGAACCCATTCACGGGTCAGCCGTTTCTGAACAATAAGATCCCAACGGGTCTGATCAATCCGGTCTCGCAAAAGGTTCTGAGCACCTATTACCCGGCTGCAAACGTCTTGAAGGGGAGCAGTCCCGTGAATGATTTCCTTGCCAACGTGCCCACCCCGATTACCACCGACCTCTCGGATGTGCGGATCGATCAGGTCCTTTCGAGCAAGCAATCCCTGTTCGGCCGGTATAGCTGGAAAAAACTCACGGCCGCGGCTTCGCAAAGTCTGGCGCCGCAAATCGGAACCTACTCGCAGAACCTGGACCCGCGAAGCTTCGTGGTGTCTCACAATTACTCGATTACTCCCAATTTGTTGAATGAGTTCCGGTTCGGGTACAATCGCCAGACCACCCAGACTGCCTATCCGCATTTCCCGGATGGCTCGAAGCTGATCTCGGATCTGGGCTTGCAGCAACTCGGACCTTTTCCGCCGGGATCGGGTTATCCGGATTTCAACTTTTTGGGCTCGACGGGCCTCACCAGTACGCCGGGGGGCCGTGAAGAGAACCTTCGCGAAAAAAAGTTCCAATTCGCCGACAACCTGACGTGGATCAAAGGCAGACACACGATGAAGCTCGGGTTCGATGTCCGGGCCTTGGCTGTCGCGGACTATGAGTCATTCACCACTGCCGATAATTTCGGCGATTACTATTTCGATGGGCGCTACACCGGCTCCGACTTTGCAGACTTCCTGCTCGGGCTACCATTCCAGACTGTTGTCGTGAACGCCGGCCCCGATTTCGACGGCCATGCGCGAGCCTACAGCTTTTTCGCGCAGGATTCGTTCAAAGTCACCAACAAGCTCTCGGTCGATTTCGGACTCCGCTACGAGTATCACCCGCCTTTCCACGACAACAGTTTGCAAATCGCGAATTTCAATCGAGCCACCGGTGCCGTGGTGGTACCCAACGCGAAGTCACTTGCGCTTTCGACGCAGCCGTTCCTGCAATCGATCAACGCGTGCGGACTTGCCACGCCCAATCCGACCGATTACGGGTTGTATCCGTGTACGCCGGTGCAGACCGCCGCGCAGGCCGGGATTCCGGAATCGTTGCGCATCTCGGATAAAACCCGATTCTTGCCGCGCTTGAGCTTCGCCTACCGTCTGAACGAACGGACCGTGATTCGCGCGGGGGGCGGGCTGTACGATGAGACCATTCTCGGCAGCATCTTTTACTCCTTGACTGGCATTCAGACCAGCGATTACAGGCAATTCAATAACTCGACGCCCGATGCAATCAAAGCAGGCGCGGCGCCGGCGATCCAGTTCCCGAATACCAAAAGCAACAGCGTTTCAAATGGCGCGACCGCGGCCGGAAATGCCGCCTTTGGCACGGCCAACCAGATCGATTTTCGCGATCCATACGGCGAGCAGTGGAGCTTCACGGTGGAGCGCGATCTCGGCTGGTCCACTGGATTGCGCGTCACATACACTGGTCTGCGCTCGATCGGATTGGTGATCAGCCCCGACCTGAACCAGATTCCAGCGCAGGCCAAAGTCTACGACCCGCGACAGAAGCCATTCCCGAACTGGGGCCTGATCAAGAGCCGCGACAACGGCGGCCACTCGTTCTATAACGGCCTGGAGACGGTGCTCACGCACCGCTTCACCACTGGGATCACGTTTCAATCGAGCTGGATCTGGTCCAAAAATCTTTCGGATGCTGAAGGCGACGCGCCGAATGCGGGCTTTGCCGGGGAGGCGGGTCCGAGGCTCGTCGACGATTACAACCTGCACAACGACTACGGCAATGTTGCATTCACACGCCGCCACCGCTGGCTGACCACTGGGAATTTCGAGCTGCCATTCGGGCGTGGCAAGCGCTTCGGCGCAAACATGAACCGTGCGGTGGACGCGGTACTGGGCGGATGGCAAACAGCGAACATTATCCTGTGGCAATCCGGACCGTTTCTGACGCCACGCTATACGGGTAGCAAAGATCCTTCCGGTACTGACGCGCCGGACCGGCAAGGCACGCAGCGTCCGGATCGTTTGCCGTCAGCGGCGTGCGCCGGCCTGCCTACCAGCCAGGCGCGCGTGCTCCAGGGCAACTGCTTCTACTATGGTTGGCCGGGACCCATCGGGCGCTTCGGCAACGCCGGCGTCGGCATTCTCCACGGACCGGGAACGGTGGTGTGGAATACGGGCCTCGCTAAAAATTTCGCAATCACCGAACGAGCCCGCCTTCGCCTGGAAGGGACATTCAATAACATCCTGAATCATCCGAACCTGGGGACCTTTGCGACGGCGGCCAACAGCGCTTCATTTGGTACGATCAGTAGCGTCCAGACCAATGAAGGCGCGGGCGCGCGTACCGTGCAGCTTGGCATGCGGCTAGATTTTTAGGCTGAACCAGAGCGGTGTTAAACTCATAAGCATGAACTATTACGGACCAAAAGAACTCGCTGCGAGCTTTCGCACCGTACGAAAAAACACTATCACGATCGCCGAAGAGATCGGCGAGCAACATTACGGGTTCAGCGCCGCGCCCGAAACCCGGACAGTGGCTCAGGCGCTCACCCATATCGCCTTATCGTCCAGACTGCCACTCCATATTCATAGCGTCGAGCGTTTGACGACACTGGAAGGCTTCGACTTCATGGCTTTTTTCGGCAAACAGATGGCCGAAGAGCAGGCGCAGCGCAGTAAGCCGCAGATCATGACGATGCTACGGGACGAGGGCGACCGCTTTGCGACATGGCTCGAAGGCCTCTCCGACGAACTCCTGGGCGAACGCGTCAGTTTGCCCGCCGGGATGACACCCCCGAGTAAGTCGCGGTTCGAGATGCTCCTGGGAGTCAAGGAGCACGAGATGCATCATCGCGGACAGCTCATGGTGATCGAGCGGATGATCGGTATCGTTCCACACCTGACACGCGAAATGCAGGCTCGCATTGACGCCATGCAGGCCAGCAAAGCGTCCGCGTGATCCACGCGGGTTCCGGCATCCACATAGGGAGGGAGTTCGTCCACCAGCGAATCGAACGGCGAGCGCGCATTTCTCACGAACCAAGCGTCGAGATGAGTCCACACCTTCGAAAACCTACCGCATCCGCTGTGTTGCACCGAGTGGCACAGGCATTCTTGCCTGTTTTATGGGCGCGGGATCGCCCACCAAAGGCGATGAGGCCAACGGCCTGCTCCACTCTCCTCGCAGCACGGAAGGTTTTTCGAGAGTGTGTCTGGGTTTCTACATTTTCAAGTGGGGCAGGTTAGCCAACCGTAATGCCACATACTTTTTGAAGAACAAGTTGGTGATGGCGGTTGTGGGCATAGGCTAAGGCTTGTGATTAGGGAACGAACCACCTCTTGACCAGACGGCTCTTGGATAAAAAGGACGTTTGCGCAAGCGCTTGGGGAGCGTTGCCTGACCGATGTAGTACATCATGCGATCCAGGTATTTTTGGGCTTCGCCAGCATCGGTGGCGGCGGCGATCAGTGGAGTGAAGGCCTCGATCACATTCTGGACTCGCGTAAAGCTGAAGGCGCGCGGAGAGATGCCGGCCTTGCGCGCAGCCAGGAAGGTGACGGCGCGTACCAGGTTGTAGGCTGCCATGCCCAGTTCCAGCTCTTTGGCCACCATCGCTGGCGTCGTGCAATCCAGTTGTTCCAGCCGCAGGGTGGTCTTCAAGCTGCGCAAGTCAGTTTCTATATTCCATCGCTTTCCATATAGTTGGAGCACGTCTTCGTGGTCTCCTTCCAGTACGGTAACAGCGCCAGCAGAAATGGGGCGGCTCCGTTATCGGGTTGAACTTGGCGGACAATCAGCCGCCCTTGTATCCCGGCATCCGGCGGTAAGCCGGGATGGCTTTTGCGATCGTCGCGGCTTGGCTTCCATTCCAGCTTTCGATCTGTTCCATCCTGTAGCGGTCCGCCCGCCAGCCGCCGGGCTCGCTCTTGGGTCAAGCGCAGAAGCACCGCATGGCCGTGTTGCACTCCCGTCCACGCCACCGAGAACACCCCAAAATTAGCGTCGCCCGCCACCACCGATGCAGGGGGCAGACGTTCGATGGCCAACTCCAATAACTCTTGTTCGGATACCGCCTGGCTGCCACGCTTGCGTGCGTAAACGCATGCATCGATCCCCATTCCGGACGCATCGCCAGTCCCGTTTCCAGATCGTGCGCGACCAGCATACGGAGCAACGGCCAGTGCGATTCTCCATGCTTGTTCGATCCTGGCGGGTAGAGTTGGCGCAACGCCTCGGTGTGAGCCAATCGCACGGAAGTGCCATCGAAGAAAAATACTCGCTGCCCTGACTGTGGGAAACTCTCCCCGGCATAGGCCGTTATCATAACTGCTGAAAGATCCGGTCACAGCTTTATTCCACCACGGTCCCGGGCAGGGCCTGCCGAGCTTTATTATAGGCCCCGGTGTGGCTGGACAATGACTGTGGGTTGTGCTGCCATCCCGCAGCCGTTTGCAGGGCTCCGGCCAAAAGTCCGAGGGTAGACCTCGCATCAATTCCAATA